>DAOUMU010000251.1:0-20570 GCA_034409055.1 Anaerolineae bacterium
AGCAACTTCAAGATTTGAAAGAACGGTGGCTTCAATTACCGTCAGATACGTCACCCGAGATGGTACATCTTCAGAGGGGATGAATTCCTCTATGAGGCAATTACCTGCCGACTTTTGCGGTATTGCAATAATAGCCATCATTGGTCAAAGTGATGCTGTAGGTAAGCGGTTCATCGGCAATGATTGTGCTTTGGGCGTACGGTATAGCCGTTTTGGCAACTGAGAGCTTAACCAGTTCATCGAAATCATCCAGCATAGCCTCCTCGGCTTTTTTTTCATCCTCGCCCCTGATAGATCTAGCGCATAGACCAAATGCTAAAATGGTTTCCTGACCAGGATCAAGATCAGGCATATCTGCAACAAGCCAGCTAACTAGATTGTGATTCTTATCATCATCTATGACCTCGTTCGTAGGGGTCATTAACTCATTTTTGATCTTGGCGTCGTCTGAAGGATCGGGGTATTGGGACTCATTATCAGTGACAATACCATATCCTTTGTAAGTTCCTTCTAAGAGGGACAAACCCATCGCGTATCCAACCCCGTCCCTATGATCTGTGTGATAAACTAACTGCCGTCCAGAGTCAAAAGTGCCTTCATCGTCGTTTAACGCTTGGGCTGCCTGTATATCTACCATATAAAGAAGCTTGCCCCCCGTAAGCATCTCATTGTCAGAGGTATTCTCAATCACCAATTCCATTACCACGCAGTTATGCGTATAGGCGGCCAGGGTTCGCTGGGTGATTTGGTATGAGAGGACCCGACTGGCATAGACAACATGACTATCTTCGTTGAAGCCCGGAATGTTTGAGACAGTATTGAGGGTGATCGGTATCGTGGCTGAAAACTCAAGCTGCGAGCCAACATCTACCTCATTACCTGTTGAAGCATGTTGGTCGAACATAATGGCGATGGTGGTGGCACTGATATTGCTAGTACCAATTTGATCTTCATCATTGTCAGTAAGAAACTGGTCAGTAATCCGGCCATCGGCAAATACCCGCATCTCATGGGTCGTGCTATCGGTGTGGGTAATGACCTCCGTATTTGAAAAAATTGCTACCAGGGGCCGGACAGGCGGTGCAGCCTGCACACCCTCTGCTCTGACCATGAGCAATAACAGCAACGTTACAAAAGCAAAGCTACTGGCCATGATAATGGCCAGGGCCAATTGGATCACGCGGGCTGATAAACTTGTTGAATGTTCAGGTTGAATAAAACTGGATTGTGTTAGCATTTCCCTCTCTCCTGGTATAAGTATCTGGAATTTACGCCTCAGCCTTGGATTATCTCAGAGACTGTTAAGAAATAAACACCTCGTTTACTCCATAGGCACTCGTGGGAAACGCCCTTGAGTGCCTACAGTTCCCAAGAATAATGAACCGATGAAACACGCCTTGAATGCATTTTGAACGCACTTGTTTGCCTATAGCAGCCGATGATTTTTATCATTGGCAAACTGTTGAAGTTTTTTTAAGGTTCGCGAATTTGCTCAAGCAGCCCCAACGAAAAACTTGGAGCAAATATGCCCGGCTCAGATCAGGTGGCAGCTTGGTGCGAAACGAGCCGAAACAGAGCACTGGGTCGAAGGCGGCGGCGAAGAGTCCTATAGCCTGGGTTTTATTGGGCTAACCAAGCTGGGTGTGGCAGTGTGGATAGGCCTTCATTCAGTTGTAAAAAGATATAGAAAAAGAAGAGTACCCCCGAGTATAACCCGTCCGTGAAACGTAGCACAATTTTATTAAAATTTGGTTTGAAAAATCTATGAATTAAGTTTGAATCTGGTTTGAAAGAGTTAGAATGTAGTCCCCGGCTACGTTTAACAATGTTAAAATTATTATACATATGTAATATAAACGTTTTTCAGGGGGGGCACAATAGAATAAAAGTACTATTTTAGAATGATAAAAACGGCATGTCATTCGGTAAACTCTCGACTCATTGTAACATAAGGGGCTCTTACATCTCTCAGTAAGAATATACGAGAATCAGACCCTGTAATGACCGTAAATGGGGTGAAATCGGGTAATGGAACGCTGAATTCGCTGATTTTTCGCTGATAAACGCAGATAAACCCAAAAATTCAGCGTAAATCTGTGGACTAAGGGACGGAAAAAGTTCCTATGAGTGCCCGAGAGTTCCCACCACAAAATGGTAGGAACTCTTGAAATACAGGTGGTGAATAGTTACCCCACCCTTAACTCATCCTTCACTGTCTGATACAACGTATCGGCCTTGAGTTCGTGCAGAGTATAACAGGGGGCGTTTAGTTCTTGGGCCAGGGCCTGGGCCAGACCGCGGTCGAAGCTGGCGTGCTCCATGTTGATGACGACGGAGCGGATGCTTTCTTCTTCGATCATTCTGGCCATACGATGGGCTTCCTCCTGGGCCGGTAGGTCAGAGATAGAGACGTTGCCCGCGCCGTCGGTCAGGAGAATCATCAGGGGCATAATTTCTGGATGGAGACGTATCTGTTGGGTCAGCACCCGGTAGGCCAGGTATAGGCCGGCTGAGAGGGGGGTTTTACCGCCAACCGGTATGTCGGCCAGGGCTTTTTTGGCCAGGTCTACGCTGGAAGTGGGGGGCAGGACCAGGCGGGCCTCTTCTTTTTGAAAGACAATCAGGCCGACTTGATCCCGGCGCTGGTAGGCATCCATCAGCAGACTCATGATGGCCCCTTTGGTGGCTTCCATCCGTTCGGCGGCAGCCATGCTCCAACTGGCGTCGACCACGAAGAGAACCAGGTTAGCTGCTCGACGGACGCGCACCTTGTCGTGAATATCTTGCTTTTCCACGGCCAGAGCCCGGCCATCGTGATCCCGTTTGAGCTGGTGGGGCGCAGCGGCACGCAGGGTGGCGTCGAAGGCCACGTCTCTGGGCTTGCCCCGGGCCAGACGGGCCTGAATATAGCGGCCACGTTTGCGGTTGGTTTTGGTGTAGCTCCGTCTGCCGGCCGAAGAACGGGTCATTTTATCCAGGGGCGTTTGCAGCCGCCTGGGAGCAAAATCCTCGCCAACGGAGACAGGAGAATGGGCTTGACTTTTTTCACCCGTGGCTTGATTGGAGTGATCGGGTTGAGGTGGTGCCCCCATAGGTGGCACCGGGGTCTGATCAGGATCTACCGATTCAGAATCGTTTTTTTTTCCTGGGAAGCGGGAATGGTATCGCCCGTACTGAGTTGTTGGGTTTGTTCAGTGGCTTCCTGGCGGACCTGCTCCAGTCGTTCGGCCAGTTCCTGGAATTGAATGGTCGTATCCTGGAAGGGCTGCCGTTTGAGCCGATGGGGCAGGGCCAGTTCGGCGGCAATAAGGATGTCTTCCTGGGTAATCCGACTACGCTGATTAAAGGCCGCGTGGGCCAGGGCTGTTTTTAGAATGACGATATCAGCCCGGTGGCCGTCAACTTTCATTTCGGCCATCAACTCGGCCACGGTATACAGGTCGCGCTTGGTATAAGTGACCTGGGGTAATACCTCGCGTGCCCGGGTAATTTTATCGGATAACTCTTTTTCTTTGGGCTGCCACTCTTGGTAAAATTGCTCGGCATCCTGCTCGAAGTTGAGGATGCGTTCCAGGATCTCCATGCGGGCGATGGGGTTGGCAATACTTTTAATATCCACGCACAGGGCAAAGCGATCCAGTAGTTGGGGGCGGAGATCGCCCTCCTCGGGGTTCATCGTGCCCACAAAGATGAAACGGGCCGGATGGGAAAAACTAATGCCCTCCCGCTCTACCACGTTGACGCCCATCGCGGCGGAGTCCAGGAGCAAGTCGACCACGTGGTCATCCAACAGATTAACTTCGTCAACGTAGAGCAGTCCCTGGTTGGCTGCGGCTAATACGCCCGGCTCAAAGTGCCGTTCGCCTTTTTTGATGGCCTGTTCGATATCAAGGGTACCGACGACCCGATCTTCGGTGGCGCTAACCGGCAAGTCGACAAATTGAATCCGGCGTTTGATCACCTGCAATTCCTGGCCCGCGACGATGCGTTCTTTCGCCCAATCGGACCAGGTATCCGGTGCGTTCGGATCGTCATTAAAGGGCGAGTCGACAAACACTTCAATTTCGGGCAGGAGAGCGGCCATGGCCCGGGCAGCGGTTGATTTGGCCGTACCCCGCTCTCCCCGGATAAGCACGCCGCCAATTTTGGAATTAATGGCATTTAGAATGAGGGCCATCTTCATTCGTTCTTGTCCGACGATGGCCGTAAAGGGAAATATTGAGGGCATAAGGTATAGCGAACTCCTTGGTCGTGGTGGTCTAACGAACTTACTCTTCTTCTTTTTCTTTCTGGGCCTGGGCAATAATCTCGCTGGCAATGTGGCTGGGGACCTGTTCGTAGTGAGACAGGGTCGTCGTATAAACGCCACGTCCCTGGGTCAGCGAGCGCAGATCGGTCGCGTAACGTTGCACTTCAGCCAGGGGAGCCTGGGCGGTGATAATGGTATTACCCCGAGTCTGCTCCATACCGGACATGCGGCTTCGTTTGGTGCTCAGATCGCCGGTGACATCCCCGGTATATTCTTCGGGAACGGTAATGGTCAGATCCATAATCGGTTCCAGCAGGACGGGATTGGCCTCTTTCACGGCCAATTTGAAGGCTTCCCGTCCGGCAATCTGAAAAGCGATGTCTTTAGAGTCGACCGGGTGTTCTTTACCATCGTAGACCACGGCCCTGATATCCACGACCGGATAGCCGGCGATGACACCTTGGTCCATCACCTGCTTGATACCCTTCTCAATCGAGGGCAGGAACGACTGGGAGATAGCGCCGCCAAAGATCTCGCTTTTGTATTCAAAACCGGCCTCGCGCTCCATGGGTTCGACCCGCATGTGAACTTCACCGAATTGACCAGCGCCCCCCGTTTGCTTTTTGTGGCGATATTGGGCCGAGGCAATTTTGGTGATTGTCTCCATCATCGGCACTTTGGGAATGGAGGTCTCTACGCCTAGCCCAAAGCGGCTGGTCATGCGCTTCACAGCGATATCGACGTGCGTGTCACCCATTCCCTCCAGTAAGGTTTGCCGGGTCGCAGCTTCATACCGGTGGCGTAGCGTCAAATCTTCTTCGGTGATGCGAGTCAAGCTGGAACCAAGCTTGGCCGAGTCGGCCTGGGTCTTGGGGGTAAGGGCCACCGCATAAACCGGGTTGGGATACTCTACTGTGGGCAGAGTCAAGGGATGGGCTTTATCGCTCAGGGTATCACCCGTTTGAGTCTGACTCAGTTTCACCACGGCGGCAATGTCGCCGGCCACTGCCTCCTCCACACTAATCTGCTCTTTGCCCCGAGGTGAAAAAAGACCACCAATGCGCTCTTCTTGGCCGGCCCGGGCGTTAAAAAGACGCGTATCACCTTTGAACGTGCCGGACCAGATCCGTAAGTAGCTGATCCGGCCGTACTGATCGTTGATCGTTTTAAATACCTGAATGACCAGTGGTCCATCGGCAGCGCTGGTTAAAGTTTCATCCGCGTCGCTCTTTGTGTTTTTGGCGGTAATTTCTGTGGCCGGGGTGGGGAAAGCCTGGACAATGGTATGCATAAAGCTGCGTACGGCGATGTTTTCTGTGGCTGAGCCGCAGAAGACCGGCACGATTTTTCTGTTGGCCAAACCGACCCGAAGGCCATAAGCAATTTCTGCTTCGGTCAGGGGTTCCTCATCAAAATATTTCATCATCAGTTCGTCGTCGCCTTCGGCCGCATATTCCACCACCTGGGTGCGGAACTCTTCAATCTCATCGGCCATATCGGCCGGAGGATCGCCGGCCTGGCCGGTACCGGTGTGAGCCGTTTGGGTAATCAGATCCACAACCCCCTCGAATGTCTCGCCCTTACGGATCGGCAGGGCCATAGGCACGAAGGTGGCCTCAAAACTGTCGTTGAGTTGGTCGATAACCCGCCGATAGCTGGCATTGGCTCGATCCATTTTGTTGATGAAAATGGCAATGGGCTTGTTATTATCCACCGCTATTTGCCAGGTCAGTTGCGTACCGACTTCAACACCGGCCGAAGCATCCAAAACCAGGACAACGGTGTCGGCGACGTGCAGGCCACTGAGCATTTCACCCTGGAAATCAGCGTAACCGGGCGCATCCAGCACGTTGATTTTGTGACCTTCCCACTCGCAGGGTAGTACGGATAGATTAAGCGACATCGTGCGGTTGATTTCTTCCTCATCGTAGTCGGAAGTGGTGTTGCCGTCTTCTACTTTACCCAACCGGTTAATAGCACCGCTGTTAAAAAGTATCGCTTCAGCCAGTGATGTTTTTCCACAGCCACTATGCCCCAGGAGAACCACGTTTCTTATTTTTTCTGTAGGGTAACTACCAGCCATTAAAATCTCCTTAAAACGCGCTTTTTCGCGAAATTTGTGTGTATTTCATAAAACATGCGCCCAGCAACGTGGGCGTAATTAATTATTCTAATGCAATCAGAAGGGATTGTCAAAAGGGTTTCGATAGTCATCACCATGATCGTCTTTTTTAAAAACTTTCTCGTTACTTACGCTCTCTATGGGTTTGTGCTATAATCCTAGTTTCATTATGGAGATGCGTTGCTCACACTTATGTAAATGGAGGTAAATGATGAATCGCCAGGAGGCATGGGAATTAGTCTGCGAGTACACTCAGAGTCCACAACTGCGCCGCCATATGTTAGCTGTAGAGGCGGCAATGAGAGCTTATGCTCGCTACTTTGGTCAGGATGAAGAAAGATGGGGACTGGTTGGTCTGTTGCACGATTTTGATTACGAGCGTTACCCCGATGTAGCCGAGAATGGTCACCCTAATACCGGCACGCCAATCTTGCGAGAGCGCGGGGTTGACGAAGAAATCGTGCAAGCTATTCTCTCTCATGCGACCGAGGTAACCGGCGTTGAGCGCCAGTCTCAAATGGAGCATGCCCTGTACGCTGTTGACGAACTGACCGGCCTGATTACGGCCGTGGCTTTGGTGCGACCTTCTAAGGACATCCGGGATGTAAAAGTGAAATCCGTGCGCAAGAAATGGAAAATGAAAGCCTTTGCGCCTGGCGTCAACCGCGAAGAAGTTGAAGCCGGGGCCGCTGCTCTGAATATTGACTTAAGCGAACACATTCGTTTTGTTCTAGAGGCGATGCAAGGGGTGGCTGCTGAATTGGGTTTGGCTGGCCAGGCAACTTCGTAAAAATTGCAGAACAAGCTGAGAGTACTAACTTGTTTCAGGGGCAAGTTAGCAACTTGCCCTACGACCGAAATAAAACGCACCTCAAATCTGTTTGCGGGGGTATTTTTATGAGTTCCGAAGTTGTTGATGATCCCGGCATAACTTGCTCGGTTTTAATGCACGATACAATCAATCAGATTTCGACGATTATAAGTATTGCTCAATTTGGCCTGATCAGTAAAGAGATGTCACCTGAAGTGCAGGCAGACATGAAGCGTATTGTCGCCACGATGCGCCAGGTGGCCAATAATCTCAAACGCTTAGCCGAGATTTTGGATGAAGCATGATTGGGATGCGGGCAGAGCCGGCTTCAAGACGGATCTATCTCCTGTTGGCTCTGATTTTATCGATTTTTGCCATTGCCCCCCTTTTTTATCCCGGTTACATCCAGACCCATAGTGGTTTTGTGCTGCCGTGGAATGTGGTCGATTTGCGGGCCAACTGGGGCGATTGGCGGTGGCTGCCTCACGTCGGCCTTAACTTTGATCCCCTCCGCAGTGATGGCCTGTGGCCGTATTATTTGGCCAGTTTGTTACCGCTTCAGCCGGTAACGGCAGTAAAAGTGGTGCTGGGGCTGGGCTGGCTGCTGGCCAGTGTGGGCATGTTTCTGTGGCTTAAGGACTGGTTGGGACCGCACGGGGCGTTGGTGGCTGCTCTGGTCTATACTTACTTGCCCCATCAAATTGCCACGGTATACGTACGCGGGGCCTGGGGTGAAGCCTTTTTCTGGGGATTACTGCCCTGGGTTATTCTGGCCACCACCTCATTGGCAAAAAATTCCTCCACACTGGCCCTGCCTGTGCCCGCTTTTTGGGTACGGGTTCGCCACACTGGCCCTGCGGGTTCGCCCCACTGGCCCTATGGGTTCGCCATTCATCATTCGCCATTCATCATTCGCCATTCACCATTCACCCATTTACTCCTTACAATTCTGCTCTGGTTGATTCTTAGCCTGAATCACCTGGGGCTGGCCATCTGGGCTTTTGTTTTTATCACTACGCTATTATTGGTTATCTATCGGGGCCGGTCTCTTCTGTCGATTCTAATGGCTCTGCTGGGGATGGGAACCGTGTTGTTGTTCTATTTGTCCCTATCTCCCCGCCTTACCCCCTTGTCCCCTGGTTTTACCGATCATTTTCTCTATCCCTTCCAACTTGTCTCTGCTTACTGGGGTTTTGGTCCCAGTCGACCTGGCTGGCACGATGGTCTTTCGTTCCAGGTGGGATTGGCCGCCGTGGGCTTGACAATTTTAAGCCTGGCTTTGTGGCCAGGCCGCCCGTCGTCCGAGCCATCAGAGGGCCGTACAGACCGCCGCCTGGTTTTCTTTTTGAGCGCGGCCCTCATTTCGGTCTTACTCCAATTAGGGTTGACCGCTTTTGTGTGGAATATTTCGGTCCCACCGGGGTATTCCTTAGCCAGCACCTTGAGCTACCCCTGGCAACTGCTCGGGTTAACCGGCTTGTGCCTGGCTGTGTTGGCCGGAAGTGCCCTGTGGCTCGACAGACGTTTAACGAACTTGCCTCTGTTTGGGACCGTCGTTATCCTGGTTATCTTGAGTAGTTACAGTTACCTCTCGCCTCAATTTGTTCAGACGGAGCAATATGTGGCAGGGCCGGTGGCCCAGCTTGGGGAAGCGCAACTGGCCCTCGTCGATTACAATTTTTTTGTGTTGACCAACGGCCACACGGCCGGCCTGGAACAGGGTGAAATCGCGATCCCTTTAGCCGTCCATGGCCCGCTGCAAGCCAATGATCTGTTACTGCTGCAGGTGACCTGGCAACCGTTGTTACCATTTAACCGGGATTTGAAGATATTTGTCCATCTGGTTGATGCCAACAATCATGTGCTGGCCCAATATGATGGCCAACCCCTGTCAGGCGACTATCCTACCTCCCAATGGATTCCGGGGGAACTCATTGAAAATGTTTATCCCCTTCTCTTTCCGGCCGATGTTCCCCCCGGTCCCTATCGTCTCTTCCTTGGCCTGTACGACGAGGTCACTATGGCCCGCCTCCCTGTCCCCACAGACCCAGAGGGGAGGGTAATCCTTAATGTCGAATAAGAAATCACCTGTGCCCGCTTGTTGGGTACCTGTGTCCGCCTTTTGGGTAGCAGTTAGAAACGTCATCCCAAATCCCCCATCCCCCATCTCTCATCTCGATTTGTATTTCTGGCTAACACTTCTCCTTTCCCTGCCGGTGCTCGGCCCGCTGTTACAGCCGGGCTATTTCTGGGGGGCGCACGATGCCCGTCACTCGGTTTATTTTTTACACCAATTCGACAAAGCTATTCGGGATGGGGTATGGTATCCCCGCTGGGCGCCTGATTTTGCTTTTGGTTACGGGTATCCCTTTTTTAATATTTATGGGCCGCTCTCCTCCTACGCGGGGGAGGCGTTCCATCTGGCCGGACTGGATATTGTGACGGCGGTTAAGACCGTTTTTGGTCTATCAGCCGTTTTATCCGGGCTGGCCATGTATTTATTTGTCAGGCGCTTGTTGGGCCGGCCGGCCGGCTTGATTGCCGCTTTAACTTACGTTTATATTCCCTACCATCTTTTTGACCTGTACGTGCGGGCTGCCCTGGCCGAGTCGGTCGGTTTTGTCTTCGTGCCGCTCACCCTGTGGGGTTTTTACGAGGTCGTCACTCAGCCCCGTCTGCCGGCCATATTCTGGGCGGCGCTGGCTTATGCCGGGCTCATGTTTACCAGTAACCTGCTGGCCCTTCTCTTTACGCCCATTTTGGGGTTGTATGTCGCTTTTATGATCCTGTGGCAGCTCTTCGAGTCAGCGAATCAGCCAGGCGGTGAACTTCGCCAACCTATTATAGTGTTACCCCACCACATTTGTGCAATCCGCGAGAATTATGGAGTCCAAAGTGCACTTTGGACTCCATATCTGTGGTTTGACCGCGCTATGTTTTACGTTTTACGTTTTATTATCTTGGGCCTCCCCTCAGTGTTCACTCTTTGCCTGGGCCTCGGCTTAAGTGCCATCTTCTGGTTCCCCGCCTTTTTGGAGTACCGCTTTGTGCGGGTTGACCAGTGGGTTGGCGGTCGTTTCGCCTTTGGCGACGATTTTGTGGAGATATTTCAACTATTTTCGCCCCAGTGGGGCTTTGGGACCAGCATCCCCGGCCCGGACGACGAAGCCGGTTTTCAAGTTGGCCTGGCCGCAACGATTCTGTTTATCCTTTCCTTTTTGGTGGTGCCCAAACTGGATAAGCCACACGTCCGCCGGACTCTCTACTTCTTCCAGGGCATGACCCTGGTGATGCTTTTCTTGACGGTGCCCATTTCCAGTCTGGTCTGGACCTTATTGCCCCTGTCCAGCTTTGCCCAATTTCCCTGGCGATTATTAGTCATTATTGCTCCGCTGATTTCCATTGTTGCTGGGGCTATCATGGCCGCCTGTGCCCGCTTTTTGGATACCAGTTATAAAAATCAAGAAACGCAGGTAGAAGCTACACCAATACATCCTGAACCCCAATCTCCCATCTCCCATCTCCCATCTCCCATCTCATTGTCCCTGGTCATTCTATCCGGCCTCATTCTCCTCTCCAGTTACCCCTACCTCCAGGCCGAAGTTCGTGATCCCAAACCAACCGAAGGCCCGGTTAGCCAGGCGGCCCTGTTTCGCTTCCAACAATCGGCGGATGAGATGACGGGCCAGACCGCCTGGGTGCGGCGTATTCCCAATTGGTCTACCCTGGCCGAGCAGGTCGAACGCGGCGGTCAGATTACCACCAAAGTCAATTACACGGCCTTACCCGCTGATAACAGCGTGGGGGTTTACTCGATGGAAATGGACAGTGTGCACGAACTGCTCTGGGTTGGCACCGAAAAGGAGGGACAGATGGTCACCTTTTTTGTGCCTTATTATCCCGGCTGGCAGGCTTACATTTACGAAGACCTGGGACCGCACGATGGCAACCTGGATAAAGAGGTGGGGCCGGTAACCCGGATTGGACCGGTTGTCGAGCGGCCGGAAATAAGCACGACGCCTATTGAAGGCTGGATGGTGGTGCCAATTCTCCCCGGCTCTCATTTCTTGGAAATTCGATTTGAGGATACAGGGGTCAGAGTGGTCGGACGCTGGATTTCTGTGGTGTCGATCTTGCTATTAGGGGGCTTGTTGGTCGTCGCGCGAAGCCGCAGGATGTGAAAAGGTGAAAAATCGTATTCCCAAACTCGACCCAAACATCTGGTTGATTCTGGCTTTGTCCATTTTTGCCTGGGGGCCATTGCTGACCCCGGCCTATTTTTTGGATGCCCATGATGCCAAACATAGCGTTTTCTTTTTGGTCGAGTTTGACCAAACCTTCCGCGATGGGTTTCTCTGGCCGCGCTGGTCGCCGGATTTTTCCTTTGGCTATGGCTATCCCCTCTTTAACCTGTATGCCCCTCTGGCTTTTTACGCCGCCGAGTTGCTTCACCTGTTGGGACTTAGTTTCACCACGGCCATCAAAACAATGTACGGGCTGGCGACGATTGGGGCGGGCCTGAGCATGTACGGCTTTGGACAGCGTCTCTTTGGCCGTCGAGCCGGGCTGTTGGCCGCCATCACCTATATGTACCTGCCCTTCCATCTGGTCGAAATCTTTGTGCGTAGCGCCTACGCCGAGTTTGTGGCTTTGGCCATTGTGCCCCTCCTTTTCTGGACCTTTACCGAACTGGTGGCTGCCCCGACCCTACGGCGGGCAGCCCTGGCCGGTTTGGCTTACGGGGTTTTGGCCCTGACCCACCATACCTCTTTCTTTACGTTTAGTCCTTTTCTGATGGTTTACATTCTCTACCTGGTGCTGGCTAAATCGAAGTTTGGGCTAAAATCTTTTGTCATTCATGCCCTGCCGGCAGCGGCTGCCGGCATGTTGGGGCTGGCCCTGGCGGCTATCTATCTACTGCCGGTTATTGCTGAAACCCGTTTTGTCAAAATAGAGCAATGGACCAGCGGTAGTTATAACTATCTGCAACATTTTGTGTACTTTTCCCAATTCTTTTCCCCGCAGTGGGGCTATGGTTACGCTGGGGCGGGCTTGCTGGATGATTTTTCTTTCCAGCTTGGGATTGTGCCCTTGGTGCTCATCGGTTTTGCCCTGGTGAATATCGTCAGCCGGCGGTTTCCCCATTACGGCACGGCCCTTTTTTTTCTCATTTCCACCGCTGTTTTCATTTTGCTGATGTCGCCCCTGGCTGAACCTATCTGGCGCATTATCCCCATTGCTACTTTGGTGCAGTTTCCCTGGCGGCTGCTGGGTATGACCGCTTTCACAATGTCCCTGGTGACCGGCTCTCTCCTGGCTCGATCCGATGATCAATTAGCAATTATCAATTCCCAACCCCCAACCTCATATCCTCCATCTGATATCCCCCATTCCACATCTCATATCCCAAACCTGCCAGCCTCTCCGGTGTACCTCCTGTTCCTGGTTATCATCCTGGCCTCTTTCCCCTACACCCTGCCCCAGTACACCGAAGTTCCTGACTGGGCTGAAAGCCCGCTGGCGGTTGTTAATTGGGATAGAGCCTCGATTGTGGACCGGGTGGGGATGGTGTCTGTGACAGAGGAGCAACCGCAAACCAGCCCTATGGAACAGCAATATCTTGATGGTCAGCCATTGCATGTGGCCGGGATCATAGCCGGACGAGGTACAGTGGAAACGCTGCACCATGGGGGAGCGTCGGATAAGGTGCGGGTGGTGGCCGAGGAAGCGGTCACCGTGCAGTTTTACACGTACCACTATCCCGGCTGGCAAGTCACCCTGGCCGGTCAACCCCTGGCGCATCGCTATGAACCACCTTTTGGCTTGATTACCGTGGACGTACCGGCCGGCGAGCACGTCCTCCTGTTGAGGATGGGCAGCACTCTACCACGTACAGTGGGCACAATCATCAGCGGTTTAGCCTTGGCGGCAATCGTGTCTCTTTCCCTGTGGTCATTCAGATGATGACGACGCCGAATTTTGACAATTGACCGGTGATAATTGATAATTGGTAACTGATATGACTGAGTGTTCATCCTGCGGTACCGAACTAACCGCCCACGAAACCCATTGCCCGGTTTGCGGCAAACCCACGGCCCACTATCACCGTCAGCGTCGCTGCCTGCATTGTGGCACGCCCGTGGCCGAAAAGGCTCAAACTTGCATGATGTGCGGTAACCCGGTCGATAGCCTGCCGTTGAGTACCTCTATTTTTAGTGGCTCCTGGCTGGGTATCGGCCTGGGGGTATTGATTATTGTCGGTATCGTGGTCTGGGTCAATAGTTATCAGGTCCCCCCTGACAACACGGTTCGGGCCGGTCAGGGCCTTCCCTCTACTGCCACGCCAAGCCCGACCATCACCCGTACGCCAACGGCTACGGGCACACCGCTGCCCACAGCCACCGTAACCCCTACCCCTACCCCTACCCCTCGGACGCACATCGTTGAGCGTGGCGAGTCGCTTTTTTACATTGCCGGGTTATATAGGGTAACAGTGGAGGATCTGGTCAAACTAAACAACATTGACGATGTACAGTTGTTAAGCGTAGGGCAGACATTATTGATACCTTATATAACTCGCTCTGGGGCTGAGGATAACCAGCTTCCACCACAAATTGTTTACGTGATTGAATCAGGGGATACGTTGCTGGCGATTGCCATAGAACACGGCACATCGGTTGACGACATTATTGCGGCCAATCCCGATATAAACCTGGATTTGATTTTTCCGGGGCAGGAGATCGTGGTGCCCCTGGCCACACCCACCCCTACGTCCACTCCAACCGCCACCCTTACCCCGACCTCAACTCCCGGCCCGCCTTATCCCCCCCCGGATTTGCTAAAACCTATTGAGGGTCAGGTGGTAACCGGGTCTACGTTGTTTTTTAACTGGACCAGTACCGGTCTATTGGCCGATAACGAATTTTATGTATTGCAACTGACCTGGGCTGATGGCTCCCGCAGCGAATACTGGACCAAAACCAGCAGTTGGCGTATCAGTAAAGATCAACGCCATACCAGCGGGCCGATCACCTGGACCGTGACCATTATGCACCAGACCGGTACGAACCCCGCTGGTGCTCCCGCTGGCGTTAGCCTGACCGATCTCGGTCAGGCACGAACAGTCGAGTGGCCTTGAGGCAATTTAGCAAATTGCTCTACAACTAAAATGAAACACACCCAAATAAAAGTCCCCTGAGCATTGAGCCAGGGGACTCATTTTTATTTATATTCAGTTGAGGGGCATATTCGGTTTAGATAATTTCCAGGTTAACTCGTTTGCCCTCCTTAGCTGCACTGGTGCGTAACAGTGTACGCATTGCATTTGCGACCCGACCACCCTTCCCGATGATCCGTCCCATATCATCGGGATCGACGCTGAGTTCAAGGACAATCATGGATGCACCTTCCACTTCCTCAACTCGGACCTGATCGGAGTTATTTACGACTGCTCGTGCCATTTGGAGAGTTAAATCTTTTAGTTGTCCCATGTTTCGAACCTCCCAATTCGAATAGCGTTAAATTGTCTCTTACTGTAAAGTATATCAGGTTTAGTGGTCGGGGTCAATATGGCAGGCCCTTCCAATGGTACTAAACAAAATTATGTGGTTCTTGATTAGAAACTTGGATGATAATGGCGGTGATATTATCGGGACCGCCAGAATCGTTGGCCATATCTATCAATTGTTTAGCGGCGGCCAGAGGGGAGGGGGTTTGTTTGAGGACTTTCTTAATGGCCGACTCATCCACCTCGCCCCATAAGCCATCACTACAAAGAATAACAATATCATTCACTTGCAGTTTTTCCCTGTATGTGTGAATCTCTACCTCAACTCCTTGACCCAGGGCTTGGTAAAGCATATTTCGGCGGGGGTGGGTACTGGCTTCTTCTTCGGTGATTTTTCCCATCTCAACCCAGTGCGAAACTAGCGAATGGTCGCGACTGATCAGGCGCAGTTCATTGTTACGCAATAAGTAGGCCCGCGAATCGCCAACATTCATACTCACCAGTGAATCGCCATGCAGAACGGCAGCCACAATCGTGGTTCCGCCCCCTTCCGTAGCTTCCAAGACCTGCTGATTGGCCGTTTGAATAGCACTGGATAAGGCTTCAACAATAATTTCCTCGGGGTTATCTCTGAGCAGGGACTTGGCCGTCGCATAGTATTCTGAGTTTACAGTTTTGATGGTTACCTCGGAGGCCAGTTCTCCTTTCTGATGGCCACCCATTCCGTCAGCTAATACATATAAATACCCTTTACTGGCCAGGGTCTCGGTATCGGTATCATCTGGCAGTTTGTAGGCATCTTCATTGTGATCTCTAAGCAGGCCCGTATTCGTCAAGCCAGCATAGTAAAAATACATCGTTGGTTTTGACGAGTTTGTTCTTTTTGATACTTTTTGAGGCAATGTCTACTGTCTCCTTACGTTGTCTTACTATAACTATAAGTATGGATGTCGTCAAGGTGCGTTTTTCTTTTAAGTGCGTACCCATGGTGTTGTAGACACATCTTACAAGTTAGTCTATAATTAGGTAAAATCAAATTTAGACACGAAAGTGTATAAAAAAATGGACAATCAATCCAATCAATCTCCTCTTCCTCGTTGTACTGTCAAGTACGTTAACGATCCCAATCAGATGAACGAAGCCGCTATTCGAGGTATGCTTAGCAACCCAGTCTATGTGGGCATCCCGCCATATAGACGGGTGGTTTCTGATGAGGCCTGGATACGAGCGGCTGTCGAACTGATTAATGAGGATGGACCAGAACAATTTTTGGTGAATATGCTTTACATGCTCCGCGTCAGTATGGTTGATGCCGTACCCGATGAGGCCATCCCCGAAGATTACGATGGACCCTGGCCTGATGAAGAGGAGGATGAAGTAGTCCAGGACGAAAACTCAATGGATTTTGCCGAATCGCCCTCTCCCTGGCATTATCCGATGGAGGGAATGATCTATTGTTCCCACGATGATTTTCCAATGATCCTCATCGATGACGATTTTATCTGTGTAGCCGAATATTTAGACGCCCATATTAATAGTGCGCCTATTACCGACCTGATTACCGAGCCTGACCTGGCCCTTGTTTTTCAAAATGGACACACCTTGCCTCTTCTCTGCCCACATTGCGGCGACTCTTTACATTTTACTGATGATAGTTGGTTGCTGGATAGCGTTAACGGTCTGACGATTGTTGACATGGATTGGGATATAGAAACGGAGGAACTGATTCTGGCCTTTGGCCAGCCAAATGGGGATGATGAGGAAGAAGCGTTGAAGACGGTAGCGATTCATCTCGACTCAGTACGCGGTCTGACTTGCCCTCACAAACAAGGATATGAGCCGGATTAGTTGATGTCGTAGGGAAGTAGGGAGTAAGTAACCGGTAGATTGTTTGCCCTTGCTTACAGTTTGTGCTATCCTCGAAATTTAATCGACTTGACCCTGTTTCCTCATTATTCCAGAGCTTTATGAAAATAACCAATGAAAGTTATCCCGTGAAATGGTAGATGAATTAACGTTTTTCGTCAGCCGGCGGCGACGCGTAGCAGCCTGGCTAGTCCACCTTTTCACGGCTAGCGGGGCAGTGTTTGGCCTGTTGACCCTGAGCGCCATTCATCACGGTCAATTTCTGCTAGCCTTCTGGCTGATGGGCGGAGCGCTTATTGTCGACTCGGTGGATGGTATACTGGCTCGACGAGCCATGACAAAGGTGGCTGCCCCCAAAATCGATGGTGCTCTACTGGATAATTTGCTGGACTACGTAAATTATGTGATGACCCCGGCTTTTTTTCTCCTTGAAAGTGATTTATTGCCGGCGGGCTGGCGATTTGTTGGATCCGGCTTGGTGGTATTGGCCTCAGCTTATCAATTTACCCAACCCGAGGCTAAGACCAAGGATCACTTTTTTAAGGGTTTCCCCAGCTATTGGAACATTGTGGTTTTCTACTTGTTTTTCTGGCAAACGTCTCCCTGGACTAACCTGATTATTGTGCTGGTTTTGTCGGTCTTGGTCTTTGTGCCCATCAAATATGTTTATCCTTCTCGCCTGGATTATTTAACCCGCAACTCATGGCTACGGCGAACGATGTTAATGGCGACGCTATTGTGGGGGGGGGCCACTGCCGCTTTATTGTGGCTCTACCCGAACACCAACCGATTGTTAGTAGCTATGTCGATTGGTTACGCTATTTTTTACGTGCTAATCAGCCTGTACCGAACGTTCGTGCCGCTAGAAGGCGTTTCACTCAAAAGCAAAAACATCTATTTGCGTCTGGTAAAAAGGGGGACCAGAAATATTCGAGTGAATCGTCGTAGCCGTTGATGGCTCTGAGCACAGCCATAGAACGCTGGACTATGCTAAAAAGTCATTCACCACGCCTCCTGTCCGGTGATGGTAGTTCGCTAGCGGCCTGGCAAAACAAAAGAGTTGGTGTTCAGACCAACTCCTAATTGAAATACTGTTGATTTGCCAGTAAAATCGGGGTTAAGAACCGCTGAGGTCTGGCCAGATAAGTCCTCTGATAAAGTTACCCCCGACGCATTGAAAAAATACTGCCTACAAATAAAGCCACAATCACGGTCTCAAGTGGGTAGTTGATCAGAAAGAACCCGCCAACCGCCAGGATGGCCACGGCGTAGATGACCCATTTTATCCCACCCCGCCTAAATCCAGACCTGATATTGGCAAGTGACCAGTTCCCACTGGTGATGGTTCCTTGATCCTCGTTAACCTTGTTCAATAGGATTAACTCCAGAAGCGAAATTCAGTACGAGAACTATCTGTTGTCCATCATACACCATCTTCAGGTTGTAAAAAACCCCAGGATTTGGGGGTTTGAAAAAAGCTTCTGCATCATAAAAGTGGAAGTGCCCCACCGGCCACACGATGTGCCCAACGGGTTGTCTCTGGCAAACGGTACCCCCGGCAACAGGCCAGGGTGTATTCAATACTGGTTGGTAAATCAACGCGATGGCCGACAGAAACGAACACCGGCTTTACCCGGCTGCGAGTGCGTACCACTGCCCCAATCGTTTCCCCCCGATCGATGAGCGGAACGTAGCTGCCTCGCTCCAGGCCCGGTTCTTTATGTTGGCCGCATAGCCGTGATTTGGCACAACCGATGGCGGGCAGGTCTACCAGTAGCCCGATATGGCTGGCCAGCCCCAGGCGGCGGGGGTGGGCTCGGCCTTGCCCATCGAAAATAAGTAAATCAGGGTTTGAGGGCAACTTGTCCAGCGCGTCGAGGATGACCGGTCCTTCCCGAAAGCTGAGCAGACCGGGAATATAGGGAAAAGTGACCGGCCGCCTGGCCAGGGCATAATCTATCACCTCCAACTCGGGGTAACTGAGCACGACGACAGCGGCCTGGGCCAGGTCATCGTGCAGACCCACATCGACCCCGGCCACGGTCGCCACCGGTCCCAATTGCTTCTCTTGGATGACCTGACCGGCTAATTTCTGTTGCAGGGCCAATGCCTCCTGAGGCGACAAGTCCCAGCGATGTACGTGGATTGGCATTTGTTGTTTATTCTTCAACCTGTTTCAGTTTTGTGAGGTGGAGATACCTGGCAGGGAGGTAATAAAAGTATCCAGCCCGGCTTCATACACCTGGGCCGATAGGATGAACCCCTCATTATGGCCGCCTCTAAGTTCCAGAAATTGCTTTGGTTCCTGGGCGGTGGCAAATAATCGTTGGGCGTGCTGGTAGGGGATCAACCTGTCATCCGGGCTGTGCACGATCAAGACCGGGCAGTTTATGGCTGGCAGACGGTCCAGGGTGTTGTAATTAACCCGGGTCAGTATGCGAACCGGCAGGAAGGGGTAATGTTGAGCGGCCACGTCCGGTACCGAGGTAAAAGTAGACTCCAAGATCAAGCCGGCCGGACGATGGGTCTGGGCCAGCCAGGCGGCCACCCCACCGCCCAGAGATCGACCAAATAAAACGATCTTTGTGGGGGGAATTTGTCTTTCCTCAACCAGATAGCGCCAGGCGGCCTCGGCATCCAGGTAGGTCCCCTGTTCGGTGGTTTTTCCCTTGCTTTGACCGTAGCCCCGATAATCAATGATAAGGATACTTAACCCCAGGTCGTGGAAGGTGGCAATGGAATCCAAACGATGGGAGATATTCCCGGCATTGCCGTGAAAGAACAGCACCACCCCTCTGGCCGGCTCCGCCGGAATGAACCAGCCGGACAATTTGACCCCATCAGCCGTTTTTAACCAGACGTTTTCATAAGTCAGGCCGATACTGGCCGGCGTTGCGGCCAGACCACGCAGAGGAAAGTAAAGCAGACGCTCCTGAAAGAGAAAAGCCAGGGCTACCAGCCCCACGTAGAGGGTAACCACAATAACAACAATTGAAAGCATACGCATCCATAAATGGCGAATGGGCGACTCTTGCCCCACTAATTTGGTGATTTTAGCAATATCCTAACTGTTCGATTGAAGAATTGAATAGGCTCTCGTCTTTTATATTGTAAGAGGTAAACCTGGATTGCCAAATCCGGCAATTGTAGGTGGGATTGGCGACGCAATATGGCCTTATCAAGGTAGTTACCTGAAAAATTCAAAATGAATTTTTTTTGAAATTTAAATTGAAATATTTTTACGCACTTTCCGTGTTATAATGGTTTCATTGTAATATTTGGCACAGTTGCTAAAATAGCGGATCGCTAATTGGACTTCTTCCCAATTTGCTGTCATGACCTTAAACAGAAATCTCAACGGAGCGTAGCAATGCCCTTTATCAAATATCATCGTCCGATCATTACGTGTGTAACGGGAATAGAAATTCTCCTCACTATCCTTTGGCTCTGGCCCACCCCCGCCCAGGCCGACGAACCCGTGGCCTTGAACCCGGTCGCTACCTGGTTTTCTGCCGACAGTGACTACACCTATAGCGTGGCCTGGGGGGATGTGGATGGGGATGGCGACCTCGATCTGGCTGTCGGGAATTGGGATGGCGCGAACAAAGTGTACCTGAACGAAGGAGGTGTCTTGCAGACTGCCGCCAACCCTGCGACCTGGACTTCTGGCGACAGTGACAACACCAGGAGCATAGCCTGGGGGGATGTGGATGGGGACGGTGACCTCGATCTGGCCGTCGGGAATAATAATGGCCCAAACAAAGTGTACCTGAACGAAGGAGGTGTCTTGCAGACCGCCGCCGACAATCCCTGGACCTCCGGTGACAATGACTACACCTGGAGCGTGGCCTGGGGGGATGTGGATGGGGATGGCGACCTCGATCTGGCCGTCGGGAATTATTATGGAAGCGCGAACAAAGTGTACCTGAACCAAGGGGGTGTCTTGCAGACCGACAATCCCTGGACCTCCAGTGACAATGACGACACCTGGAGCGTGGCCTGGGGGGATGTGGAT
>DAOUMU010000252.1:0-6448 GCA_034409055.1 Anaerolineae bacterium
TTGTCCCAACTCCGTGAAACGTGAAGCGTGAAACGTGATGTTTTTACGCCATAAATCCTCACGTTTCACGTTTTACGCTTCACGCCACCGAAAGTTTTGGGATGATTTAAATTTCGGAACTCCCTTAGATCACTTTTATACTGCCAACGGGCATAAAGTAACATTAACTGACCTCAAGCGGGTACGGGATTATCTGGCCCAACGGAACCTCACTCAAACCGGCCACACTGGCCGCCTATCACAAAGGGCTAACCAAGCTGGTCCAATACCTGCGCTACCGGCGCAACCAGCCGGAGCCGGAACGGTCCATCAATTGGGACAAATCCGTACGCGGTCCGGCGACGACCGATCACGTATTCATCTACCGCCATCAGCCTTTAAGCAGCGACTACTGTGGGGCACGGCTGCGAACTTACGGGCAGCGTTGTGGACTGTACGTCACCCCGCACCAACTGCGGTATTCGTGTGCGACGTTGTTGCTCAACGCCGGAACGCCCACGCATAGCGTGACGGTGCAGCGGATCTTGGGGCATCGGTATGTGGAGACGACGTTGCGGTATGCGCGCCTTTACGAGAACACGGTGGCCGGGGATTATGGCCGGGCGATGGCGGGGATTGAAGCACTGAAGCACTGAAAACTGCTGACTACACTGACTCTTTCAGTGAAATCAGTCCCCTCAGTGTAATCAGTGATTCTGTCGCCCAGGCGAAGCACAGCCGTGGATCACTGGCATAGTGAATGTGGGTGCTGCTATGCGGCTTTTTGCACCGCAGCCAGCGGGTGAATTGTGTGATTTCTGTGTGCATAAGTTGCCTCCTGATGGATAGAATTGGTTTATTCTACTACCAGGAGGAAGTTTGTCAGAGTGCGGGTGTCTTGATTTTAGAAAGAAAAAGTAAACGCCCCAAACAAAAAGGCGCAGAATGGTAAATCGAGCCTCCTGCGCTTTTTTTGGTTAAATAATGGAACAGTTGGTTAGGTCTCGATGCCTTAACCCGACCGAGTTACTTAATTCTGCTCTCGATTTATTATTCTATCTTTGCTAGCGATGCGTCAACATCTAAAACGTTTATTATTTCATCAAACTCTTGTTGTTGCAGAGTTTTCCCAGGGCCAAAAGGAACACTAAGGTAGAAGCGAGTTTTGTTTGCACTTTCTCTATAATGATAGCCAATCATGACTTCTAGCTTTTGCTCTTCTGCATCAAAAAATCTTACTCTCAAAGGACCTGGTTTTGCATAAGGGTATTCATATTGCCAGTTCTCTGCGTAAGCACGAGAAATATCTACGACAGAGTCAATTTTTTGAGTATCGGTGATGATGTTAATAAGATGGTTTTCGCCTGTAGAACTGTCTTCGTGAAACACTTCAACTCGATCGATCTCAGTTAACGCTTTGAGTTCCTCTAAAGTGAATTTTTCATTCCTTGATAACATAAATTTACACGAGAGGAATACAAGTATTAAGGCTAGAATACCGACCAAAAAGCGAAAGATCTTCATAAAAGTAAATCCTTTATCATTTATTGCTGTCGAGCGTTAGCATCAGCACTCAATAGGTTAAGAGTCCATCCTGGATGAGCTCGCCACGGTGTTTTTAGTGAAAGTACTATAGCAGGTTTGAACCATGATAAACCACAATGCCGCAATACGGAGATTGCCGCAGAATTACTATTTGGTCCCATCAGTTGGTACGCGATTTGATTTTGCTCTATTTGAGTCATTGCGCTCTTAAGGCAATCCCACTTGTCACAAACTGCTTCACCTTCCGCTACGACAACAACTGATGTTTGTGAATCTTCCTTCACAGCCTGTATGGCAATTTCATCGTCTTTTACTATGTGCGCTTGAATTATTCCAGCTATACCGTCGAATGGATGAGTTTTCGGATCCCAAAATACAGGATTTCCCATATCTGTCGTGTCACCACTGAGTATTATCCCACCCCAGTCAACACTTGTATCTTCAGGAAGTGCATCCAGGAATCTCTGCTTTTCATTCTGGTCGGTATGAATAATTCCATAGTGACCAAGAAATTCTATTTTTCTTACGGGAACGGTAAGAAGTTCTACTTTACATTTTGAGCCTTCACACTCGGAAATGAACCCTGACGGATCGGCTAGATTAACCGGATTACCCCGCACATACTGGTACGGCGGCTCACTCTCCACCGCATCCCTACTCAAAAAAGTCCCCGTCTCCGGCATCAGCCACCTTGCCCGCAAATGCAACAACTCATTGTAACCCTCCCACCATTCTCCGGTGTAACCATAAGGCTCACCGCCATTATTGCTCACCGGATTGCCGTAGGGGTCAAACTCGTGGTAGGAGACAACCTCGCCGTTGTCATCCACGGCCTGGCGGATGCTGCCCAGGCCATCGCTGAGCAAGTAGCGAGTCTCACCCGTCGCGCTCTCGGCCACGATCACACCGGGTAAATGCAAGTAGGTGTTGCCCTCGCTGGTGTAGATCACCTCCGGTAACCCACTGGCCACATCCAGGGCAAAGTAGGTCGTGCTAACCCCCACCGTCTGCGCCACCCGATTCCCCAGGCCATCGTAGCTAACAGCTAACTGCTGACTGCTAACGGCTGTCTCAGTCAAGCGGTTGGCCGCGTCGAAGACGTTGGTTATCACTCCTGTTTCAAGCAGGTTGCCGTTGTTGTCGAAGGTATAGACAGATTGCCCGTTCAGGGTTGCCAGCCGGTTGGCGTCGTCATAGGTATAGGAAATCACGTTGCTATTGATGATCTGCTGCAGGCGATTGCCCACGGGATCGTAGCTGTACCCATACGACTCGCCGGTGTTGTAGTCGGCGCCGGTCAGGCGGTAAAGGTCGTCATAGGTATAGACAATGGTGTGGTCCAGGGGCGTGATCTGCCCCCCACCGCCTACCTGGCGAGCCGTTTCCGCCGGGCCGTCGCCAGAGGGCAGGTAGGTGGTATCCGTCGTCAACAGCAGGCGATCCAGGCGCAGGCCATCTTCCCGCATCCACAGACTCAGCGTGTACACCCCGCTGGCTTCAACCGAGAGCGTGACTGCTTGGCCACTCGCCATTCGCTCATTCGCCCATTCCCACGTATCGGGAGCAAAGCCGGTCGCTTCAACGACCTGGTCCCCCAGGCCCACATAGACCGAATCCCCGGCCGCATTGGTCGGGTAGCCCCGCAGCCAGAGGGTATAGGTTCCCGTTGTGGTGAAGTTGATCGGATAGGAAACCACCGGGCTGGCGCTGATTTCACTCGGTTGGTAAAGAACGTCCAGGTCCGACGAGGTTTGTAAGTAGGATGTGCCGGTGTAGCCGCCTGTGCCCGGAACGGGTAGGCTGGCTGGTTTTCAGCAGCCAGTTGTAGGATTACCGTTATTATCGCCACTATAAACTTTCCGTCAACTTCGGTCAAGCGATTGGCGGTATCGTAGGTATAATCATTTGTCCCGGCCAGTGTTGCCTGGATTGTGCGGGGCTTCTTGTACTGATAGACAACCCCGGATGAAGAAGTACACGATAGGGTATGCTCATCATCGTGTATTTCCGTATCCGTGGTTATCTTGCTTTAATGAACTGAACTGAAATACGATGAGGGCACCGGAGAGACGACCGTTGACCGCCGACCGCCGACCGTTGCCAAGGGGGGTGGAGGGATAGAACCGCTGAGGGCGCTGAAAGGCGCTGAGGACGCTGAGGAGACGACCGCCGACCACCGCAATGGTGATTGAAGCGATAGAATCACTGAGGCACTGAAATGCGCTGAGGACACTGATTTCACTTCAGTGCCCTCATTTAGCTCAGTGTTTCAGTGGTTCAGTTGTTCCCACTTCATAGCCCGTGCTTGCGCCGCACTTTAGTGAGGTTAATCCGTCACCCTCCTGATAAGTTCTTCCATTCCTTCCTCTGTGCGAATCTTTTGCGCCCACTCATTTCGATCCATCTTTTTCCATTCTTTTCTGAAATAATCTATCACGTCCGGTGGGTATTTCGACTCCAGCCGCCGTAACCAATCAGGTTTGAGAAAGTTTGGTTTCCAAATGGGGAAAGTCATCATTAACAGGAAACAAATGCCCCAAGTCGAGAAAATGAGAATGTCTTTAACCTCGCCACTGATGGGAAGTGCAAGTATTATAGGTGGCAAGAAGAATGCAAAACTTAAAGGTATGAGACTATACATTGTAGAGGGTGGCATATAGGGAATAAATTGTGTATGAAGATACCATCTATTCACCCAACCTTGACGTATAGCTATCCCGAGTAGAAAAAACGGAATACCTAGTGAAAACCAACAAACTAGACGCCACATCTTCGATCCTCCTTCAATTTAACGGAGCTAATCTACGTGCTCGATCATAGGGATCAATGCCTCTAAACTGGTAAATTGCTGGTCGAATTATCATAGGCACAAGTATATACTCGTATCCAAGACCGATTACAAAACCAACTACCGCTCCAGGGACATTTCCATAAGCTGCCCCAACCGCCGCACCAGTTATTGCTGCTCCTCCAATACCAAATACAGTAATCCCAGCCTGCCAAGCCTTTTGTTGAGTAGTCAAATACGGATCCGGCAACACATTTGAGACAAAGAATGGGGTCTCAATAGCAATCCCAATAGCTGTACCCCAGGCCGCGCTTCGCCAGATTGTCCCAGAAAGCCATAAGTTGCGAGTTGGCATATCATCTGCAATGAATGTGCCTTTTATGGGCCACCGGGTTGTGCTTCTTGCTTCCAGTTTGCCTAAATCTATGACATGTCCTTGAGCATCTCCAATCACCTCAAAGAGGTTGTCGCCTGCTTCACGAACCAAACGGCTTTCAAAGATAGTGGACTTGCCAACCCCACCTCCACCGGTTTTGTTGAACATATCGGTGAGTCCGGCCCCTTTCAATGCGGCGCGGTTAGCTTCAAGACTTATACGACCTATCCGGGCTACTGTTGCCGTACTGCCACTGCTTATTGTTTCGCCAATGGCATAACTGAGAACACCCCCTGTTGCATTTTTGATAACGCTGGTAGCGAATCCCAACCCTGAGAGTGATGAAACGCTTGCCGCCACCCCCGGCTGCCCCAGCGACGTCGCCGCGTACCGGTTCAACGCCTGCGGCACATCCGGCGGGCCGCCCATAGGATTTGGCTGCAAGGGCCGGCCCAGGGCCGGATTGTACCAGCGACCATTGCCCAAGTGCACCAAGCCGGTGGCCGGATCAGTGACGTTGCCTGTCCCGGCCAGGGCAGTGGTCAGTTCAGGCGAGAAATCGCTTTCTAATACATCCCCGTAGGCGTCGTACAGGATGTACTGCGGGTTTTCGCCGTTCTCGTCGGTGAGGGTCAGGGAGGTGCCGGTCGGGTCGGGCAGGGTGTATGCAAGCGTAGCACATCGTTGATTGGAGGGCAAGTTACTGGAACCGCTGAGGGCGCTGAAATGGGCTGAGGACGCTGGGGAGACGACCGCCGACCGCCGCAACGGTGATTGAAGCGATAGAATCACTGAGGCCCTGAAATGCACTGAGGGCACTGAAGTGAAATCAGTGCCCTCATTTGGCTCAGTGGTTCAGCGGTTCACTTGTTTGGGGCTCAAAACTTCTGCTTACTTCACCGCAACCGTTGCCAGCCGCGTTTCTGGGCGATGCTATCTGCCCAAATTGCTAAATCTACCTCAGTTGGTGTTTGTTGCTCAAAATCCCTCGTATTTCTTGCTTCCTCTAACATATCCTCAAAAACGTGCCCATAATGCTCTTCCAACCATCTTAACCACCAAGGCTTTAACCATTTGGGCTTCCAAGTCATCAAGATGATGGATAATAACAGAAGGCTTGACAGACCGTAAATAACTATATCTTGTGCTAATCTTCTATCTGGCGAAAGCATTATAAAAGCTAACAATAAGAAACCTATTCCGGCAGGGACAAAGGCATATATATAGCCAGATGGATAAAGACCGGAAATACCTTTAACGAGATACAAAGTTTTAAAGTAGCCCAATCTTGCCCCTATACCTATTCCTATTAGTGCCAAACCAGCAATTGTTAGAAAAATGACAATTCCTGAGTACTCATTCATAAATTCACTCCAGGGGTCTTAAATTTCTTTGTGCAGGAAAAATGGCTTCATTTATGGCGGTTGAAACTGGGTTTTCTACAAAAATTCCAACAATGACACCTGCACCAAAGAGTAACCAAGCAGGGGGGGTGCTGGCTCCAACTGCTACCCACGCAATACCATAAGCAATACCTCCTCCACCAAGGCCCACAAACCCCGAAATTATGGCTCGTCCAGCTTTATCTTTCGTCTCTAGATAAGGATTATCCCAATCCTGCAACAGTTGAAAGCCAAAGTCCACCGCAAACGGTAACCCGCTGTCAAACACAGACCGGCCAAGTTTAGCTCCCAACGTAGGATCAATTCGAACCACAGGTCCATTCACCAGTTCGCGTCCTACGACTACAATGTCTGTTT
>DAOUMU010000253.1:0-12467 GCA_034409055.1 Anaerolineae bacterium
CACTTGTACCCGTTTCAATGCAGCCAACCTACGCTGGCGCGATGGCCGCCTACTCCGTATTTCGGTGGCCTCGTCCGCAAAACTCTAGTTATGCGATTGTTAATGTTCTAGTCAAACCTAATGCTAAATAAATCAATTGTCAGCGGATCGTACCCGCAACGTCCTCAACCGATTCAAGGCGGCGGCTAACTCATAGGGCCGGAAAGCGACGTAATCGCCCGTCTGACGGGTATCAAGCACGTCCAGTCCTTTTTGTTCAATTTCCCGCATGATGGCCTCCACCACTCCGGCCACATCACGGTTTGGCTGCATCAATCGCTCCCGGGCCAGGTTGAGGGCCTGGCCAATGGCCCGGACCTGGCCCTCGTCGACCAGTTGGGCCACGGCGCTCATGTCAATCTCCTCGGTACCAAACAGGACGGCTCGTAAGGCCCGTGCTTTGATGCTGACCTCCCGTTTACCTTTGCGGGGATTGAGGCTCTCGGCCAGGGGAATGCGGGGTGGGGACGCAGGCCAGGGGCCGGTGATTTCGACCTGCCGTCCGGTGGGGTTTTTGGCGGCAATAGATTTAGCCTCGATGGTGAGGTCGTGGGGGAGGTAGGTGTCCATTCGAATAACGGTGTCGGCCACGTCAAAGTAGTCGCCGCTGCCGCCCAGGACCAGGATGCTGCTGATACCACGCTGGTCGGCCAATTGGTGTACCCGGTCGATAAAGGGGGTAATCGGTTCGCCTGACTTTTCCACCAGAGCCTGCATGCGGGCGTCGCGGATCATCAAGTTGGTCGCGCAAGTATCCTCATCTAAGAGCAGCACTTTCGTACCCACTTCCAGGGCCTCGATGATGTTAGCGGCCTGGCTGGTGCTGCCGCTGGCATTATCGGTCCGAAAGACGGCCGCATTGCTGTGGTCGGGCAGATTATTGACGAAGGGGCGAATGTCCACCCCTTCCACCCGTCGCCCGTCCTCGGCCCGGATTTTGACCGCCGTCGGATCGGTCACCACCAACTCCCGGCCGTCGCCGGGAATGTGGTTGTAAACACCCCGCTCCAGGGCCGACAATAACGTGCTTTTGCCGTGGTAGCCTCCGCCGATAATCAGCGTGACGCCGGTGGGAATGCCCATCCCCGTCACCCGGCCGGTGTGGGGCAGCGAAACTTCGACCCGTAAGTTGGTTGGGCTACAAAAGGGGATGACCTGGTCGCCCCTGAGAGGGCGGTCGTCTACGCCGGAACGGCGGGGGAGGATGCTGCCATCGGCCACAAAAGCGACCAGGCCCAGATCAGGCAGTTGAGCCCGCAGGTTATCAGCATCCTCGGCCGTGTTGAGGTGAGCAGCCAGGCGCTTTGTGTTGAGGCTGGCGTATTTCAGGGCAGCATTGACGATTTTGGGCACGTCGTCGCAAAGCATCATGGCGGCCTGACGACCCAAGACCCGCCTGCCTCGGGCCGGTAAGCCCACCACAAAGCGAGCCTCGACAAAGTCATCCGTGATGACAATCGAGGAACGTTCCAGAATCTCCTGACCAGGCACATCCATAGCAATCAACCCGCTCTTGCCGGAGCCCCGGCTCCGGTCACTGACGGCCTGGCACTCCCCGGCGAAAGTGCCGGCTAAAAAGTCGCGTAAAGCGATCAAGCGACTGCGGTTGGCCCGGGTATCAGGCGGAAACCGGGCGATGTGCATCGGTAGACGCACACGCAACCGACTGGGGGCAGCGAACGGATCACCCTGAACGTGGTCAATCAGCAGGGTAAACTGGTCAAAGATGTAGCTACCGCGTATATCTTTGTAGGCCGGATAACCTTTACCATCAATACGGTTGAGGATGCGTTGCAGGTCGTTAACAGTTTGGGGCATCGATTCACTCCAACATTTCTCGCACTTTACCTAAAAGCTCATTCGGACTGTAGGGCTTTCTGAGGAGTTGAATCCCCTCTTTTGGCAGGTGACCGTTCTTCAGAATGTTATAACCATAACCGGTGCTAAACAAGACTGGCAGGTGCGGTCGCTGGCTTTTAATAACGTCGTAAACTGCTCGTCCGCCTTTTTTCGGCATGACCGTGTCAAGCAAAACCAGATCGACGGTCTCTCCTTGTTGCCTGAACAGCCGTAGTGCTTCCTCACCATCGGGGGCCACAAGCACCCGGTAACCGGCTTGCTCCAGGACCTGCACCACCAAGTCGCGCACCGACTCATCATCCTCGGCCAGCAGGATCGTTTCTGTACCCCCGGCCGCCGGCAGTTCGTTCTTTTCCTCCGTACCGGACTTTTTCCGGCCCGGTATAGCCGGTAGATAGATACGGAAGGTAGTACCACCGTGCCCCGGTTCACTGTAGACGTTAATCAAGCCGTCGTGTTGCTTGGTGATGGCGTAAACAGTGGCCAGCCCCAAGCCTGTCCCCTCGCCGATCTGTTTAGTGGTAAAGAAGGGCTCAAAGATACGGTCTCGAATCTCAGGCGGGATGCCAACGCCCGTATCGGAGACGGACAACAGCACGTAGTCCCCCTCTTTGGCCCAGGGATAGCTTTTGGCATAGTAATGATCCAAATGAACATTTTCGGTTTCAATGGTGATCTGGCCCCCATTGGGCATAGCGTCACGGGCATTAACGCACAGGTTCAGCAGAATCTGCTCGATCTGGCCCGGATCAGCATAAATGGTATCGATACCGTTTTGGACGTGTACCTCGAGATCGATATGTTCGCCGATGAGCCGCTGCATCATCTTCAAAAGATTGATGATGACATCGTTTAAATCCAGAT
The DNA here is from genome assembly GCA_034409055.1 of Anaerolineae bacterium. Taxonomy (GTDB): domain Bacteria; phylum Chloroflexota; class Anaerolineae; order 4572-78; family J111; genus DAOUMU01. The sequence goes on from DAOUMU010000253.1 coordinate 2,764, forward strand.
GCTTGGGCCGTAATGCCTCTCGTCGGCTAAAAGCCAGCAGTTGTCGGACTAACGAGGTGGCCCGGTTGGCTGCTTTTAACACATAGTCAAGGTCGGCCTGAGCCGGGTTTTCTAAGGGCAGGGACGATTTTGCCATATGGGTATAGCCCAGAATTGCTTGCAGCATGTTGTTAAAGTCATGGGCCACGCCTCCGGCCAGTTGTCCGACCGCCTCCATCTTTTGCGACTGGTGAAGTTGTTCTTCCAGTTTTAACTCATGGGTTACGTCACGCTTGATCTCTACATAGTTGATAATGGCGCCGTTCTCATCTCGTACGGGGGTGATGTTCGTCTCTTCGGTGTAGAGGCTACCGTCCTTCTTTTTGTTAACAGAGCGCCCCTGCCAGACGTTGCCACTACTGATCGTGGTCCATAGTTCTTGGTAAAAAACGGCGTTGTGGTGACCGCTTTTAAGCATTCGTGGGGTCTGACCGATGGCCTCGGTTTGGTTGTAGCCGGTGATACGCTCAAAGGCCGGGTTAACGTAAAGGATGGTGCCGTTTGTATCCGTAATGACCACCCCCTCGGCCGTCTGGTCGATGGCTGCACTCAACAAGCGGATTTTCTCTTCCGCCCGCTTGCGCTCAATAATGTATCCCCATTCCCGCAGAGCCCTCTCTGCGATGTGAGGCATAGCCAGCAAGGTCACCTCCGACTTGACCACATAATCCAGTGCCCCGGCCTTCATCGCTTCGACAGCCACCTGTTCGTTGCCATGACTGGTCATAACCACCACCGGATAAGCAATTTCTTCTTTGTCAGCCGGCAACAGTTCAATACCTCTGCCATCAGGCAAGATCAAATCGGTGATTACCAGGTCAGGAATTGACTCGACCAGGCAGTCGTGTGCCTCTTGCAGACTGCGGGCTATCATCAGGTTCATCTGTCCTGCCTGAGCCTCAAAAGCCCGGCGGATCAGTTCGGCATGCGCTACTTCGTCTTCAACCAATAGAATATCAATCATCGGTTCTTTTCCCTCCAATCCCCACATATTTACTGTTGGGCATCAATAAGTGTCATTTTGCCAGCGAATTGCCATGCACCCGCACACTCATTTCGGTTAAACGACGATTAGGGATAACCAGCCGCTCCTCACCTACTATGATTTCGGCGTTGAGCGTGCCAATTGCTTCCAGGGTGCCCTCATGATCGCCAACTACCAGCCTATCGCCTAAGGTAAAGACTTCCCGGGCGTAGTGGCCAGCCAATACATTACGGACCACCTCCCGCCCCCCCAGACCAAAAGCCAGGGCCAGTCCGGCGGCAGCAAGCGTCAGTAAATTGACGATGACCTCGGTTAAAATCGTCACATCAAGACCAAGCTGCTCGACGGCGATAATAGCCACGAACACGAGCAAAAAACCGCGTACCGCCTGCCCAAGCGCCTGGTGAAGTTCAATGCCCATGCTGGCTACCGCTGCCTGAACCAGTTGCCCGACAAATTGAGCCACCAGAGAGCCGCCAATAAAAACCAGTAGCCCCGACAGCAAGTGAGGCAGATAAGCAATGAATTGTTGCAGTTGGGCCACAGCAGCAGACAACTCCAGGCTCTCCAGGGCCATCGGGATAAAGTTCAGAAAAATCAACCAAAAGATGAAAGTGCCCAACATCTCTGAGGGGGTTTGGGTAATTTGAGCCTGGACCAGGCCCTGGGTTAGACCGGTTTTCTCGATGATTCTGTTTAGCCCAATTCGTTCTGCTAATTGCTGAATCAGCTTGCGCAATATCTTGGCGATGATCCAGCCGACAGCCAGGATAATGATAGCCGTTAGGAGCTTAGGAATAAAGCTAATCGTGTTGGCTATCAGGTTAGATATGGTGTTTTGGATAACATCCAGGTTAATCATCTACGTCCTCCTTTTTTGTCTTTGTGTATGGTTTACTGCTAAAGAGGAGGCTTAACAGCGTCAGGTAGGTCTCAAGCATAGGTCCGAACATAACCAGGTGGGTATTCATTAAACCGACGGTCCCCAGCCAAACCACTCGTCCGCCCAGGTCTGAACGATGGATCCGTTTCACCAGCCGGTTTTCCAGTCGTTTAGCAGCGATTGGATCCAACTCAGGGACGGCTCTGCTGGCCAGGCCAACCGGATGTTCGGCCCAAAGCTGATCGACGGTAGCCAGACATTGGTCACACTGGGCCAGGTGGCTAAGGATGGTGGTCGTTTCAGTCTCGCTTAACTGACCGTTGACAAACGCCAGTAAGTTTTGAGGATGGTCAAATGTGAGCATGTCGTTTTCTCTCGTTCAATTTCCTGACAATTTTTGATAAGCGGTGGCCAGAGCCAGTCGGGCTCTCTGGACCCGCATTTTGGCAGCGCTTTGGCTAATGCCTAAAATTTGAGCCACTTCAGCATAAGGTCGTTGTTCCAGGTCTTTGAGTTGTAACACCTCATATACTTCCGGCTGTAAAGTGGCTAATGCCTCGGCTAAATATTCCTGGGGGGTCTGGGCTGCCCTGTCTGTAGCCGATGATCCTCCCCTGGCCGGCAGCCATTCGGCCATATCTTCAAGCGGTGTCTCCTCCTCCTGTGGTCGCCGTGACCGGCGTCGCAGTTCATTCTGACTGGTGTTGATGGCTATCCGCCGCAACCAGGTTTTGAAAGAGGCGCGACCGGCAAATTGGGCCAGACTACGATAGGCTCTAAAAAATACCTCCTGGGTTAGATCTTCAGCATCCTGAGTATTTTGCACAAATTGGTAACAGGTATGCCAAACAGTTTGCTGGTGCCGTCGAAGAAGTTCTCGAAAAGGCCGCTCATCTTTCATACCTCGCGCCAAGCATATCTGTACCAGCTCTTCGTCAGAGAGATCTGACAAATCGGCCTGTCCAGTATCTGTACTCCAAGTATCAGCCGTTTTAACAACAGAGGTAAGATTAACAGCCCAACTTGACACGAAATAAAGTACAGAGCATAATCGTGCGACACAATTTTTAAGTATACGCTCTATCATTAATAGACACCGGTTTTACAGAAAAAGTCACAAATATTAACAAAAAGATAAGGCAGACGCCCCAGGCTTACTTAACCGGTAGGGTGAACCAAAAGATACTACCCACATCAATCGCACTTTCCACCCCTACCTGTCCACCGAGCCTTTCCACAATGCGACGCACAATGGACAGCCCCAGTCCATGTCCTTTGGCCCGTGTCTGGTCGAGCCGGGTGAATGGCGTAAATAATCGGGTCTGCTCCTCCGGCATGAGACCAGTCCCGTCGTCGCGGACCCAAAAGCGGATCATAGGTTGGTTGGTTAATTGGTGGTTGGTTAGTTGGTTGGCTCCCAGTTCTACGCGCGGTGGCTGGCCACCGTACTTGAGCGCGTTGCTGATATAGTTAACCCACACCTCCTCGACCCAGGGGGCGTAGCCCAATGCCACCGGCCAGTCAGCCGGCACGATGACCCTAGCCTGATAATCCTTGATCAAATCGGCCAGGCGATTCTGCGCTTTGGACACGATGCTGGCCATGTCCAGCGGCTCTATTTCCACTTTTTTCATCCTGCGTACACCGGCCAGCAGTAGTAACTCGTCAATGATATTGACCATCTTACGTCCACTCCGGGCAATCGTATGCAAATAGTGCTGTAGCTCTTCGTCTGGCAAAGACGCGTAATCCTGTTCCAAAAGCTCGGCAAAGCCGACCATATGCCCCAGGGGTTGCTTGAGGTCGTGGGCCACAGTGTGAGCAAAGGCGTTCAAGTCTTCGTTGCGCGCTTGCAATTCGGCGGTTCGTTCTTGCAACGTCTCAACCAGACGGGCGTTTTGAATGGCTATAGCGGCTGAGGCCGCCAGCGTCTCGGCCAGGATACGGTCATCGACTTCAAAATCGGTGTTTAGCTTATTGGCCACTTCCAGCACCCCAATGATTTCATCCCGAACCCGTAGAGGTACCGACAACAGGGAACGGGTACAAAAGCCGGTTAGTTCGTCAATACCGGAAAAAAAGCGAGGGTCCTCTCGTACGTTGGAGACGATGGCACTCTCTCCGGTCTGAGCCACCCAACCGGCCACCCCTTGTCCGGGTTCAAGGCGCAGGTTGACGAGGGAACGGTTTCGGTCCTGACGAAAGACGGCCCGACAGATTAACCAACCGGCCTGGGGCTCATCCCATAGCCAGACCGAAGCACTCTCAGCACCGATGGTTTCCACAACTGCTTGTAGCAGTCGTTCGCTGATCTGGCCGGTATCGAGCGTAGCACTGATTTCCTGGCCAACCCGATTGAGCAGAGTCAGCTCGCGGTTGCGCCGGCGCAGGGCAGCCTCAGCCTGTTTGCGCTTGGTAATGTCCCGGGCGATGCCCAGGACCACGGTTTGGCCTTTAACCTCGACCGGAAAGGTGCTTATTTCAACGGTCACCTGGCTACCGTCTCTATGATTCAAGACAAATTCGTTCGGCCCAGTTGGCTGTTGTCCGGCAACGTTCCTGCTCAGAACTGCCGCCGCCCTTGATATTTCTGCTGATGGTAGCAGGTTTACCTCCAAAAAATTCTTTCCAATCAATTCTTCTCTTTTGTAACCGAGCAGTTTTTCGACCGCTCTGTTACCATCAATGAATTCGCCCTCCAGGTCGCTCAAATAGTAAGCATCCGGGGCAAATTCAAACAATATCTTGAATCGCTCCTCGCTCTCCCGTAGTGCTTCCTCTGCCTGCACCCGCTCGGTAATGTCTCTACTAACCCCACTCAGCATGTAGCCTTTATCGGTCTCGATGGTAAAAGAAGCCTGCTGAATGGTCCGTAGCGTACCGTCAGCGTGTTCAATTTCGATTTCCCGCAACTGATTCAACCAGGGAGATTGCCCTGTTTCCAGCAACTGTTTCATTGAGCTCTTGATCTGTTCATATCTTTGACGGGGCTTATACTTTTTGGGTACTGCCTGAAGTTGAACATCCCATATCGGTTGGCCGATGACTTCAGCTTGCTTTAAACCAGTAATTTGCTCCTGGCTCCGGTTCCACTCAATGATAACCCCCTGTTCATCTAGCAGGACAATGCCATCCCGGGATCGCTCGACGATGCTGCGGAACTTTTGCTCGCTTTCCTGCCAGGCCCGGTCCGTTCGCTGCCGCTGAATAGTGCTATGCCCCCAGGCAAACAGTAGCAGCAAGGCCATAAAAGTGCCCAGTCCCATGGTGACAGTCAGCGTTTGCATTTGTCCCGCTGCGCCGGTAGAGGCTAGAATTTCGGGTAGGGGCGTGGAAAGGCCAATGGTCCAGGTATATTCGCCCACCCGGACCGGGGTCCAGGCGGCAATTTCTTTACCTTTATCCGGCAGCCAGATGTACCAACCTACCCCTTCACGGGCGTTCATCACCGCCTCTGTCATCTCTTGGTAATGGCTGGCCCCATTTGCTACCTGCAAGGCAAAGATTTGGGCCATACTTTTACCGCGATAGGCTTCAGGGAAATCTGAACTGCGGTCAAAGACGACATGGTCAGGGGCATAGATCCAGGCATCACCATTTTCGAGCAAGTGCACCGGAGCGATAAAAAGCTCAAATATCTCCTGCTCAATTTCGGCAATATCAGTACGGCCGTGTTCTTCAACCTGGTTACGGAGGTAAATGTTTACACTCCGGGCCATCGTTCGTACAATCTCCAACTCTGTTTGTTGATAGAGGGTGATAGCCGTTTGGGTGAGTATCTGAGTTTGGCGTAGGACCATATACCAGCCCAGAGCAATGAGTAAGATAACTGCGCCGGTCAACATAGCGCTTCGGATATACCATTTACGGGCCACAGGTGTCAGTTCTGCTCTTAAAGGCGGGGGTGGTAGTCTATTTTCGTCGGAATTTATCGTCATCATGTCATTCTCCTATCCCCTCTCAAAAACAGAAATCTAGCACACTGATTTATGTTTTGAGATGCTTGAGCCCTTTCTATCTCACTCACCAGGATTCTTTTGAGGTGTATCGGCCTTTTCACAGCCAACCATTTCTTTCTCACAGTGTAGCTATTTATTTTACCGAAACTTGGCTCAATCAGATTATATCAAATTTTCCGTGAATGTAATAGTCTTTTTTTCTCAGGCTACGTTAAGCAAGAGACGGTAAGATACAGAGTAAAAAGAACGTCAATTAAGCAAGTTACGGTTATAAGGTTGACTTTACTTGCAGGTACTCGATTATGAAAAGATTGATAAAAATTACCATTATTTCTTTAGCCCTGTTTATGCTCACTTCCGTTGCCTTTGGCGCAGGGGTTATCTTTGGTAGTTCAGACCTGCTCTTCAGGCCGGGTGTGGTGCGGGCGGCGGATCAGCCGGCTGAATTTGAGGTCTTCTGGCAGGTGTGGAATATTATCCATCGCCATTTTGTTGACCGCGAGGTATTGGAGCCCAGCTGGCTGACTTACGGAGCAATCAACGGTTTAATCAACGCCCTGGGCGACGAGGGACACACCCGCTTTTTAACACCCGAAGAAGCGACTTACCAACAAACCAATATCTCTGGTAAATTCTTCGGTATTGGTGCCCAGGTGGGGATCAGAGATGGTCTGCCGGTGATTGTCGCCCCCCTTGACAATTCTCCGGCAGAGCAGGCCGGCGTAAAAGCCGGGGATATCATCATTGAGGTCGATGGGGAAGACGTCACCACCTTGTCCTTAAATGAGGTGATAGACCGAATTCGGGGTGAAGAGGGGGTGGAGGTCGTTTTGACGGTTTTCCGCCCCGATACGAACGAAAGTTTGAATATTGGCATTATCCGGGCAGAAATCAGCATTCCGGCCGTGACCTGGGCCATGGTCCCCGGGACCGATGTGGCTATCATTCGTCTCAGTCAATTCAACGCCAATGCCAATGATGAGGTGGTGGCTGCAATCAAAGCGGCTGAAGCAGCAGGGGCGACCCGGTTGGTGTTGGATTTGCGCAACAATCCGGGTGGCTTACTGGATCAGGCTATTAGAGTGGGCAGTCAATTTTTAGATGAGGGCAATATTCTGTTGCAAGAAGATGCCGATGGCAATCGTGAGGCTTTTGCCGTCAGGCCGGGGGGGATTGCCCTCGACATTCCCCTGGTCGTGCTCATCAATCGTGGTTCGGCCAGTGCTTCGGAGATTTTGGCCGGGGCCATTCAGGACCACCAGCGGGGGGTGGCGGTCGGCGAAACGACTTTTGGGACCGGCACCGTCTTGCAACCGTTTGAACTGGACGATGGCTCGGCCTTGCTATTGGGGACCAGCCAATGGTTAACGCCGAAGGGGCGTCTTATTCGCAAGCAAGGGATTGAGCCGGATATTACCATCGAAGTGCCGGCCGGCGCAGATATTCTCTCGCCAGAGGAAGTTGAAGCACTGACGGTGGTCGAACTGTTAGAGAGTGAAGACGAGCAACTTCTGAAAGCATTAGAGTTGCTGGAGGCTCTGCCGGTGGTGAATCTGGAGAATAGCAACAGTTACTGGCGAGATTTAAGTGTTGTAAAGTAGCAAAAAAGACGACCGACTCGCCATAAAGTTTTTTCCACTTGGGCAAGAAAACTAAATCTCATGTGGGGGGTAAACAGAGAGTAGGAAGTAGGCAATATTTTCTTAATCCCTACGCCTTACTCCCTACTCCTTTACCTGTTTGGTGGCAATTTTCAAATCGTCTCCAACCCTAATTCTTGCAATTTTTCTTTCGTGGGAACGCCGTTCTCGTCCCAACCACGTATCTGGTAAAATTCGGGGAGCATTTTCTCCAATTCTGCCACGTGACCTTTGGCCGGCCCCTCCGGCATTGGTTCCTCCAGTATCCGCTTTGGCAGCGTATCGTCGGCTCCGGTGAAACCGGCTTTTAGCAGGAATAGTCGCTCAAGATTGTAGACGCGCTCTCCGGCTTTAAGCAGCGTTTCCGGGGTGTAACCGGCGCCGGTGGTAAAATTCATCAGTTTTGTCAGCCGGGTGGGCAACAAATAGACTTTCTTGTTGAACAGATAGCGGACGCTGACAAAAACACACACGCCTGTTGCATCAATAAGTACAAACGCATTTTCGTAAAGCGACACCAACTCGGGTTTGTCTTCGATGGTCAAGGGGTCAATTTTCTGGGGAGTGCCAAAAACTTCTGGATAGGCCACATCGCCGGCCATGTGAGAGGCGCCGATATTGGAGGTGGCGTAAAGCAGGCCCATCCCCTTGGCTCCCCGGGGGTCATACCCCGGAAACTCGAGCTTTTTGGCCGTAATAGAGTATTCGGGGTGTCCATATTTTGAAGCTAACCGGTAGCTCCCTTCGGCCAGTGCGTCGCCAAACCCCTCGCGATAGGCAGTCTTTTTGACCAGTTCGAGCAGTACTTTGCCATCGCCAAAGCGAAGCGGCTGCCCGACATCGTTTTCGGGGATAATGCCTTTTTCGACCATCTCCATGGCGCAGGCAATAGTCATCCCCATCGAAATGGTGTCCAGCCCCAGTTCGTTGCACAGGTAATTGGCTTTGGTCACCGCAGCCAGGTTATCTATACCACATGCGCTGCCTATCGAGGCGATGGTTTCGTATTCAGGCCCTTCACCCTCACCTTCGTATCCCGGCTCGTCTACTCGCGTCAATCGGCCACAGGCAAGGGGACAGCGAAAACAAGGCTTGGGTCGAATTAAAAATCTTTCGTTGAGGGTGGGGCCGTTAATGTTCTTTGTGCCTTTAAACCTACCGGTTTGAGAATTATAGGTAGGCAAAATACCCAGTTCATTGGTAACATCAGGCACGTATGGGGTGCCGTATACCCGCATCACGGACCCTTCTTTTGCATCCTTGCCAACTTCACGCTGAATTAAAAGACTCAGTTCTTTCATCCCATCGGGGTCGGCCAGAGCAGGGTTTTGGTTGCCCTGCACGACTACCGCTTTTAGATTTTTGCTGCCCATCACCGCCCCCACCCCGGAGCGACCAGCAGCCCGGTGCTTGTCGTTCATAATGCTGGCTATTTTGACCAGACGTTCCCCGGCCGGGCCGATCGAGGCCACTTTGGCTTTGGGGTCGGTTTCTGTTAAAACAATATCTGTTGTTTCATGAACATCTTTCCCCCACAGGTGTTCGGCGGAGCGAATTTCCACCCGATCCTCGTTGACCCAGAGGTAAACCGGCTGTTCGGCTTTCCCCTCAAAGATAAACAGGTCAAAACCGGTCCGTTTCATCCAGGTGGGGAAATCGCCCCCGGAGTTGGAGTTGGAGAGGGCCCCGGTAAGTGGGGATTTGGTAACCACCATGTATCGGTTTCCGGTGGGAGCCGGGGTAGCGGTTAAAGGCCCCGTCGCAAAGATCAATTTATTCTCCGGAGCCAAGGGGTCAACTTTGGGATTAACCTCATCATAGAGGTATTTAATAGCCCAGCCCCGGCCTCCGATGAAATCTTTAGCCATTTGGGGGGCTACTTTTTCTATCGAAACTTTTTGGTTTGTCAGGTCTACTCTTAAGATTTTGCCATGCCAGCCATGCATCGTTTTAACTCCTTTCATGAGAGGTTAAAACGGACGGCATAGGGATGCCGTCCTACCAATCGAAATTTACCTTACAGTACATTAGTAATCAATAATTGGAGCTTACGTGAACAATCACTAATTACTAAGATACTGTTGGCGAATTTATGTTAAGTAGGTGCGAGAGCCAGAAACTTGGAACGGCGGGTCTGTGCCTTTGGTCTTTCATTCAACCAAGCCCAGAGCCGGCTCAAATTCATAGCCGCTGCGATG
>DAOUMU010000254.1:0-48846 GCA_034409055.1 Anaerolineae bacterium
GGGTATGGGTCGGGGTAGGGGTGACGGTGGACGTGGGGGTGTCAGTCGGCGTCGGGGTAGGCGTGAAGGTCGCAGTAGGGGTGGGAGTATCGGTCGGCGTCGGGGTGGGGGTAAAGGTTGGCAAACGGGTGTAGGTAGGCGTAACCGTCGGTTCGTTAATAGTGGCCAGGAGCCCAGAAACCAGACCTGCGAGAAGTCTTGGCGTAGGCGTGGCGGTAGGCTGCCGGGTACGTCTGGGGGTTGGGCTGCCTCTGAAAGCATCAAAGGGTAGGTCGATGGTGGGCGTAGCCGTTGGCAAAACAACTTGTGCCGGCGCTTGCGCTGGATTTCCTTCGACCTCATTGAGGGTGTTATCCGTAACAGCGATGGGGGTAAAGGTGGCCGGAGGAGAAATGGCCTGTTCGGTTTGCTCCACCGGCGATGTCATTAGAGGTTGACCGTTCGCCTCCTCAGGGGCCGGCCCTGAGGGTAAGTTTTGAGGAAAAGTTTGGGCCTGGGCCGGCGTGGGCAACGTACCGGCCTCACTGGTAGTTATGGTGGGTGTGACCGGTACAGTCGGCAGGTTAACCAGGCGCCATGTGCGGGTAATAGCCGGTTCTCTGGTAGCCTTGGCCATACGAGAGGTGATGTTGGAGGTCAGACTACAAGCTGGCCCGGCAATGATGAAAATAAGAAGGAGATAGATTAAAAATTTGGGTCGGCGCTGTGTCATTGTTCAACCTACTTTCTATATTGGGCCGACTGGCTAGACAGGTCAACCTACACACACTTTAGCACAGAATTATAGGAATAAAATGAGAAAATAATTGGAAAATCGTTGGAATGTGTGTGGCTTAACCTACTAGCTCATATTAAGATGATAATTTGATCAAACAGACAAACCTCTCTCTCTCCTTTTTTATAATATTATCACGTTAAAGGACGAGACTCAATAATACTAATGGGGGATGTTTGTAATAAGCAACGGATTATGGGTAATTCATCAGGTTGGGTCTTAAGTCTACCGCGTATTGCGTACTGCGTAATGACTTTTGGTAGGTAGGCAAAGGTGCATCTTTACGCAATACGCAGTACGCAATACGTCATTGGAGAAAACAAAACTAGATGGGGTCAACACAGTCGTTTAAAAAGGCCACTACTGGTGATGCCTTGTTGATTGCTGCATGTCCATCTTCTTTAAAAAGGTTCACCGTCAAATCAGGTACCAGCTTTTGTAATCGTTCAGCAGTTTTGTGTGTGTTAAGCAGGGCATCCTTCTCTCCGGCCAGAAATAAAACCGGCATTGTCAGACTCTGCAATTCCTCGTCGCTAAAAAGTGGTGGTGAACCAACACGATAATTAAAATGCCTGCCTACCAGCGTCAAGAATTGATCCACTTCGGCCGATAATGGGGTGTTTTTGAATATAAACTGTTTCATCCGATTGCGACCCCATTCGCCCAGCAGGAAAAAAACGACCGCACGCAAAGTAAATGACAACCGGGGCGGATAAATCCCCGCAGGGCAAATTAAAATGGCCCTGTCAACGCGTTCCGGTTTATAGAGTGCGTATTTTATCGTGGCCCATCCCCCCAGCGACATTCCCCCCAGGATAACTTTTTCCAAGTTTAATCCGTTGAGGACATCATCCAGCCATTCTGCAAAGGCAGGGCCATCCCAACTAAAACGGTTTGGATTACTCTTCCCCGGTTCGCCTGGCATGTCAACAGCATAGACACGAAAATGCTTACTATATTCGATAACATCATGGGCCCATGTGGCTGAGTTCGAAGCGGTACCGTGAAGAAGCACCATAGAGGGGGCAGCGGTATCCCCACTGGCAATGACAAAAGTGTCCCCATACCGGGTAGGAACATTGATGGGCTCATAAGGCACGGGCCATTGAGACAACACCTTGTTATATAACACCATGATCTTTTCTTTACCAACTGTTGACTTGTATATTGATTTTGTTTTCATAATATTCAATCCAATAGTCTGTGATTAGCCCGAAAGGGCTTCGCTCTTTCAGCACGATGGCTTCAGCCTCGTGCTTTTTAGGCGGCTAATTGATTGTCACTTTAATTACTTTTCGCCAAGTTCTTTGCGTAATTTGCGAACCCAGGCCAGTTCATTCTCATAGAATGCGATCCAATTATCAGAAATCATGTCCCATAGATAGCTCTCTCGTTCCGTTCTGGCCGGGTTTATACGATTTCGCCGTTTTTGTTCCCGATACATGAGCGACTGCATATGGACTTCGTATTCATATTTCTCCAGCAGTGTATCCATTTCGCCTGGTTCCAGTTGATCTGCCCAGGCAAGCTGTATGAGAAATGAATTCCTGAGCTGAGGTAGCTCCGGCGATGAAAGAACCCACTGCCTCAATTCAGACAATCCCTGTTCCGTGATAGTATAAACCTTTCGAGAGGGACCACTCTCCTGGTGCTGCACTTCGCTGGTGACCAAGCCCTCTTTGTGAAGCTGCACCAATGTCCTGTAAATCTGATTATTGCTCCCCGACCAGTAGATAAACATTGCGTCGGCAAACATTTTTTTCAGGTCGTATCCGGTGACAGCACGCCAACTTAAAAAACCTAATATGGCATATTTGATGGTCATAAATTCTCCTAATCGTTCAACAATTATATTGTTTTCTGTATTCTATATTAGATATAACATAGGTTAATTATAACATAGGTTCGTTTGAATGTCAATTCCTTTTTTTCAAATCAAACACAAAAGTTGTTAGACTTGATGAAACCGCTCTATTACGGTATTATCTTACGATATCAGTCTCAGTGGATCCAATTTTTGCGGAGTGAGGCACGCCCACGTGCCGAATAACGCCGCACGTGGGCGTGCTGGTTTATGCCCTGTGGGTGCTCCTCAAATTTGGATCTACTGAGTCGACAAGTATCAAAAGGCGAAATTATTTTTTTGTCTATAGCAGGTTTGGTAAGGAACGGGGTGAAACCGGTGAAAAATTTCCGGGATAATAAGGCAGCGACAATACGGTGGTCCATTGCGGCCGGGGTCAAGTTTTTTTCTACGCATCGATTAGGAATACAATTGCGTGCTAATACAAGGCCGTTTAGCAGGATATTTGTCCTGATCATCATCTCTCTAACAGCAATGGGGCTGATGGTAACCCTCCTCCCCTCGCCGACCACTGCCTCCATTCAGACCGATTCCCCACTTTCACCAGGGCAAAGCTCAATCGAATCGTTGGTTTTGAGCCATACGACCGGAATAACCACTCCCCCAACGCTAACCATTAACCCCAACGCCCAAAACCTTGAACTGGTGGGGCATTTTTCCGCCACAATCAGGGCATTCGATGTTCAACAAGATTATGCTTACCTGGCCGCCGGCGAGGCGGGTTTGCAGATCATTGATGTTTCAGACCCGACGGCCCCAACTCTGGCCGGCACTTACGAGATTAGCGGCGCTCTTGTAAGCGTGGCCGTAACCGGCACAGTCGCCGTGGCCCTGGATGACGCTGGCAAGATGCTGCTCCTCGATGTGTCAACGCCCGCCGTGCCGGTTGAGTGGGGACGACATACCCTGCCGGAGCAAGGAAACCAGGTTGTGCTAGCGGGCGACTATGCCTATATTCCCGCCGGAGATAGCGGCTTACACATCGTTGATATTTCAACCCCAGACGCCCCCACAGCAGTCGGGGTCTATCAAACGGAGAAGGCTGTTCACGTGGTCGTAGCGGGTGATTATGCCTATTTGAGTGCCGAGACCTACCTGTTGCACATTATTGATATTACAAATCCCGGTGCGCCCACTGCTATTCGTTCATACCGCCCCTTGTGGGGCGCCAACGTGATTGAGGATGACCGCCTCTACCTGACCTTCCAGGTGAGCACCGACAGTTTCTCAAGCTGGACTTATGTCAAAATCTTTGATCTTTCCGACCCTACGGCTCCAATTCCCATCGAGTCTGAGCTGCCGCTGGATGTCGTGAAAATCAGAGCCTACGGTCTTAACCTGGCAGTTAGGGATGATCAGGTCTACATTCCCACAAGTTACGGCGGGCTGCGGATGATCGATGTCTCCGATCCAAGCAGGCCCATCGAGACCGGTTTTTACAACCAAGACTTCGAGCATAACGCTAAAGTGATCGCGGCAGACGATTACGTTTACGTTGCTGCCCCGGAAAATGGGCTGTACATTTTCAAACCCCAGCCCGTTGAAATTCCCCAGCCCAGTCTGAACGTAGACTTGATCGGTCATTTTGGGGGGGCATCGAACACTGTCTTGGTGCAAGATGATTACGCCTACGTAGGCTTTGGCCCGGAAATGGCCATCCTGGACGTCTCCAACCCCACCGCGCCCCGTCGTCTCGGTTACCTGGTCTTACCGGGGCAAGACGAAAATGCGGTGAATGCGATTACTGTTGTTGACTCTTATGCTTATGTGGCCGACGACGACGGTTTGTGGGTGGTGGATGTGTCAGAGCCCACTACGCCCTTTGTCGTCGGGTACACGTCGTGTACGCCGTGTCAATGCGGCATCAACACAGACGTGAGCGTTGTGGGCCGGTACGCTTATCTTACCATATATTCGAGTGGCGGCGGGCCTAGTGGCGGCAGCAAATTTGGTCGCGGCTACTTCAAAGTGATGGACGTGTCGGACCCCGCTCATCCCTTTGAAGTGAGCACCTTCGCAACTTCAGACGGCGGCGGCATGTTCAAGGGGGCCAGGGCCGTGCAGGTCATCGATAACTACGCCTACGTTGCTGACTCTGAAATTTACGGCTTGCGTGTGTTTGATATTTCAAATCCCGCTGACCCGATTGAAGTGGGCAACTCACGCGGGGGGATGGAAGACTTCGTGTTACGGGACGGTTACGCTTATGCTACCGACGGCCGCTGGAGAGGCTTTCGGGTGATTGATGTGTCAGACCCCACCACCCTGAACAGTATTGGCATTTATGAAGGCTCTTATGAAGGCTCGTGGCGGGAGCACTCCGGGGACGTGGCGCTGCTCGATGATTATGCCTATTATGTTGATGATCCGCTCACGGATAGTTTCAGGCCGGGCGACTATGGCCTGCGGATTCTGGATATTTCCAACCCCATCAGCCCCACCGCCACCGGCTTCTACACCACCGCCACCCATGTCACTGATTTGACCATTAGAGATGATTACGCCTACTTCACCATGCAAGGGACACTGCACGTGCTGGACCTCTCCGACCCGATCCACCCCGTTGAAATTGGTGCTTACCAGACCCCGCCCTCGGCTTCAAAGATAAGTGTGGTCGATGATCGGGCCTACGTTGTCACCGGCCGTTGGTGGGAAGACAAGGAATTGCAGGTGGTCGATATCTCAAACCCGGCCCAGCCGGTGACAATAGAGCGCGCAGCCACAAATTTGGGACCGACCATACCGGTGGTTGATGGTTATGCTTATCTTATTGATAATCACGACCTTCGCATCCTGGATGTTTCAAACCCGGCCACCCTGACCCAGGTTGGCGTTTACACCCCCGTGGCGCGTACGGACGAGATCGTAACCAGGGGTAATTTCGCCTACCTGGCCTCCAACAATCGTTTGGCCGTCCTGGACCTATCAGACCCCACAGCGCCGACGCAAGTGTACAGTTCTACCCTCTCCCCCCCTGATCAATACGATCTGCCGGCGCCAGGTCTGGCCCTCATAGATGACTACCTTTACCTGGCCAGCACCGATACCGGGCTGCGTATCTTTGACATTTCTGAGCCTTCACAACCGGTTGAGGTCGAGACTGGCCAGGAAATTGCCGGGGAACATCTGGTGGTGGACAACGGCTATGCTTATGTAGCCACCAAGGGGCTGCAAATCCTGGATATCTCTGACCCGGCCAGCCCGGTGATTGTGGGCGCTACAGAAGTGGGTCTATTTGGCGTCAGGTGGTCTGTCAGGGGCATCGCCGTAGATGATAATTACGCCTATCTCATTGATGACGTCGTCGGGCTGCGGGTCATAGATATTTCAAACCCCACCGCACCGGTTGAGGTTGGTTTCTCGCCCATTCTGGGCACTCCCGCAGACGTAGCCGTGACTGACGATCATGTCTGGGTGGCGACAGAGGCAAGTGGACTTTTCCGCTTCCAACTAACCCCGGTCGATGAAACATCGCCGTTCCCCAATATCCTGCAGCCGCTTCCCCCCGCCACACCTGCGGCTGTACTGACGCCAACTGTTTCGGCCACATCCACCCCCACCCCAACCAGCACGCCCACCCCCATTCAAAAAAACAAGAATATTGATTGGGTGGGCAGCTTTGAAGATAGGGTGGGGAGGATCTTGGTGCAGGGAGATTATGCTTACGCCACATCTGGTCCAACGTTCAAAGTGCTGGATATTTCAGATCGAACCAGGCCGCAAGAAATTGGCCGAGTTGAACTGCCCGGCGATATTGGCAGCATGACCATCGTTAATGATTACGCTTATATCACCTATCCTAAAAGCGGTTTGAGTATAGTATCTTTAGCCGATTTAAGTAACCCCACGGAGGTTGGCCGTTACGAGCTCGAGTCATATTCTATTCACACCACCATTGCTGGCGACTATGCTTACCTGAGCGCCGGTATGAGTGGCAAAAATTCCGGTTTGCACATTGTCGACATATCCGATCCCGTTTCTCCCAGCCGGATCGGTTTCTACCCCGAGGAAAATGCCAAGTACACCACCATTACCGATGATTATGCTTACCTGAGTGGTCATTCCGGCTTGCATATTATTGATGTCTCCGATCCCATTTCTCCCAACCGGGTCGGTCTCTACAGCCATCCGTATGGTAGCTCTCCCGGTAAAGCGATCGTAGCCGGCAACTATGCCTATTTCGTCGATGATGGCTTGCAGGCAATTGACATCTCCAATCCGGCCCATCCTGTCCGCGTTAAGGCTAACCTTCGGCAGGGTAGGATTGTGGACGTTACCCCGGATTATCTCTATGTTACCGGCAGCGACGGCCTGCAAAGGCTGGACATCTCCAATCCCGTCGCCCCGGCTGTAAACATTGCCATTGCCGCCGGCTACACCTATATGATTGAAGGCGACTACGCCTTTTTGAGAGGAGAGTCTGACAGCTTGCGGGTGGTTGACCTTTCCGACCCAACCGCCCCCACCGAACTTGGTTTCTATTACAAGCCAGGGGGTGTTCATTTACGGGCCGTGATCGATGACTACATTTACGTCAAAGATGGTGGTGAGGATCGGCTGTTAATCCTGCAATTTACGGGGTCTCAGTAGATCCAATTTCTTGGTAGCAGAGGCATCCCCATGCCTCTGCGGGCGGGCATAGGGATGCCGCCCTACGGTAAATTTGGATCTACGGGGTCTACTTCAGACCCGACTGTCAATTAGGTTTTTAAATGTTGTGCGTCTATGAGACAGATAGCTGAAGGAGGTATATCCCAAAATGAAGCTAAATTTATCTTTTTCTAAACTCTATACGCCAAAGATTGGGTTGTTACTTGGCTGGGCGATTGTCCTGATCAGCGCCACGCTCATCGCCCTTGGCTTGATAGCAGTTCTACCCCCAGCGCCAACGATGGCCTCTCTTCAGAGTGGTGCCCCACCGTCACCAGCGCATCGAGTCAGCGGTTCATTGGGTTTGACCCAGACCACCAACCTGACCACAACTCAAATCCCACCCATCGACCCCAACGTCCAAAACCTCGAACTGGTGGGACATTTTTCCGCCACAGTCAAGTCATTCTATGTTCAACAAGATTATGCTTACCTGGCCACCGGCGAGAAGGGTTTGCAGATCATCGACGTTTCAGACCCAACGGCACCGACTCTGGCCGGCACTTACGAGATCAGTGGCGCTCTTGTAAGCGTGGTCGTGACCGGCACAGTAGCCGTTGCCCTGGATGACGCTGGCAATATGCTGCTGCTCGATGTTTCAACGCCCGCCGCGCCGGTTGAACTGGGGCAATTGCCGGATATAGGGTATCAGGTTGTGGTAGCAGATAACTATGCTTATATCCCCGCCGGGAATAATGGCTTACGCATTGTTGATATTTCAAGGCCGAGTGACCCGACCGAAGTGGGGGTCTATCAAGCGGAGTCCGTTTCTAGGGTGGCCGTGGCCGGTGATTATGCTTATCTGCTTGCCGATTTCTCATTAAAAACTATCAATATTTCGAATCCCAAAGCGCCAACTGAAATTAGTTCATATCCGGTATCAGGCTCGAACCCGCGCCTAAAAGTTGTTGAGGACCGTCTCTACTTGAGCGTCCAGGTTGTCCTCGACTGGGTATACGTCAAAATCTTTGACCTCTCCGATCCTGCGGCCCCGATTCTCATCGAGACAGAGCCTGAGATGCCTGTGAATGTAATGGAGATTTTTAGCCAGGGTTCAGACATAGCCGCCGGGGATGATAAGCTCTACATTCTTGACGATTGGAGCGGGCTGCGGATGATAGATGTCTCAAATCCGGCCAGGCCAATTGAGATTGGCTTTTACAAACAGGATTTTGAAGTTTTTTATGGTAAGGTAGTTGTGGCCGGCGACTATGTTTATGTCACCGACCCAGAAGATGGACTGTTTATTTTCAAGCCACAGCCCGTTGAACCCCCAAAACCTGATCTAAGCGCCGACCTGACAGGTCACTTTGGCGGCGAAACGAACACCGTTTTTGTAGACGATAATTACGCCTATGTAGGTTTTGGCCCGGAAATGGCCATCCTAGACGTCTCCGACCCCACCACGCCCCGCCGGATAGCTTATCTTGTCTTAGCCGGTAAAGACGAAAGCACGGTGCAAGCTATTACCGTAGTTGAGCCTTACGCCTACGTGGCTGACAGTTACGGTCTGTGGGTGGTGGATGTGTCCGACCCCACCCAGCCCTTTGTGGTGGGCCACGCCTTGATTTCGGGGGGGTGGAACACAGACGTGACCGTTGTGGGCCAGTACGCTTATCTGACCCAATTTTGGAGTAGCGGGGAGAGCGGCAGCAGAGATCTTGGCCACGGCTACTTCAAAGTGGTGGACGTGTCGGACCCCGCTCAGCCCTTTGAAGTGAGCACCTTCAAAACTTCATCTGGCGGCAGCAGCAACAGGGGGGCCAGAGCCGTGCAGGTCATCGACAATTACGCCTTCGTAGCTGACTCCCAAGAGTATGGCCTGCGCCTGTTTGATATTTCAAATCCTGCCGAGCCTATCGAAGTGAGAAATTCACGCGGGGCAACAAATATCGGGGCGGCAGACTTTGTGCTGCGGGACGGTTACGCCTATATCACCAACGGTTCCCAGGGCGGCTTTCGGGTGGTTATGTCACCCGCCCCCCTGAACACTATTGGCATTTATGCCTCGGGGCGCACCGGGGCTGTGGCCTTGATTGATGGCATTTATGAAACTCCAGGGTACACCGGGGCTGTGGCCTTGATTGATAATTATGCCTATTTTGTTGAAGACCCGCCTCTGGTTGACTTTGAACCGGAGGGCGACTATGGCCTACGGATAGTGGATATTTCCAACCCCATCAGCCCTACGGCAACCGCTTTCTACACCACCGCCACCCATATCACCGATTTGACCATCAAAGACCATCACGCCTACTTCACCATGCAGGGAACGCTGCGCATTTTGGACCTTTCGGACCCGACAGAGCCTGTTGAAATTGGCGCTTACCAGACCCCGCCATCAGCTTCAAAAATAAGTGTAGACGATAATCAGGCCTATGTTGTCACCGGCGGCCGTTGGTGGGAAGACAAGGAGTTGCAGGTGGTCGATATCTCAAACCCGGCCCAGCCGGTGACAATAGAGCGCGCAGCCACAGATTTGGGACCGACCACACCGGTTGTCGATAGTTATGCTTATCTTATTGATGACGGCGACCTTCGCATTCTGGACGTTTCAAACCCGGCCACCCTGACCCAGGTTGGCGTTTACACCTCCGTGACGATTATGGGCGAGATCGTAACCAGGGGCGATTTCGCCTACCTGGCCTCCAACTATCGTTTGGCCGTCCTGGACCTATCAGACCCCACAGCGCCGGCGCAAGTGTACAGTTATACCCTCCCTCCCACTGATCAATACGATTTGCCGGCGCCAGACCTGGCCCTCATAGATGATTACCTTTACCTGGTCAGCGCCAGTGCCGGGCTGCGCATCTTTGACA
The DNA here is from genome assembly GCA_034409055.1 of Anaerolineae bacterium. Lineage (GTDB taxonomy): Bacteria > Chloroflexota > Anaerolineae > 4572-78 > J111 > DAOUMU01. Next base: position 10,109 of record DAOUMU010000254.1, read on the forward strand.
TTTCTGAGCCTTCACAACCGGTTGAGGTCAAGACCGACCAGGAAATTGCCGGGGAACACCTGGTGGTGGACAACGACTATGCCTATGTGACCACCAAGGGCTTGCAAATTCTGGATATCTCTGACCCGGCCAGCCCGGTCATTGTGGGCGCTACAGAAGTGGGGCTATTTGGCGTCAGGTGGTCCATCAAGGGCATCGCCGTGGATGATACCTACGCTTACCTCATTGATGATGTTGTCGGGCTGCGGGTCATAGATATCTCAAACCCCACCGCGCCGGTTGAGGTTGGCTTCTCGCCCATTCCGGGCTATCCCGAAGACCTGGCCGTGGCCAACGATGGCCTCGTGGCGGCCACCAGGAAGAGTGGACTTTTTCTCTTCCAGTTGACTCCGCCTGGCGAAACCTCGCCCTCGACAAGCATCCTTCAGCCAGTTCCCGCTCCAACGCCTACCCCTACCCCTGCGCCGACCACCCCGCCAACACCCCCCCCGACCAACACGCCCATTCCTGCTCAAAGCAAGAATATTAATTTGGTGGGCCATTTTGAAAATAAGGTGGGGGCCATCTCGGTGCAGGGAGATTATGCTTACGCCGAAGTTGATGAAGCGCTGCTTGTGCTGGACATCTCTAATCGAGCCAGGCCGAGAGAAATCGGCCGAGTTGCGCTGCCTGGCAGAATTATAGAGCTGATTATTGTTGATGATTACGCTTATGTCACCCATTCAAGGAGCTTGAGCGTAATCAGTCTAGCCGATTTAAGTAAGCCGGCCGAGGTTAGCCGTTACGAGTTGAAGTCATATTCTCTCTACACCACCATTGCCGGCCACTATGCTTATCTGGGTGACAATTCCGGCTTGTCTATTATCGACATTTCCAATCCCATTTCCCCCAGCCTGGCCGGTTTCTACCCCGAGCCATATCTTAAATACACCACCATTGTAGACGACTATGCTTTAACGCCCGGTCATTTCGGCTTGTTTATTATCGACATTTCCGATCCCATTTCTCCTAGCCTGATCGGCCGTTACAGCCATCCTTATGGTAACTCCGCCTATAAGGCGACCGTAGCTGGCGACTATGTCTATTTAGCCGATTCGTACCACGGCCTGCAGACAATTGATATCTCCAACCCGGCCAAGTCTATCAGAGTTAAGGCCAATATCCGGCAGCAAGGGATTGTTGCCATCAGGGAGGATTACCTCTACGTTGCGGGCAGCGACGGCCTGCAAGTGCTGGACATCTCGAACCCTCCCGAAGCTGTTGAAATCAGCTCGATCGACGTTGGACCAAGAGCCAAACAGATCATCATTGAAGGCAACTACGCTTATGTCTTGCGAGAATGGCCTGACCAATTGCAGGTGATTGACATTTCCGATCCGACCACCCCCATCGAAGCCGGCTTCTATGCTACGCCGGAGAACGCTTATGATTTTATCCTGGTCGATGACTACATTTATGTCAACGACGGTGAGGAAGGGCTGTTCATCTTGCAATTTACGGGGTCTACTTCAAACCCGACTGTCAATTAGGTTAGGGAATGTCTGGTTCATCCCTTTCCACCTTTGCTTGCTTGGGGGGATGATGCTTTTAGCCGAACCATCTCGGCAGTTGGACTTGATGAGGCTTACCAGCTTAGTCTCATCGCTCCAACATCAATCTCTGGTGCCAGCGCAAATTTCGCGCTGGCCGCAATTCAGGCTCTTCTCGCCTTCACACGCTGACATAAGAGGATTTTCGTACATCATCGGGAGGTGTTCCAATGGATACAAGACCAACCAATGCTGTTGAGGCCGAAGCAGCGCAGCACCGTCGCAACCGCCGGCTAACCATCGGCCTTGCCGCCGCGGTGGCGGCCGTAATTATTGGCTTGTTGGTCACCGGCTTCTGGCGGCAAAGTCAAAATGCGACGGAACAAGCCAACCTGCGTTCTGCCGCTGAGACTGAAGCAGCCCGGGCCGAGCGCCAGGCCGAAATTGCCCAAGACAAAGCCGATAAAGCCGCCACGGCCCAGGCAGAAGCCGAGGCGGAGGCCGTCCGCGCGGAGCAGGAAAAACAACGGGCCGATCAACAAACCCAGGCCGCCATTGCCGCCCAACAAACCGCCGAAGCCGAACGGGCCGAAGCTGTGCGGCAGGCCGAAATCGCTGTATCTCGCCTGTTGGCGGCGCAATCCGCCGTTGAATTGAATAAAAACAACCCCGAACTGGCCTTGCTGTTAAGCCTGGAAGCTCTCAGTACCACAGAGACCCTGGAAGCTTTTGAGGCGGTTTATAATGCGCGGGCCAATAACCACGCCCGGCGCACCTTTTATGGCCACACCGATCGGGTCTTGCAGGCGAGTTGGAGCCAGAATGAAAGCCGGGTGCTGACCAGAAGCGATGATGGCACCGCCCGCATTTGGGATGCCGAGAGCGGGGCCGAACTGGTGCGCCTGGTGGGCCGCCACACCGATGTGGTCAGGCAGGCGAGTTGGAGCCAGGATGAGAGCCGGGTGCTGACCTGTAGCGATGATGGCACCGCCCGCATCTGGGATGCTGAGAGCGGGGCCGAACTGGTGCGCCTGGTGGGCCACACCGGTGGGGTCGGCGCGAGTTGGAGCCAGGATGAGAGCCGGGTGCTGACCAGCAGCGAAGATGGCACCGTCCGCATTTGGGATGCCGAGAGTGGGGTCGAACTGGTGCGACTGGCGGGCCACACCACCGGTTGGGTCAGCGCGAGTTGGAGCCAGGATGAAAGCCGGGTGCTGACCAGAGGCTATGATGGCACCGCCCGTATTTGGGATGTCAAGAGCAGAGCCGAACTGGTGCGGCTGGTGGGCCACACCAGATGGGTCAGTCAGGCGAGTTGGAGCCAGGATGGAAGCCGGGTGCTGACCAGCAGCGAAGATGGCACCGCCGGCATCTGGGATGCCGAGAGCGGGGCCGATCTGGTGCGGCTGGTGGGCGGGGGCTGTCAGGCGAGTTGGAGTCAGGATGAAAGCCGGGTGCTGACCAGCAACATCTATGATGGCACCGTCCGCATTTGGGATGCCGAGAGCGGGGCCGAACTGGTGCGGCTGGCGGGCCACACCAAGGGGGTCAGTCAGGCGAGTTGGAGTCAGGATGAAAGCCGGGTGCTGACCGGCAGCCGTGATGGCACCGTCCGCATTTGGGATGCCGAGAGCGGGGCCGAACTGGTGCGCCTGGAGGGCCACACCGGTTGGATCAACCAGGCGAGTTGGAGCCAGGATGGAAGCCGGGTGCTGACCAGCAGCGCTGATGGCACCGCCCGCATCTGGGATGTCGAGAGCGGGGCTGAACTGGTGCGGCTGGAGGGCCACACCGATGAGGTCTTGCAGGCGAGTTGGAGCCAGGATGGAAGCCGGGTGCTGACCGGCAGCGCTGATGGCACCGCCCGCATCTGGGATGCCGAGAGCGGAGCCGAACTGGTGCGGCTGGTGGGCCACACCGGTTGGGTCGGCGCGAGTTGGAGCCAGGATGAGAGCCGGGTGCTGACCACCAGCAACCGTGATGGCACCGTCCGCATTTGGGATGCCGAGAGCGGAGCCGAACTGGTGCGCCTGGCGGGCCACACCAAAGGGGTCAGCGTGAGTTGGAGTCAGGATGGAAGCCGGGTGCTGGTTGTCGACAGTAAAGCTGGCATCGTTCGCATTTGGGCGGTGGATTCCCTATTACTAAAAGAGACCACCTGTCAACAAACTCCCCGCAATATGACCTGGGAGGAATGGCGGCTTAATATGGCTGGCCCCTACCGGCCCACTTGTTCCAACGCCCCCATCCCGCCGGATGCCATTGAAGGTATTGTGGAGAATGAAGTAAAGCCCCGGGCAGAACAAGGCCAATTTGAAGCCGCCGCGGCCCGGCTGACGGAACTGTTGGGGTGGTTGGCAGAAAATCACCAGTACAACATTTTCGGTGCGCCGCTTGCGGAAAAGCTTGAAGCGTTACGGGAGCGTGGCGCTCCACCTTCGCCGCCGGATCAAGTAAGCGGCTCATTGGATTTGACCCAGACCACCAGCCTGACCCCGACTCAAATCCCACCCCTCGACCCCAACGGCCAAAACATCGAACTGGTGGGGCATTTCAGCGCCACGGTCAAGTCATTCTCTGTGCAGCAGGATTACGCCTACCTGGCCGCCGACAAGGAGGGTTTGCAGATTGTTGACATTTCAGACCCGACGGCGCCGACTCTGGTTGGCGCTTACGAGATTAGAGGCGCTCTTGTACGCGCGGCCGTCAGCGGCACAGTAGCCGTGGCCCTGGACAACGCTGGCAAGATACTGCTGTTCGATGTGTCCACGCCCACCGCGCCGGTTGAGTGGGGACAGTATACCCTGCCGGAGCCAGGGAACCAGGTGGTGATCGCTGGCGACTATGCCTATATTCCCGCCGGGGATAGCGGGTTACATATTATTGATATTTCAACCCCAGGTACTCCCACCGAAGTCGGGGTCTATCAAACAAAGGGGGCTGCTCACGTGGCCGTAGCGGGTGATTATGCCTATTTGAGTGCCAATGACCTGTTACACATTATCAATATTTCAAATCCCGGTGCGCCCACTGCTATTCGTTCATACCGTCCCCTGGGGGGGGGCGGCGCTCGTGCCCTGGTGATTGAGGATGACCGCCTCTACCTGACCATCCAGGTGGTCATCGGGCCGAGCAATGCGAGGACTTATATCAAAATCTTTGACCTATCCGACCCTACGGTTCCAATTCCCATCGAGTCTGAGCTACCACTGGATGCCTTGGAAGTCGGGTATAGTCCCAATCTGGCTGTCAAGGATGATAAAATCTACATTCCCAGCGGACTGCGGATGATTGATGTCTCCGATCCGAGCAGACCCATCGAGACCGGTTTTTACAGGCAGGGGGGGGATACGATCATCGCCGCAAACGACTACGTTTACCTTGCTGACTCGGAAAAGGGGCTGTACATTTTCAAACCCCAGCCCGTTGACATTCCCCAGCCCAGTCTGAACGTCGACCTGATCGGTCACTTTGGCGGTGCATCGAACACTGTCCTGGTGCAAGGTGATTACGCCTACGTAGGCTTTGGCCCGGAAATGGCCATCCTGGACGTTTCCAACCCCACCGCGCCCCGCCGTATCGGTTACCTGGTCTTGCCTGGTCAAGACGAAAATGAGGTGAATGCGATTACTGTGGTTGGCTCTTATGCTTATGTGGCCGACGACAACGACTTGTGGGTGGTGGATGTGTCAGAGCCTACTACGCCCTTTGTGGTCGGATACATGTCGTGTCAATACGGCGTCATCACAGACGTGAGCGTTGGGGGCCAGTACGCTTATCTCACCATATATTCGAGTGGCGGGCGTGGCAGCAGCGCCTATGGTCGCGGCTACTTCAAAGTGGTGGACGTGTCGGACCCCGCTCATCTCTTTGAAGTGAGCACCTTCGAAACTTCAAAGGGCGGTAGCTCGGACAGGGGGGCCAGGGCCGTGCAGGTCATTGATAACACCGCCTACGTCGCTGACTCCCAGGAGTATGGCCTGCGCCTGTTTGATATTTCAAATCCCGCCGAGCCTGTTGAAGTAAGAAATTCACGGGGGCTACTGGCTGACAGAGCTGAAGATTTTGTTTTGCGGGACACTTACGCCTACCTTACCAACGGTTCCTGGGGCGGCTTTCAGGTGATTGAGGTGTCACCCGCTACCCTAAAAAGTATTGGCGTTTATGAAACCCCGGGGGACACCGGGGCTGTGGCCTTGAGCGATAATTATGCCTATTTTGCTGAAGATGCATCGCTGGTTGACTCTAAACCGGTGAGCGACTATGGCTTGCGGATTCTGGATATTTCCAAGCCCATCAACCCCACCGCCGCCGGCTTCTATACCACCACTGCCCATATCACCGATTTGACCATCAAAGACGATTACGCCTACTTCACCATGCAAGGGTCGCTGCACGTTTTGGACCTGTCCAACCCGACCCACCCCGTTGAAATTGTCGCTTACCAGACCCCACCATCGGCTTCAAAAATAAGTGTAGACGACAATCACGCCTACGTTGTTGTCACCGGCCATTGGTGGGAAGACAAGGAATTGCAGATGATTGATATTTCAAACCCGGTTGAGCCGGTGACAATAGAACGCGCAGCCACAGATTTGGGACCGACCACACCGGTGGTCAATGGTTATGCTTATTCTATTGATAATGGCGACCTCCGTATTCTGGACGTTTCAAACCCGGCCACCCTGACCCAGGTTGGCGTTTACCCCACCTCCTCGGCGATTGTGAACGAGATCGTAACCAGGGGCAATTTCGCCTACCTGACCATCCGCCGTCATTCTCTTAACAATTGGCAACTGGCGGTCCTGGATCTATCAAACCCCACCAGGCCGAGGCAAGTGGACAGTTATATCCTCTCTCCTGGTCAAGACACTCTCGATCTGCCGTCGCCAGATCTGGCCCTCATAGATGACTATCTTTATCTGTTTAGCGCCGATGCCGGGCTGCGCATCTTTGACATTTCTGAACCCTCGCAACTGGTTGAGGTCAAAATCGACCAGGGAATTACCGGGGAACACCTGGCGCTAGGCAACGGCTATGCTTATGTAGTTGGCAGGGGGCTGCAAAGCCTGGGGATCTCTGACCCGGCCACCCCGGTTCTGCAAATCCTGGATATCTCTGACCCGGCCAACCCGGTGATGGTGGGCACTACAAAAATGGGTCTATTTGGCATCAGGTGGTCTATCTGGGAGATTGCCGTGGATGATAACTACGCCTATCTCATCGATGACGTCGTCGGGCTGCGGGTCATAGATATTTCAAACCCCACCGCGCCAATTGAGGTTGGGTTCTCGCCCATCTCGGGCATTCCCGCAGACCTGGCCGTGACCGACGATCATATCTGGGTGGCGACAGAGGAAAGTGGACTGTTCCCCTTCCAACTAACCCCGGCCGATGAAACATCGCCGTCCCCCAATATCCTGCAGCCGCTTCCCCCCACCACACCTGCGGCTGTACTGACGCCAACCGTTTCGGCAGCGCCCTAAAAAAACTAGCACGCCCGTTCCCGTTCAAAGCAAGAATATCAATTTCATCTTGCAATTTGCGGAGCTTACTTCAAAGCACAAATGAGAGGAAAATAACGATGCCCAGTCTGCAAAGTCGCTTCTTTTACTTGATTATGAAGCACGTAGTGGGGCCGAAATTTAAGCGCAGCCGGTCGATTCCCGAGTGGCGAAATATGACGGATGGGGCCATTAAGTACCAAAAGATACCGGCCGGTACAGAAATCTGGCCAGTCCTGGTCAATGGCACCACTGCCGAATGGGTCCGCGCGCCCAAAGCCCAAACGGATAAGGCGATCCTCTATCTACATGGCGGCGCTTTTGTCATGGGCTCTCCAGCCACACACAGAGAGTTTGCCGCTCTACTGTCTGCCACAACCAAGACCATCGTTCTCGTTTTAGATTATCGTCTTGCCTCTGAATATCCCTTTCCGGCCGCTATGCAAGACGCAATTGCTGCATATCGTTGGTTGCTAGATAAAGGATACCCGGCAAAACGTCTGGTGATTGGCGGAGACTCAGCGGGAGGCGGTCTGACGCTGCAAACCCTGATTGCCCTAAGAGACGAAGGAAAGCCTCTGCCGGCCGCAGCATTTTTCCTTTCACCGCCAACGGATTGGGTGCGTTTCGATGGTGAATCTTATTCAACTCGGGCCGGCGTCGATCCTTTTATCACCCCGGAGATGTGCAGATTTTCAGCGTCACTCTATGTAGGCGACAACGATCCGGAAACGCCGTTGTTATGTCCCGTCAATATGGACCTGTCCGGCTTGCCACCACTTTGTATTCACGTTGGCGACTATGAAATCCTCTTGAGCGACTCCGTTCGTCTGGCTGAGCGGGCACGGGCTGCCAAGGTCGAAGTTGAATTTAAGATATGGCCGGGCATGTGGCACGTATTCCAATTGATGGCCAGAACTGTTCCAGAAGCACGCCAATCGATAGATGAAATTGGCCGATTTATCGTGAATCACGTTGGTTAGAGGGCACCACAGGAAAGGACGATAAGTATTGGAAAAGCTCTCTATTGAAGGCGCAAAAGTTTCAGCCCATCATGGATGCTGTGGACAAGATGATTATGTGCAGAAGTTGGGTTAGATAGCCTCTGGTAACCCTATTTAGACACAGAGGGAATGCCCGTTATATCCCCACAACCGGTGCTGTCATCCCTTTTATTAAAAAGGCGCGGGCCAGATGGGGGGTGTTGTAGGCAAAGCCGACGCGTCCGGCCCGATCAATCATAATCAGACCGCCTCGACCCTTAACCCGATCGGTCAGCACGCGGATGGCCGCCTCGGCCGCAGCAGAAAACACACCCTGCGGTGGCGCCTGGTCGGCCAACTTGGCAACGAAATCGGCAGCGGTACGGGCCAATTGGATACGAATGATCGATTCGCCGTGGCCGGTGGCAGAAACTGCGGCGGATTGGTTATCGGCGTAATAACCGCAACCGGGCAGGGGACTATCACCGACCCGCCCGATTGGTTTAAATACGGTGCCGCCAGTTGAAGTGGCGGCGGCTAAATGGCCGGCCTGGTCAATCGCCACGGCCCCGACGGTACCGTCCGGCTGGAAATTATCATCAAGGCTGGGTGGCCCTGCTTTTAGATAATATTCATACAACTTTTGTTCTCGAGGTACAATCAAATCAGCCGGCTCTACCAGGGGTATGCCACAGCGTTTAGCCCATTCGATGGCCCCTTTTCCGACAAACAGGTTATGCTTGCTGGTTAGCAAACGTCGGGCAAGCTGGATTGGGTTTTTAACTCGCTCAACGGCGGCCACAGCGCCGACCTGTAAGGTGGTGCCATCCATGATGCCCGCATCTAGCTGGACCACGCCGGCTTGATTGAGGTGGGAACCGGTACCGGCATCAAAGGTCGGGTCATCTTCCAAAATTGTTACGGCTGCTTCGACGGCATCCAGAGCTGTTCCCCCACCAGCCAGAATTTTATAGCCGGCCAAAGCCGCTGTACGGCAGCCATTCTTGTGGGCCTCGTGCTCCTCTTTTGGGATACGCCAGGCTCCGCCATGAACGATGATGGCTGGATTCATCGATGCTCCTGGGTTTATTCAGTATAAGATAATAGGCCGCAAGGCAAAGAAGCCGGGAATGGCATTATGGTTCCCCCTGCTCCCCCGCCCCTCTGCTCTCCTGCTCCTCCTGGCCTGACTGGCTGGGACGTAAATCTTTGATGTTGAGTTGCATCCGCTGCTCGCCGTTCCATTCGTTAAATTCAAGACTGTAAACGGCATCAATGGGCTGCGAGATACGCAACTTGTCGGCCCAATGCCCCTGCCGGAAAGCAATAGCCCCCCAATTTTGCCGGCCGTCGTTTAGAACCAGTCGCAGATGCTGTTCGTCTTGCCCCACCGCTTTGATGTATTTCACCTGCAAATCTCGCGTAAGAAATCTGGGGGTAGGGTTACCATAGCCAAAGGGCTGTAGGCCGGTTATCTCCTCGATCAGGGGGGGACGTACCCCGCGCAAGTTGACCACACCGTCAACAGAGATGGTGGGGCGCAATTGGCTGACATCTAAACTCTCTTGGGCGATTTGCAGTAATCGCTCTTGAAACGCCGTCAGATTCTCGTTCTCGATGGTGAAGCCAGCGGCCGCCGCGTGTCCTCCATAACGCACCAGCAAATCTGCACATTGGTCCAGGGCCTCGGTAATGTGAAACTCTGGAATGCTGCGGGCGGAACCTTTCGTTTGCTCCGGACCCTGTTCGGCAATGAGCGTAGGCCGGTAAAATTCTTCGGTCAAGCGAGAAGCAACCAGGCCAACAATGCCGGGGTTAAAATCGGGCTGGCTGATAAAGTAAAGCGGGCTTTGAACGCCATCGGCCAAAACAATCTGGCGGGCAATTTCCACGGTTTGTAGGGTCAGCCTTTGCCGCTCTCGATTTTGCAGGTCCAATTGATGGGCCAGGGGAATAGCCTCGAGTTCATGGCGGGCCATCAAAAGACGATAAGCGGCCAGGGCGCTGTCCAGGCGGCCGGCCGCATTCAGGCGCGGCCCAATGACAAAACCAATTGTACCGGCCGAGATGGCTTTGGTTTTTGTCTCATCCCGCTCCATAAGCGCTCTTAATCCCGGTCTTAAGGCTTGATTGAGTTGGCGCAAGCCCTGCTCAACCAATTTTCTGTTTTCGCCGTAAAGTGGGGCCAGATCAGCCACGGTACCCAAAGCAACCAGGTCCAGAAAATTATCTGGGTGTAAGTTTTCAGGCCGATGGTTTAGGGTGTCCGCATGTAACAGGGCTTGAGCCAGTTTGTACGCCAAGCCCACGCCAGCCAACTCCTCGAAAAGATAAGGACAGTCCGGCTGTTTGGGGTTGATTGCGGCCAGGGCCGGGGGAATTTCTGCCCCGACGTGATGGTGATCGGTGATGATAATTTCCAGTCCCAGGCTGTTGCCATAGGCCACCTCTTTGACGGAGCGAATGCCACAATCAACCGTGAGCACCACTTTTACCCCTCGCCCGGCCAAGTCAGCCAGGGCCTCGTTGTTCAGGCCGTAGCCTTCGTCAAAACGATTGGGGATATAAGCTTGCGCTTTGGCCCCTAAAGCCGTCAGGAGTTGCATCATCAGGGCCGTCGCCGTGACGCCGTCGGCATCGTAATCTCCATAAACAGCAATCGGTTCTTGCCTGACAATGGCTCGACTGAGACGTTCGACGGCTTCGGCTATCCCCTTCATCACAAAAGGGTCGTCATTAGTCCAGCGATAAGCCAAAAAATCTCTGACTTCCTGGGGTTCGGTGAAGCCTCGATTGTAAAGGATTTGCACAATCAAGCGGGACAAATCTGGAAATTTAGCAAAGTGAGTTTCAGGCGCACGCGGGACAACTTCCCATCGTTTTAATTGAGTGGACACGGTGGCTCTCCAATTTCAAATTCAAATGATGAATGAGCGAATGGCGAATGGTGAATGATGAATGGCGAATGATGAATGGCGAATTTCGCTGACACTTACCCTATGGGTTCGCCCATTTGCCACACTTGCCCTGTGGGTTCGTCATTCGCCTATTCGTATTATAGTGCAAAGGGTTGGCAAGCCAAAACCTCCTGACGGAGAAGTGAAATAGCCACAAAAAATCCCCTGTCACTCAACAGGGGATTAAAAATTATGAGGTCTGTGGAGAGGCCAGGGGGGAGTTTAAATCCACCCTTGCCCCTTGAGAAAATTGGTTAAACCGGGAATTTCGAAATACTTACCCTGGTAAGCTTCAAAAGCCCAGTAGAGGGTGACCAGCCAGAGCAAGAGGGGCACGCAAGCCAGAACCACTGTCCAGCCCAAAACAATAGCCAGGATAACAATGATCACATTTACGGCCAATGCTTGCACGGCATGGTATTTTTGGAACGGACGATTTTTCATATCCTCTACCAGCAGGATAACGAGGGCCACAATCCCGATCGGATAAGATAGAGCGGCCATTAATTTATCTTGATCAGTAATATCATTCATGAATAAATTTCCTCCATTGTTGGATTAACTTTCTTAGAACCATTGCCTATCGCCAATTGCTTGGCTTCTCTTGAGCTTTAAAGCTAATTTATTCTAACATAAGTTTCCCCCTATGCCAACACCACCGCTGATATTTTGGAAAATTTGGTTTTTTTGTAGTGGCCAACAGGATGGTGGACGCTTGTTTTGACTCATACAGAAAATTTGGATTTTGGAAATTGCCAGCCAATAAAGGCGGTGTTATTATGTAACCATACCAGTGTAGTATCTGTTTGTTAACTCTACGAATTATTCACGACAAAGTTGCACCAAACTGGTAAAAAAGTTGATCTAAAAATTGTATCTTGACTAAAATCTTAAAATATAACACTGTATATTGTAGCATAAACAATTTTTAGATACAATATATAGTAGTTATAAATTTTCTAAAAATTTTTTAACGCCGATTCAAATCATAGGAGCTATTCTTGTCTGCAAAAATTGTCTTCATGGGGACACCCGATTTTGCGGTTCCGGCTTTAACCGCCTTGATTAAAAATGGATATGACCTGATAGCGGTGGTCACCCAACCCGACCGTCCCAGGGGGCGCGGCAAAAAGTTAGCTCCTTCGCCCGTGAAAGTGGTGGCAGAGAAGGCCGGGCTAAAGGTGTTACAACCGAAAACACTCAAATCAGAAGCGGCTGTGGCTGAATTGGCCGCGCTCAAACCTGATCTGATTGTGGTCGCTGCCTTCGGCCAGATTCTACGAAAGAATGTCCTGACGATACCACCCGCTGGGTGCCTCAATATTCATGCCTCGTTGTTGCCTCGCTGGCGAGGGGCAGCGCCGGTAGCAGCGGCTATTCAAGCCGGAGATACCGAAACAGGCGTGACCTTGATGTTAATCGATGAGGGGATGGACACCGGGCCAATGATTGCCCGCCGGACCATTCCGCTTAAGCCGACCCATACCCGGCAAACCCTGACCGCCGAACTGGCCGAATTGGGGGCAGCCTTGTTGATTGACACTTTGCCGGCCTGGTTGGAGGGAAAAATAAAAGCCCAACCTCAAGATGATAGCCTGGCTACGCTGGCCCCCCGCCTTAAAAAAGAGGAGGGAGCCATCAATTGGCAGCAATTGGCCATAGAGATTGAACGGCAAGTGCGAGCCTTCTATCCCTGGCCGGGTACTTTTACTCAGGGGCCGTATGGCCAATTTAAGGTGTTGGCTGTTGAAGTAGCCTCTGATCTGGTTGGTCCTGACCCGAGTAAACCCGGCACGGTCTTCAAACATAAGCGGCGGGTATACGTAACAACGGGGCAGGGCGTGTTGCGCTTGGTAACGGTGCAGCCGGCCGGCAAGAAGGAGATGTCTGCCGAGGCGATGCTGAACGGCCAGCCCGAGTTGTTGGGGGCCCGGTTAGGCAACTGAACCACACGTTTCAACTGGCCTTCAGTCGCCTTGAGGCCAAATTTTTTGTATAATAATTATAGTATCTCTAACATTAACGTATCATTGTTGATTTATACATGCACGAAGCTGTTAATAATTGTCTGAATCTAACCAAAGACGGAATTGATTTTTTGCACACGGTTGAGCAACAGATGCGGATTGTGGCCGATCTCAGCCGGGCCGACATTTTGTTATATGGTCGGAAATCAGAGAAAGAAGCCATCGTGTTGGTCCACGCCCAGCCCCACTCCCTGGCCCACGTTTACCTTAAAAGTCGGGAGGGGTGGCACATTCGCATGGAACACAGGCCGGAAGTTCTGCGAGCGCTTATCTCCGGTAAGCGACAGAAGGAGGAGCGCAGCTTTATTGCCGAAGGGGCTCCCGTGGTTAGACAGGCTTTGCCAATTTATTTTCCTCACCCTTACGTTTCGACTCCACAAGAGGACGGACGCCAGGAGAAACCCCGGGTGGTGGCTGCTCTGGTCATTGTCACTAATCTGATAGAGTACGAGCGCCACCGGCTGCGCAGTCGAGTTTTTAGGCGGGCTTTAAAGCGGTTACAGACTATGTTGTTGTACGGCCAATTACATGGGGCTGAAGACCTGTCCTTTTTTGGTGAGCAGGATGGCATTATTTTTACCGATAGTGACGGGGTTATTGGCTATGCCAGTGGTATTGCGGCCAATCTTTACCGCAAATTGGGTTACAAGGAAACGTTGGTCGGACGTCACCTGTCTGCGTTGGAAACAGAGGACGAGGCCATCTGGCGAGCAGCGATGGCTCAGAATCGTTGTGTCGAGCGAGAAACCGAAGAAGTTAACAGAGTCTGGATTCGCAAGGCTCTGCCGCTGGTGTCTTATCCTTCTAATTATTGGCGCTGGTTTAACAATTTTAATATCGTCCCGATGCGAGAAAAAAGATATGGGATGATCATTACCCTGCACGATGCCACCCAAATTCGTCGCCAGGATCAGGAAATTCGCATCAAGAATGCGATGATTCAGGAGGTACATCATCGGGTCAAAAATAATCTACAAACAATCGCCGGCCTTTTAAGAATGCAGGCTCGCCGGGTGAAATCTGAAGAAGCCCGGCTGATTTTAGATGAAACCTTAAATCGAATTTTAAGCATCGCCGTTATTCACGAATTTCTCTCCAATGAGAACTCCAATATCATCAATATTAAAGAAGTAAGCTACAGGATTATCGCCCAATTTAAACAGGGGATGCTTAGTCCTGATAAAGAGATTCGCTTGGAGCTTATAGGGGAACCGATCTATCTACCGGCCCGCCAGGCAACGGCTTGTTCTCTCATTATTAATGAGTTGCTACAAAATGCTGTTGAGCATGGGTTTGCTCATAAACAAAAAGGGTCCGTTAAGGTGAATTTGGCAGATGATGGCGATGAGGTTATCATAAAGGTTACAGATGATGGTGGTGGTCTGCCCGGGGATTTTCAAATAGAGCAGGCCGATAGCTTGGGATTGCAGATTGTGAAAATTTTGGTTGAAGGTGATTTAAAAGGTCAAATCCACTTGAGTAATGGTGCCAACAACGGTGAGGGGCTATCTGTAACCATCACGTTCCCAAAAACCATATTTAGAGGTGAAGAAGGGTGGAAAGAACTCGTATCATTATAGCTGACGATGAGACAATCGTCAGAACAGACTTGAAAGAGATGCTGACTGATTTGGGCTACCTGGTGGTCGGCGAAGTAGGTGATGGGCAGAGCGCAGTTAATTTAGCTCGTGAGTTAAGGCCCGATGTGGTCCTGATGGATATTAAAATGCCTGATATGGATGGTATCGAGGCAGCCAAAATTTTAACCGAAGAACAAATCGCTCCAGTGATCCTGCTGACTGCTTACGGTCAGAAAGAATTGGTAGACCGGGCCAAAGATGCAGGTGTGGTCGGGTATCTGGTCAAACCTTTTAGAGAAGCAGACCTCTCGCCAGCTATCGAGATTGCCCTATCTCGCTTTGGTGAATTTCGGGCGATGAGACAAGAAGTCCACGACTTGCAAAATGCTCTGGAAACGCGTAAGCTGGTCGAGCGGGCCAAAGGTATTCTGATGGACAACCAGGGCTTGAGTGAACGCGACGCTTTTCGTAAAATCCAAAAAATGAGCATGAACACCCGTAAACCGATGAAGGAAGTCGCTGAGGCGATTATCTTGGCTAAAGAGGCGGGAGAGCAGTAGTTAAGAATAGTTGCTTCAAGCATAACCCGGATGAGCCCTTACACTGCTTACTCCCCAGATAGAATTCAGTTTTCTGGCCCAATGCGCAAAAATTTTATAGTTAAGTACTAATGATGTGTTGCGTGTTGTATGTTGCGTAAAATGCAATGATGTAGTACTTTCTGTATTTGAGGTAAATGATGACCACACTCAGGATTGCCCTGGCCCAGATCAATCTCACCGTTGGCGATATCAACGGTAACCTGGCCAAAGTCAAAGAAAATCTGGATCGGGCCAGAGATTGCCAGGCTAACATTATTTTATTCCCGGAGCTAACCCTGGCCGGCTACCCTCCGGAAGATCTTTTGCTCAAGCCCGGCTTTGCTTCGGCTAACCGGGTGGCCCTGGAAAGTTTGCTGCCCCACACCCATGGCCTGACCGCTATTGTGGGTTTTGTCGACCGGTGGGATGATCTATTCAATGCCGCCGCTGTGTTACACGATGGCCAATTGGCTGGGGTTTATCATAAGTCGCTCTTGCCCAATTACGCCGTTTTTGACGAAGATCGTTACTTTGGTGAGGGACATACCCCTGTTCTGTTTACCCTACCCATCTCTGATGCTTCCGCTTCCTCCTCTGGCGAGGTGACCTTTGGCGTTAGTGTGTGTGAAGACATCTGGTACCCGGCCGGTCCGCCCGAAGCTCAGGCTGCAACCGGTGCTGAACTATTACTAAATATTTCTGCCTCTCCCTACCAGAGCGGCAAAATAAAAAACCGGGAGCGTATGCTGTCCACCCGCGCGGCTGACAATGTGGCTATTGTGGCCTTTTGTAATTTGGTGGGGGGGCAAGATGAACTGGTTTTTGATGGCAGCAGCCTGGTTATTGACGAACGGGGCAATTTGTTGGCCCGGGGGAAATCCTTTGTAGAGGATTTTGTGCTGCTCGATGTCAATGTTGGCAATGTCTTTCGCCAACGATTGCGTGACCCCCGCCGCCGTAAAGATGATTTGGCTGAAGTTTATGCGAACACCTTTGAAAGAATTTCTTTGCCTGCGGTCGAAACTGCTGCGCCACCTCAACCCCTCGCTCCGGTCCCTCTTTCTCCCCCCCTCGATCTGCTGGCAGAAATCTATCAAGCGTTGGTGTTGGGTACGCGGGATTACGTGCGCAAAAATGGTTTTAGCAAAGTAGTTTTGGGCTTGTCGGGTGGCATCGACAGTTCATTGGTGGCCACCATTGCCGCCGATGCGTTGGGGCCGGAGAATGTCATTGGCGTTTCGATGCCTTCCCGCTACTCCTCCGATCATTCCAAGAGTGATGCGGCTGAATTGGCCAAACGGCTGGGCATTCGCTATGAGGTCATTGCCATAGAGCCAGCTTATCAGGCTTATCTGGAGATGCTGGCGGATGCCTTTGCCGATACCCAACCCAACGAGACCGAGGAAAACCTCCAGAGCCGGGCCAGAGGGAACACGCTTATGGCCCTGAGTAACAAATTTGGCTGGCTGGTATTGGCTACCGGCAACAAAAGCGAAATGGCCGTTGGCTACGCGACCATTTATGGGGACATGGCTGGCGGGTTTGCCGTAATTAAAGACGTGCCCAAAACGATAGTTTACCAGTTGTGTCGCTACCGCAACGAAAAAATCGGCCAGGTCATTCCTGAAGACATCCTGATCAAGCCTCCTTCTGCCGAACTACGTCCCGACCAGAAAGACACCGACTCGCTACCCGAGTATGACGTGTTAGACGGCATTCTGGCGGCTTATGTCGAAAATGATTGTAGTACGGCTGAAATTGTAGCCCTGGGGTACGACGAACAGACCGTCCGCCGGGTCATTCGTATGGTCGACCGCAACGAGTACAAACGCCGCCAGGCTCCCCCCGGTCCCAAAATTACCAGCAAAGCTTTTGGCAAGGATCGACGGTTGCCGATTACCAACTGGTGGCGTGAAGTAGCCAGTAAGTGACTATAATTCTTTCTTTAAAGCCCCCAGGGCCGCCTCAGCCTCAGCGACTGTCTCTGCCCCAGGCGCTTCGGGTCGATAAACGGCAATCTCGGCGGCCTGAGTTAGCCTGGCCAGAGCCGGCAGATTCCCTACCCGTTGGGTATATTCGGTCAGGGTTTCCCCCTTGTCTCGCCGGTCGTATTTCCGGCTGATTAAGAGCTTAGCCGCCCGTTGGTAAATCTGGAGAATAAGCCTGCGGTGAGGATGCCTGGCCAGGGAGGTGTAGCGGTCGGCTGCCCGGCTGGCTAAGAGCTGTTTGAACCGTCTCCCCAAAAAGATAGCCAACATACCCAGACCGACCAGCAGGGGAGGGACTATAAATAACGGGGCCAGGAACGCCAAACCGGCGGCGCCGCCGGCCACAATGGCCGCTACAGGCACGGTCGGCAGGTCCAGATTCAAGAATTGACCGTTGTTGGCAAACAGCCAGTTTTGCACGGGCGTGGGATAGGGTTGCGGTGTCCAGCCTGGGGTCGGGTCGAAAGGGACCCAGCCATATTCGGGAAAATAAACTTCGGCCCACGAGTGAGCATCGTTTAGTCTAACTTCGTAATAGTTGGTGATAGGATTATAATCGCCCCAACCGTAACCCGTGGCCAGTCGAGCCGGAATACCCAGGAGGCGGGCCATAACCACCAGGGCGGTCACGTATTGCTCACAAACGCCTTCCTGGTCCTCAAACAAAAAGGTGTCAACCACTTCAGCGCCAGAAGGATGGGGGGGCGGAAAGAAGTTATAGGGATATTCAGTTAACAGGTGATCGTTAAGGACCATCACTTTATCGTAAGGGTTATCGTAAGGAGCGGTTAAAGTGCTGGCCAGATTCCTGACCCGGCCGGAAATATTGTCGGGCAGTTGTAAATAACGGCTGGTAATCTCAGGAGGGTATTCGGTCGAGGTCTGGCGCAGCAAATCTGGGTCAAATTCAGGCCGGTCGGAGATGACACTATAGGTCATACCCGCTTTGAGTGGCTTGGGTAACCGCAGGCCATCCCCACTATCCAGAGAGATTCGTTCGGCGGTGATGAAAATTTCAGCCGGGCGATAGGCGGCAAAAATGAGGTTGGGCTGGTCTCTGACCAGGGTAAAGGATTGCACGATGCGTTGCTGGGCCTGGCTGGTGGGGCTGGGAGCCGCTTTTTCGCTTCCACTGGCCCCCGGTAAGGGAGAGCCGGGAGGCAGCGGCAGTTTGAATTGGACTCTGTGCCGCCTTTTGAGGTCGGTCAGGGTTTTATCACTCTGGGTCCAACCGGTGCCGGTGTAGAAGTCGTAGCTGTGACTGCGCCAATAACTACGGCTCGGACTGCGCACGTACATCACAATGTCGTTGCTGAGGCCTCCCCGGTAACGTAAATCCAGGTTGGTGTCAAAGCCGTAGAAATAGTCGCTGGTACCGTCGTTCCAACCGTTGACTTGAACCAGGGGCACGCCGGGATTGATAATCTCTGAGGTGATCCCCCCCTGGAGAGGAATATTCAACGTGAAGGGCGGTACCAGGGGATTGTTGGCAAAGCGGGGCGTTACAATGAAGGCCACCAGGATCACCGGGATGACCAGGACACCAAAGCCAAACCCAAAGACGGTCATCGAGCGTCTGGAAACAGGAAATAATTTGCTGGCTGACCTGGTCTCAGTCGGTTTGGGTTGCAGCCTGGCCGATCTTAAGCCGTCTTCTTTTTCGGCGGTAAAGAAGGCCGCCAAAACCAGGACGGCAAAGAGGATCAAGTACAGGGCCAGTTCAACCGTGCGGCTTAACGAAGCGGCCACGTAAAGATTGGCCAGGCTGTGCAACAGGGTATTAAAGAGACTGGAACGATAGCGTAAATCAAAGCTGGTAATGGCCTGGGCAAAAATGGCAAACTGGGCTTGAGGCACTGCCGCTCCCACCACCAGGCCCACAAACAACCAGCACAGGGCCAGGTGAATGGCCACAAACATGAGCCCTCGCAGGACCTGGCTGCCTTTTTCTAAATTACGGTAGCTATACCAGTGTCCCAGGCCTATGCCAAGGGCCGCCACAATAACGTGAGGCCACAAGGTACTCACCCGGGTAATAGCCACCAGGGGCACCAGCATCGCCGCCAGAACCAGATAGCGTAGGGTTAAAGATCGTTCAGGTCCTTTTGATTGAAAGAATTTTTCTCTGAGCTTGGATAAGATAATTTATCTCCAAAATAGCTGGTGTATATATAATAATCATAGCCTGTTTCGGAGAGGCAACCAAACTAAAAATGATTTTTTTAAGTTGTGATGAGTTTGGTTATTTACAATTCCGCCAGCACCTCTGCCCAGTTATGAGGACTGGCACTTTTTATCTCCAGACCGGCCGCCTTTAGCGCTGGGGTCGTTGGGGGGAGGGCACCTTCTGAGGTGATGAAAATGGCCAGGGTTTGAGTACCCTGGCGTGGTAAAGCCGGCAGAGTCTTGGCGATGGTCTCAGTGGGATGGCTGACCAGGACCACCACAAACGGTAAAACCGGCAAGCGATTTAAAACATTGGCCATAGGTTCTTGACCATCGGCCTTCACTTTAGCCAAATAATTCAAAATGGCCCACCAGCCGAGGGGGGTGGTCGGCGGTCCCCCTTTCTGGCCGGGGCGTCCGGCCGGTTTACTGGCTCCAACCAGGTAAAACGGAATATTTTTTCTGGTGGCATAGTAACCAAAACTGGCGGCCATACGAATGGCCGTTTCAAAAGGGGAAAACTTGCCCCTCTCCCCGTTAGCCCTGGTGGGCTCAAGGTCCAAAACCACGGTCAGAGTCAGTTGCTCACTATCGGCAAATTCTTTCACCACCAGTTTGCCGGTATGAGCCGTACTGCGCCAATGAATCTGGCGCAGCGAGTCGCCAGGACGATACTCTCGGGTGCCGATGATCTCGCTGCCCGGGCCTACGCTTCGAGCTTGCTTTTCGGCAAATTCCTTCTGTTCTAACAGGGGCAAGCGTTTGAGGGGGTAATACTGGGGATAAATTAAAATTTCACCAGGCACCTTGAGCCTGCGTTTGGTCTTAAACAAACCAAACGGTCCGCTTGAGAATAACTGTAATTTTGGCAGCCTATATAACCCTCGCCGGTCTCCCTTAGTTTGATAACTTAAATTTATAGGTTGACCCTTGAACAGGCCGGGAATAAAAAAGGACTGGGTTTGGTCAGAGACCGGTGCAAACGGGCAGGACTCATCACCGCTGATGAGCAGGGCCGGCCTGAAGCCGTGGTGGCTAAATTGAAGCGTCACTTCAATCGGGTCATCTTCGTAAAAAGTAGGTAGGGCCAGCTCCAAGTTGGCTGCCTGCTCTTCGTTTGTGGTTGGAGAGTCTTTCGGTTCCTTGGTGGGCGAGGGAGGTGGACTGGCTGACAGATTGCGAAAAGTTCGGTGCACCCGGATCGGGTTTAACATTCCGCGAGTGTAAAAGAAAGTGACGATCAGCAGGCCGATGATGCTGTCGGTGATAATATAAAGCCAACCGACTTGGGTTTGATTGGCCAAAAAGTAAAGGACCAGGGCTAACGTCAGGAATATCCAGGCCCGTTTTGTTGGCATTTAGCTTTCCGTATTTAACCGCTCTTTACCCCACTGGAACGGGGATGGCTTGTAGAATGGAATCAACAATACGTTGTGTGATGTCATGAGACCGTTCGTGGGTGATGATACGATGAACCAATACCCCGGTGGCCACCGCTTTAATATCGTCCGGGGTGACAAAATCTCGGTGATTTAAAAGGGCCATGGCCTGCGAAGCACGCTGTAAGGCCACCCCCCCCCTGGGGCTAACCCCCAATAACACCTCGGGATGATTGCGCGTGGCGGTGATGATCCTGACGATGTACTCTTTGAGAGGACGGATTACACTGACACTTTTTACTAAATCCTGCAAAGCTAAGATGTCACCAGGGGCCAGGACCGCTTTAATGTTGGTTAAGGGGTCGCCGTGCTCCTCCCTCTCCAAAATCAAAACTTCGTCATCAAAGCCGGGATAGCCCAGGCTGAGAGAAATCAAAAAACGATCCAGTTGCGCTTCGGGTAAGGGAAAGGTGCCGGCAGTTTCAACCGGATTTTGAGTGGCGATTAAAAAGAACGGTGCTTCTAATTGATACAGTTGACCATCGACCGTTACCTGCCGTTCGGCCATACCTTCCAGGAGACTGGCCTGCGTGCGGGGGGTGGCCCGGTTTACTTCATCGACCAGGACGAATTGGGCAAAAATAGGACCGGGCACAAAAACGAAACGCTGCTCTTTTTGATTGTAAATCGAGGTGCCGGTGATGTCGCTGGGTAATAAATCGGGCGTGCATTGGACCCGTTTGAAGCTGGCACTGATAGAACGAGCCAACGTTTTGGCCACCAAGGTCTTGCCAATGCCGGGCACATCCTCTAAAAGCAGGTGTCCCTGGCTCAAGACAGCCACCAAAATTAACTTCAAGGTCTGAGGTTTGACCACAACCACCTGGTTGACATTGTCTTGTAGGGGATCGATCAGGTTGGCCGCTGCTTCGATTGTCAGATTTTTACGAGAGTTATGGTCAGGAGTGGCGAATGACCTTTCTGTAGGCTGTTCAGGCAAAGTGTGTGTCATCTAAAAATATACTTTTTCTCGACCGGCCAGTTTTTCCTGGATTTTTTCTTTGATAAGTAGTAAATCGGTGTTAAAGCGAACAAAATCCAGGTCGTCTGCAGGCACAGTTAAGATGGGGCAGAGGGTAAAATCTTCAATCCAGGCGTTGTATAGCTCGTTGAGCTGTTGCAGATACAACGGTGAGATGTCTTGCTCAAAATCCCGACCTCGGCGGTGAATCCGCTCAATCAGGGTGGGCACGCTGGCTTTAAGATAAACGATTAAATCCGGGGGGGGCAGAAATTGGATGCACCCTTCGTAGAGACTGCGATAAACTCGATAATCTCGATCAGACATATTGCAGCGCTGATGCAGGTTACGGGCAAATATTTCTGCATCCTCGTAGATACTCCGGTCTTGAATCACGGTGTTGGGATGGTTCAACATCTGTCGATGATAATGCAAACGACGTGAGAGGAAAAATATTTGGGAATGGAAGCTCCATTGGCGCATATCCTGGTAAAAATCGACCAGGTAAGGGTTGTCGTCCACTGCTTCGTAAAATGGCGTCCAACCCAGCTCATTAGCTAACAAACGGCTTAACGTACTTTTGCCGACCCCTATGTTGCCAGCGATGGTAATGAAATGTTTTTTGACCACTACCTGCCCCCTTTTGTTAAAGGAATAGATACTATTTTGCTCAGAATTGATCTTTAGTAAGTTTATTCTACCACTATATCTAGTAGTTTACAAAATATATAATACTAAATATGGGAGAAGGCAGTTGTGCAAAGGGGGACGTACTAATTGTAGATAAAATTGAGACCGCTATGACGCCATTGTCATAGCGGTCTACAGATTTTGGTTGGGATTCTGTTGGCAAGAGTCCCAACCAATTGTTAAGGAAGATGAGGTGGTTTACAGGCAACCAAGTCTTCCGGTCTTTAGCTAAGTTAAAGATACATTGTTAATTAATCGCTGATTTATTTCCACTAGTGATGACGAGATACCCTGGCAATATTTTCGGTTTTTTGGCCGATTCTGCGTTCGGTGCCGGTCCGTAGCCGGGCGAAGTTACTTCGTAGGGCATAGAACATAAGCATGAGATTCAAAACACCGGTGATGATGTATTCGTAAGGGGTATAGCCCAACCAAGCCGAGATGGTTAGAAGAATAAGCGTGGAGACGGCAATTGTCGTCGAAAGAATCGAGGCGTAGCGACTAATACTGAGCGCAATTAGCCCACAGATGCCGGAAATCAAAGCAATCGGAAAGGTCATTCCTGCCAAAGCCCCGATCGCTGTTCCGGCCCCAACACCCCCTCGAAAGCGCAGAAATATTGAGTAATTGTGTCCCACAACCGTAGCCGTGGCCGCCAGGGCTGTTGTTAAAGGGTGACCCAAAATTGCTATCAGATACACCGGGATCAATCCTTTCAGGATATCCAGCAAAACCGTTAAACCGGCCGCAACGACGCCCGCTGCTCGTAAAACATTCGTTCCGCCTATACGGCCACTACCCGAAGCAGTTACGTCGACTCCATAAAGACGGGCAATAAGGTAGCCGGCCGGGATCGAACCAAAGAGGTAAGCTATTAAAATAGCTACAATAGATACGATGAGGGTCACGACTCACTCCCCGGTTGAGTTCCGCTGATGGCCTGAGTATATCAGAAAGCAACAGGGTGTCAAGATTTAGCTCCTACCGCTTTAAGCAGTTTCTCCGGTTGATTTTGATAATCGACCCAGGCCAACTCGCCTGAAACCAGGCCGCTTAAAATATCGGTTAGGGCTTCATTGACAGGCGTAGTCAGCCCTAATTTTTTCCCCGCCTGGACAATGGCTCCGTTCAAGGCACAAATTTCAGAGCTGGACCGCCTTGCGGCCAGGTCTATTTGCAGGGAAGGCATTTTTGTGCCTCGGCCACTCAGCATAAACGGACGCAGAACGGTGCGTATGACGGCCAGGGGTAGCCAGCGAGCGGTAACCAACCGGGCCAGCCAATCCGCGGGGTAACCGGGCAGTTTGACCGGTTTGATCCCCTGAACTTTCATCACGTTCACGGCTTCGCGCAGGGCCTTGATTTCCAGGTTGAATAGGTCAGGCCGGGCAATAATCTGGGCCGGGGGCTGATTGAGGATGGCGCAAGAAGCGTTGTTGACGATATTCAAGAGCAACTTTGACCATTTCATGGCCTGGTAATCGGCATACGTGACGGTTGCCAGGCCAGCCTGGTTAAGGGCCTCGGCCAATCGATCGACTGCTTGTGAGGGGTGAAGCGGGGCCAGGCCAAACCCTCCTTTGGCTTTACTGACTTCTATCAACCCCTGCTCTGGCACCCGAATGGGAATGGTCATTGTTCCGGCAATGATCTGCTCAGGGCCAAAAGCGGCCGCTAATTGTTCCTCGTTGCCAATCCCATTCTGAAGAGAAACAATATACCCGTTTGCGGTCAAAAACGGGTGAGCCACCAGTTGCTCGATGGCTTGAAGCGTATCAGGGGTCTTAACCGTCAACAAGATAAAATCATAGGGGGAGGAGAGTTCATTAATAGAGGTAGCCGTTTGAGGCCAGACTGTTTGCGGTGGAAGGTTAGGTCGAAGCAAAATCAGG
Organism: Anaerolineae bacterium; assembly: GCA_034409055.1. GTDB lineage: Bacteria > Chloroflexota > Anaerolineae > 4572-78 > J111 > DAOUMU01. The sequence goes on from DAOUMU010000254.1 coordinate 34,406, forward strand.
CCATCTACCGCGATCTTTTGCATTAATGGGAGACGGCCCAACAGGGTGACCTGGTGACCACTGGCGGCTAATGAGCCACCCACAAAGCATCCAACTGCGCCGGCCCCCACGACCAGTATGTTTAACATCAGTTATGATTTTTTAATCATTGTTCCGACATCTTGAGTACGGCTCGGGCAGCAATCTCATCTGTGATCAAGCAGTCGAGTACCCCCAAACGTAAAGCTCCCAAAATCGCTGCCGCTTTATCAATGCTGCCGCCCACCCCAATAACACAGGGGGTTTGTTTCAAGGTTTCCAGACTGACGCCAATCAACCGTTGATGTAATTCAAGGGGTAAGATGTTGCCGTGCAGATCGTAATGATAAGAGCAAATATCTCCCACCCCCCCTTGTCTTATGATCTCTCTCAGTTCTGCTTCCGTAATATAGCCGGCCGATAACAGGCTGGATAAGGGTGGCGAGAGGCTACCAATACCAACCAAAGCTATATCCATCTGTTCCAGCAAGGCCATTGGCTCGTGGAGAGAGCGGTCTTGTAGAAGCGCCTGGCGCGTCGCCGGGCTATCTACCAAATGGGGCGCCGGTAAATATTTATATTGTCCACCCAACGTTTGGGCCAACCACCGGGTCAGGTCTGGTCCGTCGAGCAAGGGATTGATAGAGCCGACGGTTCCGGTCAGTTGCACGACCGTCACCTTTTTCCGGCGGGCTGCCTGTAGAGCATTAACCACCTGGTAAACGCCCGTATTCCAGGATATACCCAAAATGATGCCATCCTGCAGATTCTCTTCCAGATAACGGGCGGCCACCATCCCCAACCGCTCTACCAATTGAGCGTAACCCAGATAGCCTGACGGCAAGAGTTGCACATCTGTCAGACCAAAACGGTCCAATAAATCTTGTTTCAAAGAGGTATATTTATCGACAGGGTGATGAATAATAATTTCGACCACGCCTTCCTGGCGGCCTTCGGCCAGCAGGCGTGATACTTGGGGGCGAGAAATATTAAGCCTATCTGCGATTTCTGCCTGAGTTAGATTCTTTTCATAATAAAGACTGGCCACTTTGGCCAGCAAAGCATGTTTTTCCTCAGACATATTCGTTTCTTACGCCCAAGACAATTATGTATTTGCCTCTTTTGAATCAGTGAAGTCGCTGTCGATCAGGGAAGTTATCGTTTCAAGGGCCTTTTGCTCATCCTCTCCCTCGATGGTCACTTCAATCTCATGCCCTTGTGAAACTCCGAGACCTAAGACACTTAAAATACTTTTGGCATCCACAAAGGGGGTTCCCCTGGTACTATTTCTGACCGCAATTTTGGCTTTAAATTTAGCCGCTGTCTGTACAAATAAGGCGGCCGGACGAGCATGAAGTCCAACTTCGTTTTGAATAATAAAGGAGCTCGATTGCACGATACGCGTTCCTCTTTTTGGAGTATGAATGTTGTCAGATTCTGATGTCAATATCCTTACACAAGCCAGTCATTTTGGCAAATGAGAAATGATTTATTGTGGTATTTTTTGCATGTCTTTGGCCGCCTCAGCGGCTGTGTTAACCTGTTCCAGGCTGTGTGCCAATGAAGCTTCCACGGCGGCGACAATGGCTCCTTCGACCATCGGGGCACTACTCAATTTAACGAGCGGTTGTTTTTCGGGCGGGAGCATCTCAATGGCCATTTGGGTACTCATGAGAGCACTACCCAGGTCGAATAAAATCAGAACTCCATCGGGTGAATAGGCTTCTAAAATGGCTTGATGAATCCGTTCGGCATTGGTGCCAATGGTTTCGTCGTCTATGCCCCCAGCGGCAACAATCTTAACCAGGTTCCGTGACATCTGGGTGGCCATCTCTTCTAAGCCTTTGGCCAGCAAGTGACTGTGAGCAACAAGTACAATTCCTATCATACCAGAACCCCTATTTATGACCCTCTGAGTTTTTGGTTTAAGAAGAATGAAATCAATATGGCCATCAAGGCTCCCCCTCCATAAGCCAGTCCGGTCAAAATACCCTTTACGACCTCGCCTTCAGCCACGATAGGGTAACCATAGGAGTAGCCAAAAAGCCCGGAAATAATGATAATGAATCCCCAAATGAGCTTCATAAAAAGGGTCCGGCGTTTGATCGATGCCTCTTTTTGATCTTTTTGCTTTGGTTGGCGTTTTGCCATCAATAATCTCCCTCCCTGCGTCAGCGGGATCGTACGCGATACGTACTGCCCTGCCTAAAATTGGGACCCATCTCCTGCTACTTGGCAGCTTCCCCTGAAGAAGCGCAGGTGGGGCAGTTCTCTACTTCGGCTACCTGCCACATACGCTCTTCGGTCAGCAGTTCTGGTGGGCCAGGTACAAAGCCTGTATGCCCACACGTGCAGGCATACCACCCCAGATCCACTGTGGACCATGCGGCCCGTGGCCCCAAATCCATCAACTCAACATCCATCCCCCAGCGGGTATTGGTCACCAATCGCCGGCAACCTGCGGCCCGCAGGCGTGCCACGTACAATCCTAGATGCGTACAGTGCCGCATTAACAGCACCCCCAGCGTGATCCCCTTGGGCCAGGGGATGTGACGGGCATCAGCACAGAGTATGGTCAAGTTGTCCGGCAACGGCGATTGGTGGGCCAGCAAATGGGGCTGCCTTTCGATAGCAAACACCCGCCGGACGATGCCGGCCATCCGCCGGGCCAAACGCAGGTCGCCCGCGCCGATGTCCAGAACCACATCCTCGGGATGCACGTAACTTAGAGCGGCCTGGTATGTTTTTTCATCATACGGGGCCCAACGTGCCTCCCATTCCTCCAGAGCATTCACGCTTTACGCCTCACCTATATTGGCAGTTGTGACCTGATCAAAAAGGCCAGCACAAGGCCATAGGCTGCGGTGACTACCCCCAAAATTGTTAAAACTACGGATACTTTCCGTCGAGCCGCCTCACTCAGATTCAAATCGAAAATGATCGCTCTTGCTCCTAAGATGGCGTGGTAGGTAACCACGATAATGAACAGTATTTCCAGAATAAAAATGACAGGTCCCGAGACATGCGCGATCACTTGATTAACGTCCAGCAGTCCCTGGGTTTGAAAATGGTGGAAATAGATATGGAGCAGTACGATGACGATTAGTAAAATGCCAGAGACAGCCTGACCGATCCATGCTAACGATTGTCGTGCCTGCTTTTTTGTTTCAAGTTGCTGCATGGCCTTCATCTCCTTATTCATATGAAAAGATAAGAAAAGCGCTATACAGCGTCACCAACACCGACAGCACAGCCACGGCCCAAAATTGGCCACGATGTTGCTCTATTTTGCCCGCCAGGGCCGCATAGATGATTCTGAGACCATTCAAACCGTGATATAAGATCAACAAGATCAAAACAACGTCAAAGATGAGACCCAGGGGTGAGCGGGCAAGGACTAAAAATTGATTGTAGGCAGCCGGGCTGAAGGCAATCGTGGTCAGAATACCCAGGTGAACGTAGAGATAAATGGCCAGCAGTACCCCCGACCATCGATTAAAGACGAAGGCCCAGGTACCAAGACTGCGCTTGAACGGCAAGACCCAACGCTGAACCAGAAAATTAAACCCTCCGGCTCTCACTCCGATTGGCTTTTCCATGGTTAGCTCCTCATTTCATACCAAACAAATTTTTGATCTTTTGCATAATTAACCGGCGGCGTAATTCCATAATGTGTCCGGCCGGATTGACGTCGGACGGGCAAACCTCACTGCACTCAAAGGCGCTGTGGCATTGCCATATGCCTCGCTCACTTCCGGACAGATCAAGTAACGATTTTGTATCCCCGCCGTTGTTACTGAGCTCGCGGTTGATGGCCGCCAGAACGGCTGGCCCTATATAGAAATCACCGGCGGCCGTGACCGGACAGGCCGAAACGCAAGCCCCACACTCAACACAATTCTCAAAACGGACGTAATGATCGACCTCTGGTGGGGTGGTAGCTTGCGGGTGCCACTCGCTCTCGCGGATGTAGGTCCAATCCGGTGAGTAGTCCCGGTAAAAGTCGGCCATATCGACGACCAGATCAACAATAGGGCTCAAACCATCCATAGGTTCGACCACAACCTCATCGACGCCCAGTTCCAATACGTTGGTTACACATCCTAACCCTTCCTGACCGTTGATCTTGTAGCCACACGTGCCGCACGAGGCATGGTGGCAGGAGTGACGGTACATCAGGGTTGAATCCTGATCTACCCTGATCAGTTCCAGGGCGTCTAACACAGTGGTGCGGGGACCAACGGTTACCTCAAAGGTGTCGTAGCGAGGGGGATCGATGGCTCCCGGTTTGTATCTGAGTACTTTAAAGCGAACTTTTTTGTCGGTCATTAGAGAGCCTCCTTAATTGTAATAGGCTCGATAAGGCAGCAATACCTCTTCTTTGGTGCGGCAGGGAATATCCAGCCCCAATTTACGGCAAACCACATCCACGGTTGTTTCGGCCATGCCCCGCAGGGTGGTTGCTTTGCCGCCGCAAATGGTCACCAGCCCTTCCACATTGTCCCGCTCTTTATGATCGAAACATTTGAAAGTACGGCTCAGTTCACGGCCTTCATCTTCGCCTTTGCTGCCAATAAGGGGACGCGCGGCCGACCAGGCGGCCCGGAATTCGCTGTCTTTGATCGAAGGCACCATTTCGGCCCCCATTTTGAACATCAATTGCACATGATCTTCGGGCAGGCCCAACTTGTCAGGGTCTTCCACCGTCCAGGAAGTGGTTCCAATTACAGACAGATTGCGCTGGGGTACAATGATGTCCCCATCGCCGGAGGCGTGCATCCGATTGATGACCATGTTGTGATAGCGTCCCCGGACAGCCACCATAACGCCCGGCGAAGGGCGTACCGGTACCTCGGCCTCGGCCATTTTGGTCACCTTTTCGGCCCAGGCGCCGGTGGCATTGACCACCAGATCTCCCTTCAAATCATATTCCTTCTGCGTTCGATGATCCAGGACACGCACCCCACTGACGGTCCCGGCCCTTTGAATGAAGCCGATCACCTCTGAATAAGTGCGGATATCTGCGCCCCGGTTTTTGGCAGTGGCAAAAAAGTGTAGGGGTAATCGCCAGGCATCTATGGTCCCGTCGGGGATCTGGACGGCCAGGCGCAGGTTGGGATTAAGATTTGGTTCTAATTCGAGGGCTTGTCTGGCCGTTAAGACTCGGATGGGAATGTGACATGCTTCACACCCGGCCAGAAGGGGCTCGCTGTAGGCTTCGTCCTCCTCCGTAATGGCCACAAAGAGACCTTCATTGAGTTCCAAGGCTTCGGGGGCAATCTTGCGGAGGATCAAGTTCTCATCGATACACTCTATGGCCGACTCTTGATCTTTAACCGCGTAGCGGGCGCCACTATGCAGCAAACCGTGATGACGGCCGGTGGTACCCGAAGTTAATTCTCCACGTTCGACCAGGGTGGCTTCAAAGCCTCGCTGGGTTAAATCGTGGAGAACCGCAGCACCGGTCCCCCCTCCCCCAATGACGATAACATGAAATTTATCCTTCATGAGTTATATTCTCCGTAACTACCAAGCCACCCTCCCGCAGGTTACAATTACCCAAAAAACGGGCACAGGTGACGGCCTTTTCAAGAAAAAATATCTGGCAATATTTTAGCCTCTAAAAAGGGCTAAACCTGCGGGAGGGTAGGTAGTTACTATTCTCCCTAAAACGCCACAGGCCCTTATCATCTTACAGATTCCTAAAATTTAGGGGAGGGAAACGAGTATCTCCCTCCCCTTGAATTGTTAACTACTGTCGTGATGACCAGCCAGGTTCAAGTTGATTGTTGTACCGGTAAGAGCGGCTGAGGTTTATTCAACCCAATCGAAGGTGCGAGTGACGGCCTTCTTCCACATCCTGTAGCTTTCGGTGCGGGCGGTGTCGTCTTCGGAAGGCTCCCAGGTTTTGTCCATACCCCAGTTCTTGCGGATATCATCCTCGCTCTCCCAGAAACCAACGGCCAAACCGGCAGCGTAGGCCGCGCCCATAGCCGTGGTTTCGGCCACTATGGGCCGAACGACCGGTACACCGAGCACATCCGCCTGGAACTGCATCAGCAACTCGTTGTAAACCATACCGCCGTCAACCTTCAGCGCGGTCAGATCAACTCCGGAGTCGGCGTTCATCGCGTCCAGCACTTCGCGGGTCTGGTAGGCGGTGGCTTCCAGGGCGGCCCGGGCAATGTGGCCCCGGTTGACGTAGCGGGTCATGCCGACGATGACTCCGCGCGCCCGCCGCTTCCAGTAAGGAGCGAAGAGGCCGGAGAAGGCCGGCACAAAGTAGATACCGCCGTTGTCCTCAACCGTCTTGGCCAGATCTTCGACCTCGGGCGATTTTTCGAACAGTTTCAGGTTGTCGCGTAGCCATTGCACCAGAGCACCGGTGATGGCGATCGAGCCTTCCAGAGCGTAAACGGTGGGTTTTTCACCGAATTTGTAGCAGGCGGTGGTCAGCAAGCCGCTCTTGGAAGGAATAATTTCCGTGCCGGTGTTCAGGAGCATGAAGCAGCCGGTGCCGTAGGTGTTTTTGGCTTCGCCGGGGCTGAGACAGGCCTGGCCGACGGTGGCCGCCTGCTGGTCGCCCAGGTCACCACAGACCGGGATTTTGCCGCCAAAGGGGCCATCTTCCGGCGTGTAGCCGTAAATCTGGGGATCACTGGAGGGGCGGATCTCGGGCAGCATCGACTTGGGAATGGTCATGATGTCCAAAATGTCGTCATCCCAGTGTGTCCCATCCAGGTCCATCAGCATCGTGCGGGAGGCATTGGTCACGTCGGTCACGTGAGCGCCGCCGTTGACTCCCCCGGTCAGATTCCAGATGCACCAGGTATCGATGTTGCCGAAGATGGCGTCGCCTTTTTCGGCCGCCTCGCGCAGGCCGTCGACATTATTCAGCAGCCATTTGACCTTGGGGCCGGAGAAGTAGGTGGCCAGGGGCAAACCCACCTGGGCCCGGAAGCGATCCTCGCCGCCGTCTGCGGCCAGTTCGTCGCAGATGGTGGCGGTGCGGGTGTCCTGCCAAACGACCGCGTTGTAATAGGGTTTGCCGGTGTTCTTATCCCAAACAACGGTTGTTTCGCGCTGGTTGGTGACGCCAACGGCAGCGATATCTTCGGCTGTCGCGCCGGCCTGTTCCAGGGCACCCTTGACCACGTCCTGGGTGCGCTCCCAGATTTCCATGGGGTCGTGCTCGACCCAGCCGGGCTTGGGATAGATTTGCTCGTGCTCAAGCTGGTGGTTAGCCACCGCCTCGCCTGCGTGATTGAAAAGCATACAACGCGTACTGGTTGTACCCTGGTCTACTGCAGCAGCATATTTAGCCATATTGATAAACCTCCTTGGATCATTGTCACATCATAGTGACCAATATTAAATTTTTTGGTTGATTTATTGATTAAGTAGGGCAAGATCGTATCTTGCCCTACTTTGAGCACGACATAGACTCAGCCGGATAACCTCTAGCTCCAAATCTCAGCCGCCGTTTTCAGCATCAGGTAAGATGAGGTTGCCCCGGGGTCTTGGTGGCCAATACTGCGCTCACCCAGGTAGCTGGCTCGACCTTTTTTGGCCAGCATGGGAATGGTGTTTTTCATGCCCTCTTCGGCTGCGGCAGTGCCTTGTTGCAGGACCTCGCCCAGGCTGGCCCCGTCTTCTACAGCCTGCTTCATACTATTTAGAGCTGGCGTCAAGGCATCCACCATGGTCTTGTCATTGAGTTCGGCCTTGCCTCGTTGCAGTACACCGTCCAGGCCGGCCTCAAACAAGGCCACAACGTCGGCCGGTTCTAACTCCGTTTTACCGGTGCAGACAGTACTGGCGCGTAAAAAGAAAGTGCCGTACAGCGGTCCGGCTGCTCCACCGACCGTGCGGATGAGGGCCATAGCCACGGTTTTAAGCGTGCTGGTGATGTCTTGGGGGTTGGTTTTCTCCAGTTCGGCCATAGCGGCATTAAAGCCCCGGTTCATATTGATCCCGTGGTCGGCGTCGCCAATCGCCGCGTCTAGCTCGGTCAGGTATTGCTTATTTTCGGCGTAAACTTGTTGCAGCGCCTCAATCCAGGCAAGAAGATTATCTCGACTGACCATCTTGTTATACTCCCCAACGTAAGGCTGGTGTATGGACCGGTGCATCCCACAGCTCTAGCAGTTCATCATCTGCTTTGAGCAGGGTAACGGAGTAGCCAGCCATTTCCAGCGAAGTGATGTAGTTCCCGACTAACCGGCGGGCGATGGTTATACCTTTGCCCTGGCAAATTTCATTCACTTCATTGTAGATGAGATAGAGTTCGATCAGCGGGGTACCGCCCATGCCATTGATCATAGCAATGACCTGGTCGCCACTCTTGAAGGGTAGATCGGCGATGACCGCTTTGGCCATCATCTCAACGATCTCTTTGGCGCTCTTGAGCTTCATGCGCTCCCGGCCCGGCTCGCCGTGGATGCCGATGCCGATTTCCATCTCGTCGTCGCCGATGTCAAAAGTGGGTTTGCCTGCTGCTGGCACAGTGCAGGAGGTCAAGGCCATGCCCATCGAACGGCCATTGGCGTTGACCTTGCGGCACAGGTCGGCCACTTTCTTCAGGTCATCGCCCCGCTCGGCTGCCGCCCCGCAGATTTTCTCGGCCAGCACGGTCGTGCCTACCCCGCGCCGTCCGGCGGTGTAGAGGCTGTCCTGCACGGCCACGTCGTCGTCAATGACCACGGCTTCGACTTCGATGCCTTCGGCCTGGCATATCTCGGCCGCCATCTCGAAGTTCATCACGTCACCGGTGTAGTTTTTGACGATATGCAAGACACCGGCCCCACCATCGACGGCCTTGGTAGCTGCTTCCATTTGGTCGGGGGTGGGCGAAGTGAAGACATCACCCGGGCAGGCGGCATCCAGCATACCCATTCCAACCAGGCCGCCGTGCATGGGTTCGTGGCCACTGCCACCGCCGGAAATAACGCCAACTTTACCCTGCACCGGGGCATCGGCTCTGACCACAAAGTTGGGGTCGTAGTAAACCTTGACCAGGTCACTATGCGCCGCGGCCACGCCAGCCAGAGATTGTTTGACCACGTCTTCCGGCTTGTTGATTAGTTTTTTCATTGATTTCACCCTTTCTTAATCTGGTCCCTCAAATTTTCTTTAGATGAAGAAGCAAAAAGGTTGTTGGTTTAACCGACCGGCCAGGCAACGCCCATGGCGCCAAAGATAACCTGGTAGACGATAGCGCCTATGATGCCGCCAACAATCGGTCCGACCACAGGGACCCAGGAGTAACCCCAGTCCGGGTCTCGCTTGCCGGGGATGGGCAAGACGGCATGGGCGATGCGCGGTCCAAGGTCACGGGCTGGGTTAATAGCATAGCCTGTGGGACCACCCAGGCCCAAGCCGATGGCAAAAACCAGCATACCAACGGCGTACGGACCAACACCACTGGCAATGCCATTATTCGCATTGAAAATCCCGAACACACCCAGTACCAGCATGAAGGTGCCGATGATCTCAGTGATCAGGTTCCAGCTGTAATTGCGGATGGCCGGCGCGGTGCAGAAGACGGCTAACTTAAGGTCTGCATTATCGGTTTCTTCGAAGTGCTTATAGTAAGCCAGCCAGACCAGCACTCCGCCGATGAAAGCGCCCAGGAATTCGCCCGCCAGGTAGGCCGGTACCGTTGACCAGGGAATGACCCCGGCCACAGCAAAGGGAATGGTTACGGCCGGGTTAATATGGGCGCCACTAATGAAACCGGATGTATATACGGCCATAGCCACGGCCAAACCCCAGCCGGTGGTTATGACGATCCAGGCACCACCACCGCCACCACCTTGACCTTTATTCTTGTTCAGGACCACGTTGGCCACAACGCCATCGCCCAATAGAATCAGGATCATGGTACCAACAACTTCGGCTAAGAAAATATTCATTGTTGTTCTCCCTCACTTTTAAAGTTTTTTATTAGATAAAAACAATTTTGCCTTGAAACCCGCTGTTAAAATTTTCTTTGGTGGCAAAAGAGACGGGTTTCTTCCCAAAAAACAAAACTTTTGCCCCGCAAAAATAGTTTATCTATATATGATGGCCCTCCTTTCCGGCATGAAGTTTAACATCAGTAGATCCAATTTTGTGTTCGCGATGGGTCCGTGACCCATCGCATGGCCGGTCATAGACCGGCTTGGAGTGTTAAATTTGGATGTACTGAACATCGCTAATCCAGGTATCAGCAAAAGCCAGACTTGCCCCCTACCTGGATTGGATGTGTTACCCTGGAGAAACTATTCGCAGAGGAAATGAATCCGCCTTGAATAGTTAGAATAAAAAAGGCATAAATTTGATCGATAATCGTATGACCAATGTTTATGCCTTTGATAACAAAAAGGAGAAAAGTAAGAACAGCAGGTTGACCCAAACGCCAAGAAGTTTGAGATACTCTGAACTTGGTGACTTCATTGTCAAACATAACCGATCCTGTTGACGCGTACTTATGATAACATGGGCCATCCTTCTCTGGAGAAGGCATGACTTCAGCCCAAAGGGCAAGTTGAAATTAAACGGAATCAGGAAGTCAAGTACAGGTTACCGCTAAGCCAAAAATGAGGAACGTATTTTTTTGGACGGGTGTTCGAAACATCGCCTGAGGATCTCCGGCCAACGATACTTCTTCCGTGTTGCTCCCTGGCTTTTCAACCACCCAGAAGAAGGCCTACTTTAGCCTGTCGTCGTTGGTGAAGCAATCAATATTCAATGAACGAATGTTCACAAAACCTGCTGAAATGAACGTTTGCTATGATAGCACTTTTTTGCCTGTGGGTCAAATCGCTTATGCTGAATTAGAGACAAACAATTTGCTTATCAAACAAAGTTCTCTTATGTAGGACAAGTTGCTAACTTGTCGACTTTGTAGGACAAGTTGCTAACTTGTCAACGGTACTGCGGGCAAGTTGGCAACTTGCCCTACATAATTTAATTCTGGATGAGATGAAAATAGGCAATTAGACCAGAGCGCTTGGGGGGAATCCTCCCTTATTCCCCTTAATTTTATGGGTGATACTGATGCTCTGTCGGGGTGTTGTGGGGATTGCGATTCGGTATGCTGAGGCAGATAAGGGTGCTGAATAAATGTTCATACCCCCGACTGGCACAAACGCCTGCCATAATAGTACTTTTTGCTTACTTTGTCAAATAGAGAAGTCCGTTCGAAGAAAGATGATTGTTGACATCGGTTGTCAGTCAGAGTATATTTGAGTAGTACATCTTACCGGGCGAGGGAGAGACAAGATGACCACTCTGGTACATGTCACAGATAACAGCTTTGATGCACAAGTATTAAAATGTGATATTCCGGTCATGACCGATTTTTGGGCAGCCTGGTCTGCCGCCTGCCAGGCGCTTGAGCCTCATCTGGCCGAAATTGCCGGCGAATATGAGGATCAAATCAAGATCGTCAAACTGGATATCCAGACGAATCCCATTGTTACGGCTCATTACAACGTCTTAAACATCCCCATCCTGATTCTGTTCAAAAATGGGCAAGAGGTTGAACGTATCACCGGCGTTATCTCCAAGGCCGATTTGCTGGCCAAGATAGCGCCTCATTTGAACCAATAGATGCATCCTCTCCAAAAGTAAGGGCGAGGCAAGGCGGAGCATGGCTTGTTTGCTTCGATCATACCAATCCGCCTTGCCTCGCCCCTACGCCACCAACAAATTTGAAGAGGATACCAATAGATAGATGCATATCATAGTTACCCACCCCAATGCAGATTTTGATGCGGTGGCCTCTCTGTTGGGCGCATGGCGACTGTATCCTGACGCTGTGCCGGTTTTACCCAACACGCTCAACCGCAATGTGCGTGATTTTGTGACGTTTTATGAAAATCAACTGCCTTTTGTGCACTTGAGCGAATTGGGGCGGGAACCGGTCAACCGGATCACCGTGGTAGACAGCCAATATATCCCCTCTCTCAAAGGGTTGACTCCAAACCCCCAACTCCATATCATTGATCACCATGATCCACATCAGCCACTGCCTCCGAATGCTATGCTCAGTCTAACCGATACCGGGGCCACGGTTACGCTGCTGGTCGAACAAATCTGTGAATTGCCGGTGCGGCTGCCCCCCATCGAAGCCACCTTGCTGCTCCTGGGCATTTATGAAGATACCGGCTCGCTGACTTATATCAATACCACCGCCCGCGACCTGCAGGCTGCGGCCTGGCTTTTGTCTGAAGGACGAGCTCGTCTGGACATCGTCCGCGAATATCTTCATTACCCTATGAGTGAAGCCCAGCAGATCCTGTATGAACAGTTGACCGATGACTTACAATTTCACACCGTCCACGGACACACCGTTATGGTTGGGCTGGCCAGCGTTGATCGTTATGTGGAGGAGATCAGCACCCTGGCCCACCACCTGCGTGATTTATACCGGCCCGAAGCCCTTTTTATCCTGGTCGAAATGACAGACCACGTGCAAATGGTGGCTCGCTCCGTTACCGAGGCCATTGACGTCAGCCGCATCACCGAATTTTTTGGTGGCGGGGGACACCCCCGCGCCGCAGCCGCCCTGATCAGGGGGCAAAATTTGGAGGCCATCACCAAAGAATTAACCCGTATCTTACATCTTGAAGTGAAACCGGCTACCACTGTGGCCCAGATCATGTCCAAAGGAGCCCGGACCCTGGCCCCGACCGATACCGTGCGGCACGCCGCCAAGATGATGGATCGTTACGGCCATGAGGGATTTCCGGTCGTTGACCCGGCCACCGGCCAGATTGTCGGCGTCCTCTCCCGCCGCGAGGTTGATAAAGCCCGCCGCCACAAATTGGATGGCGCGGTCATCAGCCAATTTATGACCAAGGGGGAATTTTTTGTCACCCTCAACGATGGGATTGAGGCCGTGCAAAAATTGATGACCGAACATAAGATTGGCCAGGTGCCCGTGGTCGGTCGTCCCGGCGGCCAGATTGTCGGTATTGTCACCCGGACGGATTTAATTGACCTGTGGCAAATGCAAAATGGGGAGCAATCGGTCCGCCCCAACCTCAGCCCACAATTGGAGCAGACCCTCTCGCCTCAATTATTGGAGTTGCTCCAGCAGGCCGGTGAATTTGCGGTGGGCCAGGGGGATACCCTCTACATCGTGGGTGGTTTTGTCCGGGACTTACTCCTAACCATGCTGACCAAAAATGACGCCGCCGCCAGGGCCAAAACCAGTCCCCGCTTTGATCTTGATCTGGTGGTTGAGGGGGATGCCATTGTCCTGGCCCGCCGTCTGCGTGACTACAAGGGCGGCCGGGTTCGTAGCCACAGCCGTTTTGGCACGGCCAAATGGATTTTGCCTCAGTCGATCCCTTTCCAGCCCGGCCCCTCTGAGCAAAGTACCCATCTACACTCGCTTGATTTTGTCACCGCCCGGACCGAATTTTATCGCCACCCCTCGGCCTTGCCGGAGGTCGAACAAAGCTCCATCCGGCAAGATTTGCACCGCCGCGATTTTACCATCAATACCCTGGCCCTGCGCCTGACCCCGGACCATTTTGGCGAACTGCTCGATTTTTACGGGGGACAGAGTGACCTGGAAGCGCGTCTCATTCGGGTGCTGCACAGCCTGAGCTTTGTGGAAGACCCGACTCGCATGTTGCGCGCGGCCCGCCTCATCGCCCGCCTGGACTTCGACCTGGAAGAGCGAACGGCTGAATTGCTGAACAACGCCCTGGATCTGCTGCAGCGAGTCAGTGGTGAACGTATCCTGAGTGAGTTGGAACTCATCTTTCGGGAACGTTACCCGGAGTGGGCCCTGGAGCAGCTTGACCGGTTGGGAATCCTGGTCACTATTCACCCCGGCCTGATGGTTGACCCGTGGTTGATCGAACGCCTGGAAATCTTGCGTGTTGGTTTGGGGGAGACCCCCTGGACCGACACCACCCCCGATACCGTTCACTACCTGGGGCTGATGGCCTTTTGGTTGGCCAGCGATGAACTGGATGCCCTGATGCAGCGCCTCAATCTACGCACCAACCAGCGGGCCGTGCTCAGGCACGTGCACACCATCAGGCGTCGTTCCCGAGAGATTGCCCGGGCTGAGCAGGGCAGTCGTCTCTATCATCTGTTGGCCTCGACCGTTGATGAGGCCCGCCTGATTGCCTGGCTGGGCCTGGATGATGAAACCGCTCGTGAACAGCTTGTTCGCTTTGAATCGGAGCTGCGCGATGTCACCCCTATCATCGATGGCCACTATCTGAAAAAAGAGCTCCAGTTATCTCCCGGCCCCATTTATCGCGAGATTCTGGGCAGTCTGCGCGATGCTCGCCTGGACGGCCAGGTCACCAGCCTGGCCGAGGAACAAGCCATTGTGGAGCAGATTCTGGCCAGACAGGAGACGGAGATAGAGAAATGAGGTCGGGGGTTGGGGATTGGGGGTTGGGGGTCGGGGG
>DAOUMU010000255.1:0-7626 GCA_034409055.1 Anaerolineae bacterium
AGACTTAATTCTTTCCTATTTCTTCAGAAATTTCGGTGCTTTCGGCCTAAAATCTTGTCTTTTTGCCTTGTTGCCCTATTTATTACCCTGTTCTTACCATCTTTTGCGATTTGTGCCCGTTGGGGGATCGGTTTGCTCATCGGGGGGGTCATTGCCGGATCACCCACCGGGATTGGCCCCATTGCCGGGCTTATCGGGGGGGTGAGCACCGGCTTAGTTTTGCGGCGGATCGAAGCAGCCGTCCGCTGGAAACAGGTTTTGGCTATCACGCTTGGCTGGTTTGTGGGTTTCTCTATGGTCTTTGCCGGGATTGGCGCCGGAAACGCCTTCACGATGCTTATCGGGGTGGTCATCGGCGGATTGGTGACGGGGCTGACGTTGCGCCAGGTTAAATCGTCGATTGGCTGGAAGCAGGCCCTGATCGTGACCGGTGGCTGGCTTATCAGCTTTTTTATGGTGGCTGTTGTCAGCAATACCATCACCAGCACCACGGGTGAACTCTTTTCCCTGGCTATCATTGGGGCTATTTATGGCGCTATTGGGGGCGGCCTGATGCTCCGGCAACTTGGCCGCAGTTGATCAGCCGCATGAGCACGAATGGTAACTATTTACCTTGTCACTCTGAGGCGTAGCGAAACGAGGCCGAAGAGTCTCTTCACCCTGGAATAGGAGATTCTTCGTCGCTATGCTCCTCAGAATGACATGAAGAATAGTTACCACGAATGTTAAAAATTTTAAGGTTTAAATCGCTCAAAAGCCACTAATCCTCTTGACAGTTATCAACTTTTGTGCTAGTCTTTGTTAACCGCTTACGTAACCGCTTACGTAAGCGGTTACGTCACCTGCCGAAAAATTCCTTCGTTATCTTCATTTCTAAATTACCTTGTCAATACAAGGCTACGATGGTGTGGTGCCTCAATGGCTAGAGTTATAATTAAGGATGTGGCCGAGCGAGCCGGCGTTTCTACGGCGACCGTCTCTCACGTGATTAACCAGACTCGCTTTGTTCGCGAAGAGACCCGGCAAAAAGTTTTAGAAGCGATTGAAGCTTTAAATTACCAGCCCAGCGCGATTGCGCGCGGCTTGGCCACAAATGCGACCCAAACTATTGGTCTGATTATCTCGGACATTGCCAACCCCTTTTTTACGGCGGTCGCTCGCGGGGTTCAGGATGAGATTCATCAACACGGTTACCACACCATCTTCTGCAACACCGACGAAGACCCGGAACGAGAAGACGAGTACCTGCGCTTACTTTCCGCCCGCCAGATTGACGGCCTGATTATTGCCCCGACCGGGGTTCGCTCCGAACGTTTGATTCGGATGGCCGAGGCCGGTCTGTCGATTGTTCTACTGGATCGGGAAACGTCAGACCTTGAAGCGCCCCTGGTCGGTGTGGATAATGAAGGGGGGGGCTATCAAGCCACGCGATACTTAATTGAGTTGGGCCATCGTCGAATCGCCATCTTGATCGGCATCGAGACGATTTCCACCCTGGCCACCCGCTTTGAGGGTTACAAGCGGGCCTTACGGGAAGCGGACATTCCTGTCGACGAAACGCTTGTTGTTCGGGCCGATCCCCGGTTTTATAGTAATCAAAATTACCCCTCTGTCTCTCCTCCGCCAATGTTCCTGACCAATAATCAGATGACTCCCTCTGCCTTTCACGCTTTGCAGCGAATCCTCGATTTACCTGATCGTCCCTCGGCCATCTTTGTGACCAATAATGAAATGACCGTGGGTGCGCTTCACGCCCTCAAAGAAAGGGGATTACGCTGTCCAGAAGATATCTCCCTGATCAGTTTTGACGATCATGCCTGGGCCCCGATTTTTTCGCCCCCTCTAACGGTAGTGCGCCAACCCACTTATGAATTGGGCCAAACCGCGGCCGTATTACTGATGAAACTGATCAACCGCCAGGAATTTGAACCCCTTGCTCCTTTGCCGGTTGAATTCATCATCAGAGAGTCCTGCCGCCGGCTTCAACCGGAGCGGCTCACCCTGAGTCGCTCCGGCTGACAGTAAATTTGGTTTGTCAAATCAAAAAAGGAGGTGAGGATATCGTTATTGCTAGATCGACAAATCTCATTTGGTAATATGGCTAGTCGATAGCCACAAAAATCTTAAACAGGGTGATCATTTCGATCGCTCATCAACAATTTTCTGTTCACAAAACCTAAGAGGAGGCATTGAAGAAGATGTATAAGAAAATAACAATGTTGTTAGTTGTATTTGCTCTGCTGGCATTGATTGCCGCCTGTGGACCGGCTCCCACGCCTGAGACAGTGACCGTAGTGGAGACTGTCGTGGTCGAAAAAGAAGTTGAAGTTGAAAAAGAAGTAAAGGTAGTGGAGACGGTTGAGGTAGAGGTAGAGAAGGAAGTCGTTAAAGAAGTTGAGGTTGAAAAAGTTGTCACCGTGGAGGTGGAGGCCCCAGCACCGGCCAAGCCCTTTGAAGGTGTCGAGATCAACATCTTGACCTTCACCGGCCCGCAGATTGCCGAGCCACTCCAACGCCGCGGTCCCGACTTCACCGAGTTGACCGGGGCCAAGGTCAATGTCTCGACGGTACCCTTTAACGAGTTGTACCAAAAGCTTTTAACCGACATGGCCACCGGGACGAACAGCTTCGACGCTTTCGTCTTTGCCCCGCAGTGGATGGTTGACTACATCGTGCCCGGCTACCTGGAAGATCTGACCCCCAGAATTGAGGCCGACCCGGACATCGAATGGGAGGATGTGGCTCCCTTCTTCCGCGATTTCAGCGCCTCTTACGAAGGTAGCATTTACACCATCCCGCTGGACGGTGACTTCCATATGGGCTACTACCGGACCGACCTGCTGGCGGCGGAAGGACTGGAACCGCCCAAGACCTGGGACGAGTATCTTGAAGTGGCCAAAACTTTCCACGGTCAGGACCTGAACGGGGACGGCGATCCCGACTACGGCTCTTGCATCTCCAAGAAGCGGGGCGCTCAGGCCTACTGGTTCATCTCCGATATTGCCGCTCCGATGATCCAGAGCCAGGGCACCTCCCAGGGAACATTCTTTGACACGGAGACCATGGAACCGCTGGTAAAGAATGCAGCCTTTAAGAAAGCCCTGGAAATCTACGACGCGACGACTCAATACGGTCCGCCGGATGAGCTGAACCTGGACGTGGGCGACACCCGCAGTCTCTTCACCTCTGGTCGCTGCGC
The DNA here is from genome assembly GCA_034409055.1 of Anaerolineae bacterium. Lineage (GTDB taxonomy): Bacteria > Chloroflexota > Anaerolineae > 4572-78 > J111 > DAOUMU01. The sequence continues at coordinate 3,200 of DAOUMU010000255.1, forward strand.
CCTTTCTATCGACTGGGGCGACATCGGCACCCTGGCCATTGACCCGGACACCTCCATCGTCCAGGACAAGACCGGGGCCATGATCACCCCCGGTGTGACCGAGGTGCTTGACTGGGAAACCGGTGAACTGGTACCCTGCGATGAAGAGACCTGTCCCTACGCCGTTGATGGAGTCAACTATGCCCCGTTTGCGGCCTATGGCGGCTGGTCGGGTGGTATCAACGCCGCTGTCGATGATCAGGTCAAGGATGCGGCCTACGCCTTCTTCTCCTACATGAGCCAACCGGCCCAGGCCAACGTAGACGTGACCATCGGCAAGACCGGCTTCAACCCCTACCGCACTTCCCAGTTCCTGAACCGCCAGGCCTGGGTGGAGGCCGGGATGAGTCCAAAGGCAGCCAGCGATTACCTGGGGGCCATCGAGGGCAGTTTGGCCAGCCCGAATATGGTGCTTGACCTGCGCATCCCGCAGAACCAGCGCTATCAGGGCGTGGTGCTCGACACGGCTGTTAGCCAGTTCATGGCCGGTGAAATCACCGCCGAAGAGGCTATGGATCAAATCTACGACGGCTGGGAAGAGATCACCGAAGAACTCGGCCGCGAGGACCAGCTTGCCGCTTACCGTGGTACCCTGGGTGTTAAGAAGTAACGGTTAGTTTTTCGAAGTCATAAAATCTCGGAGGTCGTAAAGACCTCCGAGGTCTTTACGAGGTGTTTATGCAGATTAAACAAACTAAAGATTCAACCCAATCCAGGCGAGAGCTTGAGGCGGCCTTATCCGAAGACAGCCGGGCAGCCATTGAGTACAACCAGTCTCAAGTACACGGGTTGGTCTCTCGAGCAGAACGTTTCGCCGGTCTCAGCTTCGTGATGCCGGCGGTACTGGTAGTGCTTGTTTTATCCATCTTTCCCTTGATTGTGTCCATCGGTTTATCCCTGGGCCACCTGAAGTTCGTCAAAGGTGGGTTTGCGTATAAATTTGCCGGATTGGCCAACTACCGCAAATTACTGGCCGGCAGCGAAAAGACCCACTTTTTGGGTAAATTTGTCGAACCCAATCTGATTACCTGGTTCATCTTTGGCCTGGTGGTCGCGGCTTTGCTTTTATTTCTGGTCCGGTACATTCGTAGCACCGACTTCAAGATAAGTGGTCTGTTTTGGCGGATCGTGACGGTGACCATACTGGGGGTACTGGCCTGGATGATCGTGCACACACTTGGTCCCGATGGTCGCCCCGGCACCTTGACGATCACGATGATCTACGTTTTTGTCGGTATCTTTGTTCAATACTCCCTGGGACTGGGCCTGGCAATGCTTTTAACCCAGCAACTCCCCGGCCGCCGCTTCTTTCGAGTCATTTTCTTGCTGCCGATGATGATCACTCCGGTGGGCGTGGCCTATATGTTCCGTATGTTAACCGATACCGACAAGGGGCCTTTTCAACCGATCTGGCAGGCGATGGGGTTAGGACTCTATTCGTGGGTCACCGATCCCTGGGGCGCACGGGTGGCGGTGATGATCGGCGATATCTGGCAGTGGACCCCCTTTGTCTTTATCGTTTTGTTGGCTGCTTTAGAGGGCCAGTCCATTGAGCCGTTTGAAGCCGCGGTGGTAGATGGGGCCAATCGCTGGCAAATCTTCCGCTATGTTACCTGGCCCGAAATCTTGCCGGTCAGCATGACCGTGATCTTGATTCGGATGATCGAAGCGTTTAAGATTATGGATTTACCCAACGTTTTGACGAACGGCGGGCCGGGCACAGCCACTGAGTCGATGACGCTGCAATCTTTCTTTACCTGGCGGGCACTCGACCTGGGCGGGTCCGCGGCTGTTGCCTACATCCTGTTGTTTATTGCGACCTTCTTTGGCATTGCCTATGTCAATCTAATTCGCCAACGGGCGGTGGAGACATTATGAAATGGTTGTTTCAACGTAAATCAATCTATGCCCCCTCCCCGGCCGGCATGGTCTTATCTTATCTGCTTTTGGGAATCTGGACCTTTGTGGCCCTGTTTCCAATCTACTGGCTGGTGGTGACCTCATTCAAGCTGCCGATCGACGTCAATATGGGACCATTTTATCTGCCGGGGATTGAGTTCGAACCGTCCCTACACGCCTGGGACTATATCCTGGTGGGTGACCTGAGCAACGATACCTTGCGGACTTATCTCAACACGGCCGTGGTGGCGCCTGTTAGCGCTTTGCTGGCCCTGCTATTTGGCACAGCCGCCGCTTATGCCCTGGTCCGGTTTGAGTTCCGGCCTCGTCTGGGAGCTATTTTGTCGTTTATTGGTTGTATCCTATTGGTCATCGCTGCTATCTTTTTTGGGGTGTCCTGGGTGGTGGCTATCGTAGCCGGCCTGGCCATTTTTATTCTGATCCTGGTCACCATTGGCCGGCGTTTCAAACGTTCTTTGGGTAACAACGACATCGCCTTTTGGATGATTTCGCAACGTATTTTGCCTCCCGTGGCCGTTGTCATTCCGATCTATGTCCTGTTCCAACGGCTTAACTTGCTGGATACCTGGACCGCGCTGATCACCACTTATGTGGCGGTCAATCTGCCCATTGTCATCTGGCTCATGCGCGATTACTTCCAAACCATTCCCCTGGAATTGGAAGAATGTGCGGCCATTGACGGCGCCTCTCGCTATCGGATCTTCTGGTCGATTGTGCTACCGCTGTCGCTGCCTGGTCTGGTGGCCACGTTTCTGTTTGTGCTAGTTTTTGCCTGGAATGAGTATTTATTGGCCCTCTTCCTGTCGGCCGGCGATTCTCAGACCCTGCCGATCCTCATCGCCGCCCAGAACGCTACGCGCGGACCGCAGTGGTGGTATATGTCCGTCTTGATCCTCATCATGATCATCCCGGTCATCGCCATGGCCATCACCCTGGAACGCTACATTGCCCGCGGGTTGTTGGTCGGGGCGGTTAAAGGTTAATCGGCCAATCTCTGGCCAACGACTGTTTCGATTTTGACTATCAACCTGGTGCCTGGTGAGCTTTCTCGGAAAATGCCGTTCGCATCTGAGGATTGCTCACTCCGCCAGTGGAATGAGGAGCGAGGCATCCTCAGATGCCGAAGTGATTTTGCATTTGGGTGGACTTTCCGAGAAAGCTCTGATTCGTGGGGAGGTGGCGATGAGATCACTGTGGGGTAAGGCCCCGTTTCAATTTGAGTTGCGAGACATACCGACGCCCGAGCCCGGTCCGGGCGAGGTGGTGGTGAAGGTTGCTGCCTGCGGCATTTGCGGCACCGATTTGCACTTTTTGCGCCACAATGAAGCGTGGACCCCACTGGGCCACGAGGTGGCCGGGACTATTGTCGCCGTAGGGCCGCACGTGACCCGCTGGCAGGAGGGCGAGGCGGTGGCCGTGGAGAATCACGTCGGTTGCGGCGTCTGCCCGCAATGCAAGAACGGACGGGCCTTGTATTGCCAGAACCTGACCACTTATATGGAGGACCGGGCCGGCTTTGCCGACTATCTGCGTGTACGGGCCGATATGGTGCACGCCTATGAGGCCGAGACACTGTCTCCCCAACAGGCTGCTCTGACCGAACCACTGACGGTGGCCCTGGATCTCCTGCAGCGGGCCGACCCGGATTTCAATGACGAAGTGGCCATCTTTGGCCCCGGTCCCATCGGCCTGATGCTCACCCGGTTGGTCAGGTTACGTGGAGCACGGCGGATTTTCTTGACCGGCTCTAACCGCTCTACACCCCGGGGGCGACATCGTTTGGAGGTGGGGCGGCAGATGGGGGCCGACGTTGTTTTGGCCGCTGCCGAGGATGACATCGTGGCTGAAATCCGGGCTGCTGTGCCGCAGGGAGTAGACCGGGTGTTGGTGACATCGCCACCGCGCACGCTCCTGCCCGCTTTCGAGATTGCTTGTTTCGGGGCTATCGTCGGTCTTATCGGCATCGAGTTTGGTGAAGGTGCGGAACTTACTTTTGATGTCAATGCCTTTCACTTCAAGAAACTGCAATTGCGAGCTTCTCACGCCATCCCTAACCACTATTTCCCGATGGCCCTGGACCTGCTGGCTCGTGGCGTAGTGAACCCCGATCTGGTTGTCAGCCATACTTTTTCCCTGGCAGAATACGAGCAGGCTTTTCAGACCTTAACCGACTCCCAACAGGCAGTGAGTAAAGTGATCATCGTCCCATAACAAAATCACCTGGCTCTATAGCTTTTCAGGAATTACACTGATTTGAGTTTGTACCCGGGCGGGTACAGGTACCCAAAAAGCGGGCACAGGTAGTAACGACTTCAGTCGTTCCAGACAGCAATAACGACTGATGAACTTTAAGAAAATAATCGGGTAATAAACAAGCCAACGGGAGCACGGGACTCAAGCCCCGTGCTGAAAGAGCAAAGCCCGAAGGGGCTAAAAAGGTGCTTTTTTAGGGCGTTTTAACGTCCTTG
>DAOUMU010000256.1:0-13746 GCA_034409055.1 Anaerolineae bacterium
GGGTATGGGGATGCCCTGGCTCCGGGGCATGGGGAGGTCCCGGCTCAGGGGCTTGGGGATGCCCCGGCTAGGGGGTATGGGGAGGTCCCGGGTACGGGGTATGGGGATGCCTTGGCTCCGGGGCATGGGGATGCCCTAGCTCCGGGGTATGGGGAAGTCCCAGCTCCGGGGTATGGGGATACCCTGGCTCCGGGGTATGGGGAGATCCCGGCTCCGGGGCATGGGGATGCCCCGGCTACTTACCTCTTCAAGCAGGCCATTACGCAAGAGGTGGCTTATAACCTGCTAGCCGCCGACCAGCGTCGGACATTGCATCGCAGCGTGGCCGAATGGCATGAGCGTACCCACGCGGATGATTTGTCCCCGTTCTATCCGTTCCTGGCCTATCACTGGGGGCAGGTGATAGAGGCTGACGAGACTGAACCCGACCTGGTAGCAAAGGCAGTTGATTACCTGGAGAAGGCCGGGGAACAGGCCCTACAGAATTACACAAATCGGGAAGCCGTAGAATTTTTTAACCGAGCCTTGAATTTAGATGCTCGCTTTGCCCCCAAAGGTGAGCCGTTATCCGCTGCTCGGAATCTACGGCGGGCCCGCCGGGAGCGGCAGTTAGGTCAGGCTTATTATAAATTGGGGCAGTTGGCGGAAAGCTGTGAGCATCTCCGGCGAGCGTTGGTGTTCCTGGGCAGGCCGGTGCCGACCACAAGGGGAAAATTGATGGTCAGCTTGTTAAAGCAACTCCTACAACAGATTCTACACCGGATATGGCCGGCCAGATTTGTGGGATGTTCACCGCAGGCAGATAGTATTTTATTAGAGGCGGCTCGGGTCTATTCGAACCTTAAGGAGATAGCTGCATGTACCAACGAAACAGTCGAGGTTGTCAACGCTGCTCTGCACACCCTTAATCTGGCTGAAGCTGCCGGTCCTTCTCCAGAATTGGCCCGAGCTTATGCCGGTGCTTGTGCTATGGCCGGATACGTTTCCTGGCATGCCCTGGCCAAAATCTATCGCTACCGGGCCCGGGAAACGGCCCGGCGGGTGGCCCACCTCCCCACCCTGGTCACCGTGTTAGGGGTAACCGGTCTGTACGACGTCGGGGCCGGCCAGTGGACGAATGCCCGAGATAGTGGTGAGCAAGCCGTTGAAATAGCAAATCGCCTCCGGGATCAATGTTTGTGGGCGACAGTGGCCATGATTCTGGCGAAGGTGGCCTATTACCAGGGTGATTTCGCCGGCAGCGCAAAACTGTGGGCCGATATAGGTGCAGTCGCCAGCCGGTGTGGCAATGTTCAACAGCAACACTGGGCCCTCGCCTGGAGAGCGATCAATCTGTTGCGGCTAGGTTCGGCAGAACAGGTGGCCGAGGCGATAACCTCTTTGGAAATGGCAGTGACTTTGACTGCTGAAAATGTAGCTCGGGCAGATAAGCTTATACCGGACATAGGGATGCCCCGGCTACTCAGCTATGGCCTGCTGGCTGTGGCCCGTTTGCGCCAAGGACAGCGACAGTCTGCCTGGCAGTTTGCTGAGGCGGCTGTCCGTCTGATGGGGCCATCACCACCCCTGTACCTTCCGGGCATGGGGATGCCCCGGCTACGGGGTATGGGGATGCCCCGGCTACGGAGTATGGGGCTACCCCGGCTACGGGGCATAGGGATGCCCCGGCTACGGGGTATGGGGATGCCCCAACTACATGAACTCGAAGGGTATGCCGGGGTAGCCGAGGTATACCTGACGCTATGGGAGACAAGTGTGATTAATAGCCAATCACCGGCTGAACGCAGGTCGCTGGTCAAATCGGCCCGGCAGGCCTGCCAGGCTTTGCGTAAGTTCGCCCGGGTGTTTCCAATCGGCCAACCTCGGGCCTGGCTCTGGCAGGGGCTGTATGATTGGTTGGCCGGTAAACCAGACAAGGCGCACAGGGCTTGGTACAAGAGCCTGGTGGTGGCCGAACGGCTGGCTATGCCGTATGAGCAGGGGTTGGCTCATTATGAAATCGGGCGGCATTTGACCCCAAACGATCCAGCCCGGCAGGCACATCTCAAGCGGGCCCGTGAGATTTTTACTCGACTTGAGGCCACCTATGATTTAATGTGCACTCAAACTGTGTTAAACGCATCCCAGCCAGCCAACGGTCACTACCCCAATGGCGTTAACCTGATGCTATAGGAATTAGGCCTCATGCCCGGTATGCCGGTGGTGTCAGCAGATGAATGAAAACGGTAAGAAGTTAAAAGTAAAGCTAGAGAATTTCCCCCCAGGAATGGAACTCGGTTCCCCGTGGAAAACTTTTGTCAAAGGCGATGGCGCTCTGGAAGCAACGGGCAAAACCCTGCGCCTGGTCAACACCGATACCGTTGCCAGTGGCTATACGGATGCTCAGATCGACGATTATCAGGGGCTGGCCCGCGGCCGTTTCTTATGGCGGCCACCGCTCCAGATGACTGTCCGGGCCCGTTTTTCCCATCCCGCCGGTGAGTTGAGTGGTACGGCCGGTTTCGGCTTTTGGAACGACCCTTTCCTGATGACCGGTGGGCGTTGGCCGGCCTTGCCTCGCGTCATCTGGTTTTTTTACAGTTCACCTCCTTCCAATATGAAGCTTGATTTACACACCCCCGGCCACGGCTGGAAAGTGGCTACACTCGACGCGACGCACTGGCCCTTTTTCGCCTTACTGCCCACCGCTCCTCTGGCCATACCGTTGATGAATATTCCTTCGCTTTATCGTACGTTTTGGCCTATCGGCCAGCGAGCCATCAACGTCAGTGAAGCTGTTGTGCCCGCCGCTATGACCGAATGGCACACCTATGTCATCGATTGGCAAAAAAGTAGGGCTCGCTTCAGGGTGGATGGTGAAATTGTCCTGGATTGTCAGACCCCACCCTGTGGCCCGTTAGGTTTTGTGATGTGGTTAGACAATCAATATCTGGTCGCTACACCGTGGGGACGTTTCAAATATGGCTTGCTTGACGCACCAGGGCGGCAGTGGTTGGAAGTAGACAGGTTGCTTATCGAACAGAGGAGTTTTAGATGATAGGCGAAGGAGCTGAAACCATGGCAGATACACTGGTCCAGCTAGAGCAAATTTGGATGTACCGAGGCTATGCGGTATCAGCGGTGGTCGTTTCTGGAGAGGAGGCAGGGCAAATTGAACAAAAAGTTGAGAGAGGGTGAAGCTCTCTATCGGACCATTGTGGAGGATCAAATGGAACTGATCTGTCGTTTTCTGCCTGATGGAACCCTGACCTTCGTCAATGAAGCTTACTGCCGCTATTTTGATAAGCAGCGTGAGGAGCTAATAGGCCAAACCTTTATGTCCCTTATTCCCGACGAGGATCGAGGAAAGGCCGAAATGCACCTGGCCTGTCTTAATCAGGACAATCCGGTGGGGACAATGGAACATCGAGTCATATTGCCCAACGGCGAGATTCGCTGGCAACAGTGGAGCGATCGGGCCATATTCGACGAACAAGGGCACCTGATTGAGTTTCAGTCTGTAGGACGGGATATCACCGATTACAAGCAAACGGAGGAGACTCTCCAGCAACGCAATCGTGAACTGACCCTGCTTAGCAGGGCCAGCCAGGCATTTATTTCCACCCTTGACCTGGACCAGGTGCTCATCACCGTGCTGGAAGAAGTATGCTATTTGCTGGAGGTGGTTGCTTCGGCCATCTGGTTGATTGATACGGAAACGGACGAATTGGTCTGCCGACAAGTTTCTGGCTCCAGAAACAGTCAGAAATTACGCGGCCTGCGTTTGCCGCCAGGAGAAGGAATCGCTGGCTGGGTGGCTCACCACAGCCAGAGCCTGATTGTGGCGGACGCCCAAACCAACAAATATTACTGCAAGGAAACAGAGCAGCAAACCGGGTTGGTACTCCATTCCATTCTCACCGTCCCCTTACGGGCCAGGCTGAATGTGATTGGCGTCATCCAGGTGGTAGATACCGAGGTTAACCGCTTCGGAGCAACAGACCTGATGCTGGTCGAATCGCTGGCCACAACGGCGGCGATTGCCATCGAGAATGCCCGGCTGTATGAACAAACCCGCCGGGACGCTGAAACCAAAGCCATGCTGCTGGCAGAGGTCAACCACCGCGTTCAAAATAACCTGGCCACTATTATTGGCTTACTTTCTATCGAGCGGAACTATGTTCAAACAGAGGATCGGGCCATTATGAAGGATCTGATCAATCGGGTACGGGGACTGGCCACGGTGCATAAACTTCTCTCTGCTTCGGACTGGTCTCCCTTACCGCTGGCTCAACTGACTGAACGGGTCATTTACACGGCCCTACAAGCTCTGCCCCCGGATAAACAGGTGTTGGTAAAGGTAACCCCTTCTCGGATCGAGCTTTTGCCAAAACAGGCTAATCACTTAGCCCTGGTGATTAACGAACTGGTCACCAATACGCTCAAATACGCCCTATCTGAGCGCCAGGTAGTTCATATCACTGTCCGCATTGCCCTGGATGATGATGTCGTTGTCTTCGAGTTTCAAGACGATGGGCCCGGTTATCCCGAGGAAACATTACATTTGGAACGCCATAACGTTGGCCTGTACCTGGTTCAGGCCATCGTATGCGGTGATCTGAGGGGCGAGTTGGCCCTGCGCAACGACCCGGGGGCTGTGACCACCATCCGATTTGCTATCGACCAGGGAACTGTCAATTCAGGTTCGGCTCCATGACTGACATCCGATCCAGGACCCATTCATCGCTAATCTGGGCACTGTCAATAATCAACGCTTGCTCTGAGCCATCGGCCTGCATGATGTAGATTTGCCACCGGCCACTGCGGGCAGTCCGAAAGACGATTTGCCGGCTGTTGGGGGTCCAGACGGAGAGCAAATCATGGCCGGGGGCATCGGTTAACTGTTGGGGCTCATCAGCGCCCTGGGCGTCGATGATAAAAATATCCGTATTATTACCACCGCGACTGAAGGCTATCTTTTGCCCATCAGGCGACCAGGCCGGCAAGCTATCAGACGATCCCCAGGTCAGTTGGCGTGGGGCCGAGTCATCTCGATTGACAACCCACAAGCCGCAGTTAGGACGACAGGCCCTGATGACCAATCGTTGGCCGTCAGGCGACCAGGCCGGCTGTTCCCCCGGAATCGCACCCGGTTGGTCGCTGCCATACCGATCGACAAAATAAACCCTGAAATCTGGCCCTCCCCGAGCGGCATCATAAGCAATTAAATTGCCGACGGGTATCCAGGCCACAGTCCGGGCGGCGCCGTCTTCTTTTAACAGGGTTGGATTCCGGCCCCATGCATTCATTGTCCAGACACCACGACCGCCAAAGCCCAACCGGTCACCAATACCTGCTTCGCCTAAGAAAGCAATATAACTCCCGTCAGGTGACCAGGCCGGACTGGCGGCAAAATCAAGCAAAGGTTGCTGGTTATTGCCGTCCAAGTCAGCTACCCAAACTGTATGTTTACCCCCATCCCAGCGGGTAAAGGCCAGCCGGTAGGTTGGCGTGGGGGTGGGGGTTAAGGTTGGCCTGGAAGTGGGAGTTGAGGTCAGGATTGGGACCGGGGTTGAGGTTGGGGCTGGGGTGGCGGTTGGGCTGGCTGGAACAGGTGTTTTTGTCGCTTCGGTTGTTGGACTTGGTTCTTCTTCTATCTCTTCGGTCGGTTGAAGATCGGCTCCAGCCAGCGACTCTGTTGGCGGTAGCCGGGACATCTCTATGCCCGGCTCGGTGATACCAGTTGCTGGCGTCTCTTGTTCTTGACGGCCACGCATCAGCCAGAATAGGGCGAACAGGAGCAGGATTAAGATGATACCAACGGTTACATAAGTCAGCCCACGTTTGCTGGCCAGACGGGCAATGGCGGGTTTAGAGCGGGTTGGGGCCGGCGCAGTGGTGGCGATGACCGAGGTAATCGATGGTGGCTCAGGCTTGAGTTCGGCTGGCTGAGGGGCAACGGCGGCCGGAATTGGGGGCAGGTCGGCTACCTCTTCCGCAACGGCTTCATGGGTAGAAACGGGAGGAAATGATGGCGATAACGTTGTTACTTTCAAAGCCTGATCCAGAGCCTCGGCCAGGGCGGCTCCCGTTGGATACCGTTCTTCAGGTTCTTTGGCCAGGGCTTTGAGAAGCACTGCTTCCAGTTCTGGACTGATATCGGGCCGCAGTTTTTGGGGGGAAGGGGGTGGCTCGGACATATGGAGCATGGCCACATCTAAGGGGTCGGTAGCCTCAAACGGAAGTTGACCGGTAAGCATTTCGTACAGGATGACTCCAACGGCGTAGAGGTCGCTTTGGGGCTTCACGTTGGCTGATGAAATGGCTTGTTCCGGGGCGATATAGTGAGGAGAGCCCAAAATTTCGCCCCGTGTGCCGACCTCGGTCAGGAGGGCCAGCCCGAAGTCGGTCAGAATGGCCTGCCCATGTTGGTCCAGCATAATGTTGGAGGGCTTGATATCACGGTGAATGACCCCCTGGCTGTGGGCATAATCGAGGGCCAGACAAACCTCCTGAATGATCCGGCCAATCTTTTCCGGCGGGATGAAGGTATGTTCCTGCTGATGAGAGGCCAGTAGCGAATGTAGATTCTGTCCTTTAATGTATTGCATGGCCATATAGAGCAGGCCGTTGGCTTCGCCGTAGCGATACAACCTGACGATGTGAGGATGTTCCAACTGGGCAATGGCCCGGGCTTCCCGTTCGAAACGCCTGACGTAATCTGAATCGGTACGAAACGGGGTGTGAATAACCTTGATGGCGGCCCGACGGTTGAGACGCACATCCAGTCCCCGGTAGACGCGGGCCATACCACCCTGCCCTAACAAAGCTTCCAGACGATACTCGTCCAGTTGTTGTCCGGTTAAGTCGTCAGTTGTCCCCTCGGCGATTCCTCCCCCTGGGGGGGTTAGGGGGGCGGCGATTCCCTCCTCTTGGGGGGTTAGGGGAGCAGGAATTGATGGACCAACCGGCAAAGCCTTTTCCAGAGCATCAACCAACTCCCGGCCTGTTTGATAACGCTCGTCAGGAGACTTGCTCAGGGCTTTCTGTAAAACTGCTTCAGTTTCTGCATTAAGAGCGGGGTTGATTTCCCGGGCAAGGGGTGGGGGAAGCGTGACGTGCTGGATAGCCACGGCCGTGGGCGAGGGATCATCGAACGGTACCCGGCCGGTCAGCATCTCGTATAGAATAACGCTCAGCGAATACAGGTCAGATTGGGGGACGGCAGCAGCGGAACGGCGGGCTTGTTCTGGGGCAACATAGTGGGAACTGCCAAACACTTCGCCCAGCGATCCCTGCTCGACATCCAGGGCCAGGCCAAAATCGGTTAAGACCACTCGACCATCGTGGGCTACGATGACGTTAGACGGTTTGACGTCACGATGGATAAGGCCCTGCTGGTGAGCGTAATCCAGGGCCTCGGCAACGGCTCTGCCAATCCGCAGTGCCTCATGATGAGGGATCAGCTCGCCTTTTGTCCGATATTCGGATATCAGTTCGCTCAGGTCTTGTCCATCAATGTACTCCATCACGAAGTAGTAGAGGCCATCTTCGTCGTCAGCATAGTAGATGTGGATAATGTGTTCGTGCCGCCACGTGGCCACAGCGCGTGCTTCGCGTACGAAGCGCTCGGCATAGGCTGGATTGCCTCGATAACGAACATCAATGATCTTGATGGCCACCGGACGTTCTAGCTTAATGTCTTGCCCGTAGTAAACCTGGGCCATACCACCCCGTCCGATGACCCGCTCAATTCGAAAATTGGCCAGTTGGCGTCCAAGCAAAGGGTCATCAGTCATTCTTTTTCTCCATCTTTATGAGGCGCGTTTCACGACTGGTCTCGGTAATACGTTTCAGGTCGTAAATAAAGTTGTTCAGACCATGCGCATAAGCATCAAGGTAATCTCGAACGATACGTGTGGCTAAGTCGTTGTGCCCCACATTCTGCAATAAACTGACGTGAGGTCGAAAATCACGCAGGGTGACCCGCATCACGCCGTTGGCATCGGTCATGATGCCCCAGGCTAACGTTTTCTTATCGTTATCGTCCTTGGCGGTCATAAACCGGGTCAAGGTACTGGTTGGGGCCACAGCTCCTATGTTAGAAAATACTTCCCGCCCTTTGATAATGTCGTTCAGTACGTCGAAACGGCTCGGAATCTTATCCAACATACGCTGGAGGGGGGTCGGCATGTGGGCCAGCAGCTTGATCGTACCCACACTGGCGCTTTCACCAGAAATGGCAATCTCTTTGGCTTTGCTCAACACCGCGCCAAAACCGGCCAGAGTGGCCAGATAGATACGCTGTAGTTGGTCAAACTCTGCATAAAGCGTAGCCGGGGCATCCCCAGTAGCCGGGGCATCCCTATGCCCGGTCAGGGCATCCCTATACCCGGCAGCCCCGCTTTGACTCTGGAGGACATCCAGGGCGGCTACAGTTTTTTGGTGTAAATCCAATAAATCCAGGTCGTTCAGGGGAACCTCAAAGGTCATTGGATACAGACGGTCACGGGGGGTACGCTGGCTGCCATCGACCGGGATGACCATGGCCGGGTTAACCTGTTGGGAGCGCTCGATTGCTTCCAGGGCCGCCTTAGCCGCCGCCTGAATAGCCGAGGCATCCGTAGCCGGGGTATCCGTAGCCGGGGCATCCCTATGCCCGGCCTGGGTTAATGCTTGCAGGGCCGTGATTAAATCAGGATCGGGTTGATAGACGGCCGCATGAATGGCCCGATAGAGGACCAGGAGATCATTGACGGTTAACTGGAGTAAATCATTGCGCAACTTGAACAGTTTACGCAATTTCAGGATGGCCTTGATGTTGACCGCTTCGGTTTCAGCACTGACCTCAGGCAGAATCTGGGGCGCTTGCTGCATCAAATCCAGTTCGGGATTTTGAAAGGGGAAGGTCAGGACAAAGGGGTGGTTTTTTTTGGCGGCGACCGGGGGTAATGTATCCAGATAGACGGCCCAGGCCAGGGCCTCTTGGGTGATAATTTCGGCCAAAGCAGCGCCCCACGTTCCATCAAAAAAGATATGGGACTGGTCAAAGACCATTGTTTCACCCGTATCGAATAGGGTCAGGGCGTGATCACCCAGACCCCGTTCAGCCTGGCGCAGTTCAGCCAAAGGTAAGTGAGGCGAATGGGGGCCGCAATTTAGCAGGATTGGAGCGAGCCGAAGCATCTCCAGTTCCTTGATTAAAATCTGATTCAGTTTGGGGGCCAGATCGGGCCATGCAGCCCGACGGATCCTGGCCAGAGAGGTCAATTGGACAGGGGGGGAGGCAGGGGCATGGCTCATCAGGGCTGCGATCTGCTCCCGGACTGTGGTTACATCGGCGGGTTGATCGCTGCCGGAGGTACAAACCGGGATCAGATAGTAGTATCCCTGATAGATAAGGCCAATGTGGGCCTGTGCTAGCGGGACCGGCCGGCGTGTTTCACCATAAGCCCCCGGTTCAAGGTAGGCCAGGATAGATATTTGTTGCTGGTAGGCCGATAACTCCTCTTCTCTGGTCTTACGGACGCGCTTGACCCAGGCTTGAGACAGATTATGAGGCAGATCACGCATGGTCTCTTCCAGGAAACGGTCAAACTTGATCCGGCGATAGGTGGGATAGGTTTCATGGGCGGCCGCATCGGAGCCACGACCGTAGGGGCGTTCTTTTTCCCAGTCACGGTAGAGCCGGGTGTAGCGAGCAGCCTCTGGCCCTTCCCTGGTAAGCTCATTTAGTAGATAAGTGTAAACACGCTCGCGCCACTCATTTTTGAGTAAATCGTTATACTGGTGCAAACAGTGTATGGCGGCCATAACCCAGGCGGTGGTGCGGTCAACCTGACTTAAATGAATCTGATGTTGGCTGAGGGTCGTATCAAAGCCGTGGGTTTCATTGGTGTGGCGGGCCGTGTCTTCGCGCAGGGCATAATCTGCATAGAATTGCCAGATACCTTCGGGGAAAGAGTCGTCGGGGTCTTTGCCGGCCAGCCTGAGCAGGTTTTGATAGCCCCAGATAACGGCGGCCGGACCGGCGAAGAAGGCGCTATAGACGGCTTTATCGAGCGATTGCTCAATTCCGGTAAAGAGCAGGTTGATGTCTCGCTTGAGTATTTTCAGGGGGGGTTTACGGCCTGATAGGCGAGCCAACCCGTTCAGAATCACCCCCGGCACGTTGCCGGCCGGTATGACTCGGGCCACCAACTCAACCACGGCCTCGATCTCAGGCAGGGATAGGGTTGATAGCTCACGTATCATTTTCGATTGGGCAATGGTTCTGAGGTCGCCCGCCGTCTTGAGTGAAGCTTCTGCGTAGCGTTCTTGAATGTCCATGTCTAATCCATCAAAATCGGTAAACGGATAGGTAACGGATTAGCGGATACTGGCCGTAAATCGCAGGGCCATCTGATGTTACCGATGAATACACCATCCGCACTCCCTACGGTCGCCTGCGGTCGCCTACGGTCGCCTGCGGTCGCCGCTATTTATCCGCTCACAGATTGGCTTGTTTCAAGGTTCTTGCCCCACAATATAGGGTTAGTTTACGGTACTTGATGATAAAATCAAAATTTTGACCAGAGTTTTGCGGAGGTAATTTTTTGAGGGCTGGCAGGGCCGTAGCCGGTTTTCACCTGAGGTCGAATGTTAGTTGTTTAACTTTGTTTTTTCCGCGTCGTAAGCATCTATGGTGAGATGATGGGGATTTGTGTAGTTTTCCGTCTTCAATTAGCTGGTCGATGTAGTGTTGTACCACTGAATTTGATATGTTGAGGGCTCTGGAGATTTCTCGAAAGGTTGGGGACTTTCGGTAGCGTTGGAAGTAATCTTCGGTGTATTCGAGGACTTGGTGGTATTGGGGTGATCTTGCGGTAGGTTCTGGTCTTGGGGTCTCTTTTGCTTCCCTTTCCCTTTGCAGCCTGATCGGGATAAGGGCTTTTTCCCTTTTTATGACTGCCTCTACTTCTTTCTCAGTGGTGTAGCCGGGCTGGCCCAGGGTCCGGTTTAGGCGGCCTGATAGTATTGACAGGTAACGGGCTATTCTTTCGTATTCTTTTACATCGGTGACGGTGTCTGCGTAGGCGTAGAGAGATTCAAGGCGGAGGGTGGTGTCGGCCAGCTTGTCGGGGGTGAGGGGCTTCATTTTGAATCCTGACTTGATTCGTAGTCGACTGAATTGGTTTCCGGGGTGGGCTCCTGCTTTGGGGCCACCGTCCTGGCGGTGGACCGGGCAGAAGTCCAGACCTGTGATGGCGGTTTTTGTGCAGCCGGGTTGGGCACACATCTTTCGGTTTGGGTCGTGGTTGTAGCAGTATTGTTTTGATGTGAGGCGTTTGCAGCGTTGGCCGTTGGGTTTGATGAATTGGCATTGTTGGGTCATTGGTTCCTCTTGTGTTTTACATCAAACGTGAATAGTGACAAATGTCACCTTTGTCAAATCTCATGGGGCATTTTCGGTCGTTTCTGTATGGGACAATAAATCAGGATGATATTGCTTAACCAACTCGACATAAGCATTAACAACCGAGGGTTGCATATCGATCATAGGGCTGATTTGCGCAACGAGAACCTCGTGCTTCAAAAGCAATTTGACGCGTTCATAATCACGGATGTAGCGACCAACGCTACTTTGAGCATGACGAGTGTGATAGGCAATATCAGCTTCATCCATGCCCTGTTCATACAGGGCGATTACCTCTGCTTTATGAGTGGGACGCACGCCCTGGTCAAAATAATAACCCTTTGTCAACAACGATTTACCTGTTTCAGCACGCAACTCATTGACCAAGCGGCTGATTTGAGAACTGGTGCGGCCCAACATCAGTCCCAAATCGGCCGTGGTCAGCAGCACCGGGCCGTCGGGATGGTCCAGGCCATATTCAATGAGGCGGTGCAATCGTTTTTTCAACAACTCAGCTTGCTGACGCCGCCCCTCTTTGCCTGGAGGCATATTGATCATGGCTTCAGTGTCTTGGGACAAAAGAACTGGCCACGACAGGGTCACCAAAGGGTAGTCGCCAGCCGATTTGCCCGGATGGGCTTTGCCCCCAGTGGCTTTGGTGCCGGTAAAAACCAGCCAACCACTCTGGACACAGCTTCGGGGCGGGTGAAATTCAACCGCCAATTGAGCCACATCTTCGGCCAACATTTCCAGCACTCGCCGGCTACCAACCAGGCCATAGTCAGCTTCCAACAGGTGGATGATGGCACTCCGGAAAGAACGTTGTTGGACACCGATATAACTGCGGTTCATAGCGCCCCCTTTTTTGGCTCACTGTCTCCCTTTGTGAGCCGCTCTAGGTGTTCTTGTAAGCGTTGACGACAAAATGGAGCGTCATTTTGGTCGTAAACAGCCAAGTAATCCTTAACCAAATAGCGGCTCATTTGCACCAACAGGCTGATTTCGTTGCTGGACAATCCTTTTTGGTGCAACTTGATCACCCGGACAAAGCCGCGGACATACCGTTTGACACAGCCGACACTATGGTGCGTCCGGCGGGCAATTTGGTCATACGTTTCACCGCGCAACCAGCGGCCCACAATTTGCGCTTTGTGGGTTTGCCCGCGGCCGATGCCCTTCAATTTGCCTCGGGTGGGCAAACTGATCCCTCGGCTCTGCAAATCGTCACAATCCCGCTTGATGGTGCGCACCGAAACGTGCAAGGCTCGGGCCAAATCCTCTTGGGTGCCCACGGCCCCCTGGCAAATGGCTTCGTCCAACAAGCGCTGAATACGCACTCGCCGCAAGGCCACTCGCCCCTTCGATTGGTCTATTTCACTATCTTCAAGCCCGGCATCTACTGTCCAGGTGACCTCAAGGCTGTGGCTCCCAGACAGCAATTCTCCATGGGGCGCATCTCGCTTGAGCAATATCACCCGGATTTGTCCTGGACGCAGACCACCTGGTTGACCCAACAGACATTCTCGCGCTTCGGCCAAAATCGCTTGGGCTATCCTGGGCGCATAATTGAATTCTTGCTCCAGCATACTCAAAAATCGTTGTTCAGGAGTTTTGGCTTGCAGTCTTTGCAGTTCATCTTGGTTCATTGGTTCACCTCACTTTTTGCTTTACTATTGTTATTATTTGGAGTAGATTTCTCAACTATACTCGGTGAGGTGACATTTGTCACTATATAGAATTGTGAATGGGGGGGGTGAAACACTGAGGCACTGAGGGGGGCGAGGGAAGGATGAAGGATGAAGGATGAGGGGTGAGGGTACTGAGGAGGGGGGGCCGGAAGTGACTGCGTCGCTGTTGGGGCAGTGGTGAGGTGGGGGTGTTCGATTTTTGTTTTATTAACGTTTACATCATCAGCGGCGGGGCGGCTCTTGCAGGACTCCATTGCCAACCAAAACGATTGATTGCAAAACGCGTCGCGTACCCTCGGGGCGAAAGCCCCGTCCGCTGCATGTGGGGTTGTGCGCCATTCTTTACACTTCTACGTAGATGATAAAAACCATTCAACTATTCTCAATGTCAAAAGCATTACTGCTTCTGAATCTCTGATAGAAGGGTCAAAATCTGTGTGGTTTGAGAAATTCCCCAGAACACGACAAGTGTGCAAGTAGGAAACGATGAACCCTGGCAAGATGTTGCTTTCTTTGAGATGATTAATATCATTGAAGAGTTTGGTTGACTGCCTATTCACTCAACGTTCGCTTAAATTTTGTCAATAAAATCAAATTCTGTTATACCTCTGGTTATGAAAAACGAGAGACGAACAGAACCGTATATAGAGCGGGTAGATGATCTACCCGTATTGTTTGGACTAT
>DAOUMU010000257.1:0-8917 GCA_034409055.1 Anaerolineae bacterium
TGAAACCTGCCACCTGCCACCTGCCATCTGCCACCTGCCACCTGCCATCTGCCACCTGTAACCTGTAACCTGCCACCTGTAACCTAACTCCCAAAGCGTATAAAGCCCCAGGGTCAGCAGAATGAAGAGCGTAATCTGGATGTGACCGGCCAGGGTGGCTATGGCCAGCACGGCACCGCTGGCAGCGGCCAGGCCATAGCTTGACCTGGTCAGGCTGTGGTGAAAAAGCAGGAAGATGAGGGGCAGCCAGGCGGCCACGGCAATCATATTTAAGTTGCCAAAATGTACGATGAACAGATCGCTAAATTCAAAAGCCAGGGCACCAGCCAAGGCGGCAATAGGAGCGATTGACCGGCCATTTTGTCGGGGAGGCGTTGGCCTTAACAAACGTAGACACAAGTACATCGTCGTTCCGGCCAGCCAAAAGTGGAAGATAGCCACATATTCGAGCCACTCGTAAGTCAGTTCAGGTACCAGCCAGAAAAGGAGCAGGTTGATAGGATAAAAAAGGCCGGATTGGATATCGGCGGCAAAGGGAGTGCCGCTGTAAAGATGGGGGTTCCAGAGCGGAATGATACCTCGCTGCAACTGTTCGGCGGCGAAATGATAATTGGGATAGAGAAAGGGAACCAAATCACCCCCCCCGGCCGGCATCCAGGCGGTAGAAGTCAGTAGGACCTGCCAAAAAAAACCAACGGTGACCAGGGCTAACAAACCGGCGGCGGCGATAACCTCGACCAGGAACGACGAATGGCGAATGAAAAATGGCAAGCCCTTATGCGCCGATTCGCTACATCTACCCTGTGGGTTCGCCAATTCGTTATTCACGATTCGCTATTCGCCAATTCGCCACATCTGCCCTGGGGGTTCGCCATTCGCCGATTCGCCGATTCCCTACTCAACCCTCAAAGGCGCGACCGGTACGAATGCGAGTATTGAGTTCAGCCTCGATGTCATAAGCATCACCGGTCAGCACTTCAAGCTGGCTGTTGGAATCTCGAATCGCCTGTTGATTGGCGGCGCTGATACCTTCTCCGATAATCGTTACCCGGTGAGCTTGTTTGGCCTCGTCTACGCTGAAGCCAACGGTCACCGAAAAGGCTAAGATATAATCTACGGCCAGGAGGAGATTGACCTGTCGCCCCCGGCTGTCGGGTGGACCAAAGAGCAGGTAGTGGTTGATACTCTTTTCGGGAGGGGGGATGGGGGTGTCGGGCACAACCAGGTTGATTTCGCGGCTGTTGGTTCCGTCCAGCGTAATATTATCCTGTCTGATATTCGTTTCGAAAACTTGAATGGAGTAAACACCTTCAGCCAGATCTGAAAAGCGATACTCGCCTGAGGGAGGAATACGCAGACTGGAGATGATATTGCCTTCTTTAATCAGCAGGAGCGTCCTACCCTGTCCATTTGTCACCCGGCCAAAGATCGTACTGTCGTCGGGAATGGGGATGGCCAGGTTGAGAAAAACAGTTTTACTGCTGGAGCTCAGCCGGATATTATCCTGGCTCACATCGGTGCCTACTATTTTCAGTCCATAGACGCCCAGCGGTAAATTCTCAAATCTAAAGGTCAGGTTGTGGTCCAGGACCTGTTCAGCAATGATTTTTCTGTCCTGCATCAAACGCACGATGTACCCTTCACCCCTTTCAACTCGCCCACTGATAACCCCATCAGCGACGGCTGTGGTCTTACGGGTGCGCTGGAAAACGACGTAAAAGGAGTGATGGCCCAGCGTGTTCAAAAGAGAGCCATCGGATAAAGGCTCATCGGGATGGGCGGTGTGAAGATTTTCAACGCGATCACTCTTATCGTTCGCGTCACGGCCCAAGCCCTTCATCCACACCGAAACAAT
Source organism: Anaerolineae bacterium (assembly GCA_034409055.1). Taxonomy (GTDB): domain Bacteria; phylum Chloroflexota; class Anaerolineae; order 4572-78; family J111; genus DAOUMU01. Next base: position 1,856 of record DAOUMU010000257.1, read on the forward strand.
TTGTCCAAAGTACATAGCGATATTACCGGCCGGTTCAAAATCCGGTTTATCCAGGGGAAGCGGGTCGGCCCGTTCGTGGGACTGCCGGCCTTGCCAGGTCCAGCCGGACCAGGCAAATGGATTTTTAATCCGTTGCCCTTGTTCGTCCAGGGCCTCGATGTAAACGTTGTGTTTACTAAAATTTTCACGGGGCAGCAGATGGTGGACCCCGATCACTTTCCAGTACGTCTCCCCTTCGGCCACGTCGTCGGCTACCACAATGCGTACGCCGTATTTTTGAGCCGCGTCATTAATTGGCTCGCGATTTTCTCTGGCGTTAAGTAAATATTCGGTATTGTATTGATGATGATTAAAAGCCATGGTGGTCCGGTGCCTCTCTTTCGTTAATTTTAACGTGCTTTGACTGCCTGCCACTGACCACCGATGATTTTGGCCAGCGTTTGTCGTTGGTTAGCAGAGATATTTTTACTTTTGCCATACTCACGTAGATAAGCTTTTAACTCGTTGCTCCGCATAACCGGAATGGGTGGATCGTTGACCGTAAGTTCGGCTTCTTTGTTCGAGAAAATGATTAGCGGCTTTATTTCCGGTACTTCCTCCTCACCGGTTAAATTTTCACGCAGTAATTTGTGGAGCTTGCTGGCATTATTTTCTGCTTCGGATATCGGTGCTCCCAGTCCTTCCTCGGCAAAGAATTTAAAAAATCGCCTCCAGGTAAATTTTCGAGAGAAGCGATGTCCGTTTACCGTAATCTGACCATCGTGATGTTTGACCGTGATTGTGTACAGACGGCTGGGGGTCAGGAGGACGTGGGGGATGACCACGGTATAATTAAAGAGCATATGATCGTTGCCAAATTTTTTGAGCGTGGTGGCCAAAACCTGGTCGGCTCGAGGCTCGCGTACCCAACGATTGACCAGATGAGAGCTGATTGTGGCAAAGACAAAGCCCAGTGCTAGCAGGATCAGGGTCAGCCGAAAATACTCGGGCTGGTTGATACTGAGAAAATTGGTAATTAGCCCGCCAATGAGAAACATCATTGTCAGGGGGGCAACTCGCTTGGCCCATTTACTACGGCTTTCGATAATGTCTGTGTTAGTGATAACTTTCATTGGTATTTTCCAAGAACTAAACAAGAATTTTGTCCGCCCAGACCAAAAGAATTAGAGAGAGCAATGTTTACTTGATGTTGGCGGGCCTGGTTAGGCACGTAATCCAGGTCGCAGGCGGGATCGGGATTTTGGTAATTGATGGTTGGATGGATGGTGTTAGTTTCGATGGCCTTGATACAGGCCAGGGCCTCAATAGCCCCGGCTGCGCCAAAGGTGTGCCCAATCATACTCTTGGTTGAGCTGATTGGTATTTCATAGGCTCGCTTGCCAAAAACGTATTTAATGGCATAAGTTTCGGCGGCGTCACCCAGCGGGGTGCTGGTTCCGTGCGCGTTGATGTAATCAATCTCGGTCAAACTCACTCCGGCATCCTGTAGCGCCCATTGCATAGCCCGGATGGCTCCCCTTGAGTCGGGGTCAGGCGCAGCGATGTGATAGGTATCGGAAGAATGAGCCCCACCCAACACCTCAGCATAAATGTGAGCGCCTCGGGCCAGGGCCTGTTCCAGTCGCTCCAGGATAAACATAGCACATCCTTCGCCAATGACAAAACCATCGCGGTTAGCGTCAAAGGGCCGGGAAGCCCCACCGGGTTCCTCATTACGGATCGAGAGCGCCCGCATAGCGATAAAGCCGGCCAGAGTTACTTCGGTCACAGCCGCTTCGGTACCGCCGGCAATCATAATATCACAGTGGCCACGCTTAATCACCTCGGCGGCCTCGGCAATGGCCATACTACCGGCTGCGCAGGCGGTGGCCGTGGTGTTGGTATAACCCTGAGCATTTAGCTTAACGCAGGTATGAAAAGTTGACAAATTTGGCAGGGCTGCCGGTAAGGAAAAAGGGCTGACTTTACTTAAGCCCTGGTTCAGGTAAACTTTTATGCCCAGCTCGGCTCTATCAAAGCCCCCCATGGCTGTGCCCAGGAAAACCCCACTTTTTTCAGCCAACCGGTCTTCAAGAGGATAGGGTAAACCGGCATCTTCCATCGCTTGCATAGCCGTAGCCACAGCCAGATGGGCGCAACGGGCCATTCGTCTGGCCTCTTTAGGGGAGATATAGAGGTGAGGATTAAAATTCTTAACCTCACCAGCAAAGCGAACGGCCAGATTTTTAGGATCAAAGTGAGTAATCTGATCAATGCCGGTTTGACCCTTAACCAGATTTTGCCAGGTTTCATTGGCAGAATGTCCCACTGGCGTAATAGCCCCCATCCCGGTGATGACCACTCGGTTGTGATTGGATTTAGAAGACATCGCCCCGGTAGATTTTGAATGGTGATGCAAGATGTTCTCCTCTGGAGGGAAAGTTGGCAAAGCAAGGCAGGGGATGTCTCCTTAGCTATCAGCCACTACTTCTTTCATGTTGAATGTTTTTAGACCGTTTTCAATGGCTTGGACAATATTGCTTTCCCTGGCCTGTTTAGCCACTCGGATAGCGTTGCGAATAGCATAAGGATCGGAACGTCCGTGGGCTACAACAACAACACCGTTGACTCCCAGCAGGGGACCACCCCCAAATTCTCGATAATCTAACTTAGTTCGCAAAGCCTTAAATGCCCCCTGAGCCAGTAGCGCCCCTAATAGGGCTGTCGGTCGGGTTCTTATCTCCTCCTCAAGAATTTTCTGAATCATCCAGGCCACCCCTTCAGCTCCTTTAATGTAAACATTGCCAGTAAAGCCATCGGTAACAATCACATCGGCCAGACCGGCCGGAATATCTTTACCTTCGACGTTGCCAATGAAATTGAGATTGCTTTTTTTGAGCATCGGGGAAACTGTCTGGATTAATGTACTGCCTTTGGCTTCCTCTTCACCTGTGGAAAGAAGCCCCACTCGGGGATTGGGAATGTTTAAGACTTGACGGGCATAGTGATACCCCATAACAGCAAACTGAAGCAGATATTCCGGGCGAACGTCGGTGTTAGCTCCGATATCCAGCAAACAGCAGTAGCCATATTCGGAATTATTGGGGAAGACGGTGCTGAGGGCCGGGCGCTTGATGCCTTTGATACGCCCCAAACCAAACAAAGCGGCCGCCAGCGCCCCCCCTGAGTTACCAGCCGTGACAAAAGCATCACTTTCCCCCGCCTTTACGGCGCGCAAGGCAACGGCCATCGAGGAGTCTTTTTTACTTTTGACTGCCGCAGCAGGGTGTTCATGCATCTCAATAACTTCACTGGCGGGAATGATGGGTAAGTCCAGGCCAGTTGTGTTATGTTTAGCCAGTCGAAGTTCGATGAGCTCAGGTTGACCAACCAACTGCACAGTCAGACCAAAATCACGGGCAGCCCATACCGCCCCTTGAACTGTTGCCACCGGGGCTTGATCACCGCCCATAGCGTCCAGGGCAATTTTCATAAAATCTCCTTGCGGATTTAAAAATGCAAGTGCTGTAATCAAATTGGTGCGTTGTGAAGCAAGCTGAATTATAACATATACCCTATTACCCTGCAATCAGATATGAGTGGGAGGTAATTATTCAGCTTGTAGGGGAATAACGGCTTAGTAAAAGGGCCAGGAACCTCTAACCTGTGAAAATTGGCAAGGCTGTCGTAAAGGTACTGCCCTCTCCAAAAACGCTTTCCAGCCAAATACGACCCTGATGTTTTTCTATAATGCTTTTGGTAATGGCCAACCCCAAGCCGGTCCCTTTAATGTTGGCCGTGTACTCGTTATGTACCCGGTAAAACTTCTCGAAAATATGGGGCTGGTCGGCAGCCGGAATACCTATGCCTGTATCAATAACTTGGATGCGAATCTCGTCTTCATACTGAAAAGCCTTAACAGTAACTTGACCCTGGCTAGGGGTGTATTTTATAGCATTACCGATAAGGTTGTTCATTACCTGACGCAAGCGATCGGGACTGGCCATAACTAAAGGTAAATCTTCAGCTATTTCAGTGGTTAATTGAATGGCTTTGTCACTGGCTTGGGGAAGCAATGTCGTCGTCGTCTCTCGGAGAAGCGGAGCTACGGTGTATGGCTCCATTTCCATATCAATATCGGCTTCAATGCTACCCACATCCAATAAATCCTCAATCAATTGTCGCATCGCCCCCACGCGGCCCTCTATCGTTTGCAACAGATTCTGCTGGGTATCATTTACCGGCCCAAGTTCGGGTATAAGGTGGGCCGCAATTAAAATACCGGAGAGAGGCGAGCGTAAGTCGTGAGAAACGGTGTTGACAAAATCATTTTTAAGCTGGTTTAACTCTTTAAAATGGCTGACATCCTGCATCGTAGCCACCCAGCCAATAATGCCAGCCTCGTCTACCGAAACAGGGGAAAGATTCGCAAAGAAAGTACGACCATCCATCAGGGGGATTTCGCCGGTAGGTTCCCCCCCTGCCATCGTATTTTCAAACAAATCGATGAGGGCTTTATTTTGGGTGCTTTCGGATAGCAATTTGTCGCTTTGCGACTCTTCAACACCCATCACGGCCCAGGCAGCCGGATTATCCAGTACAATACGTTTCTTGTTATTGACGACCAGAATAGCATCGGTACTGCTGGCCAGTATGGCTGCCAGTCGCGCCCGTTCTTGCTCGACTTGTTGAAAAAGGCGGGCATTTTCAATACTCGCTGCCAGTTGGGAGCCAATTAGAGAGAAGATGTGTAGCAGGTTGTCGCTTAAATTCTCCTTGCGGTCAGAAGCCATATAAATTATGCCCGACGAGCCCAGACGGGTTAGAATGGGAAAGGCCAGCGTGGTGACTGGTTCCCAATCAACAGATACCGGCATATTGCCGGGAATGCTTTTGGAATAAACTAGTTCAGTGGGTACATCACCTTCACTCATTTCGGTGAAAGTGTCGAGTATCTTTTCAATGATCTGGTCTGTTTTTTCAAAATTAAAAGGAACCGCTATACCCAGATAAAGGCCGTGCCCACCGGCTAAAATGACTCCCTGCACATTGCCGGGCATCAGGCGGGGAAGCATGCTCAAGGTCCTATCTACCATCAGGCTAAAATCGTTTAGGGAGGCTAACATTTCACCCAGCCGATTCAACATTTGTAACTGGCTGGTACGTTGCTCCATTACATCTGTTAGATAGGCTTTTTCGATGGCCACTGCCACCTGAGGCGTGAATCTTCTTAACAGGTTTAGATGGTTAGAGTTATAAACACCAACTCGGCGATGGCCCATATTGAGGCTACCATAAGGTCCTTTTTGGGTGGTAAGGGGAACAGCCATCTTTGATCTGATGCCATCCTCTAATAGAATTTGATCATCCGGGTAGATCCTGCCTGCTGTTTTAAGGTCGAGAATATCGTCGTAGATACGCCCTTCATTTTCTTCAATAATCCAGGTCAAGGCTGATTCCTTGAGGGGTATTGTCAGTTGTGTCTGTTCAACACTACCGTACTCGCTAAAAATCCATTGACGCACGTTTTCTTTGGAGTCATCAAGCAGGGAGATACTCATGTGGTCAAAAGGAAGTAACTGTCTAAATTTTTTAAAGATAATTTTGGCCGTCTCCGATAACCCGTATCCTGTATTAATAGCGGCCGTTATCTGGTTATCCGCTTTAATTTGACGAGTTCGTTCCTGGGCCTCTTCATATAAACTGGCATTTCTTAAAGCCACCCCCAACGAGGCGGCCATCGAAACTAATAATTCTTGATCCTCTTCATCAAAGGGGCCGCTACGTTTATTAATTACTTCCAGAGCGCCTATCGGCTTACCCTGAAGCAGGAGGGGCACACACAAAATCGTGTTGGTGGTAAAACCAATCGCCTGGTCAATTTCGTGGTAAAAACGCTTATCACGTTGAGCATCATTCGAAATAGCCGGTTGATTATGAGCCACGACCCAACCGGCGATGCCTTCACCCCATTGCAAACGGAAGGAAGTAATCTGTTTATTTTCCCCCCGCAGGGTGATTTTAAAGTAGAGCTCGTTTGTTTGTTTGTCCAACAGTAGGAGAGAACCGGCTTCTACCTCCAGCATTTCATTGATGCCGGCCATTGTCCGGTGAAGCACCTCATCTATATCCAGGCTGGAAGTAATTGTGTGAGCAATTTGGTTGAGCGTCTTCAAAGCGCTGGCGTGTCGTCGCGATCGGTCTACAAGGTAAGCATTTTGCAGGTTTATGCCCAGATGTTTGCCTAGAGAGATGAGTACCTCTTGCATTTCTTCTGGTAGGGGCATATTGGCCGGGTCGTGACTGGCAACCATTAAGGCGCCTATGGAGTTATTATCAACGACAAGAGGAATAATCGCAGATGGGTTGGCCTGAAATGCACCAAATAGGGCGTCACCTAGATCAGAGTCAATGCAATTCTCAACACTATTCGGTTGGATAAAGTAGGGTCTTTTATTAGCTATGGCTCGACCCAAAATACTATCATCAGGAGGCCAATTATCTGAGATTGGCGGGGCTGTATCTATGAGGTGCACTTGGGCATTGGGGGCAATAGCCAAAGGCGTACTAATTAAACCACAGGCCACCGATGGCAAAGGAGCGGTGGTTAAAAGCCAAATGCCATCAACTGCCAATGTGTTTAATAAGATCTTGTTAATTTCTTCCAAACGCCTGGTCCAAGGCAAAGGTTGACTGAGAAGACGGTCAATCCGGTGCAGGGATTTACACACAGAAATTAATAATTTGGTATTGGTTGACAGTGTTTTCATGAGTTAACAGCAAAGTTTTCACCCAAGGCTTGGGTCGTTTTATTAGGGGGCCGGCTAAGGTCTATGGCTAAAACAGATATTAGGACAGCAGCTTATCATTTGCTATAGCTTTAAAGAAAAAGATTTTGACTTTGGCAGAGTAAAATAATTTGAGTTATACCACATCTTGTATCTGTCACAATTATGAAGCCCCTGACTGTCTTGTCATCACATCAGAAGAGAGGGGTCATCCGTCACTGCCTTTGACCAGATGTTGTTTCCTTGATTCTGAGGGCTTAAGCTCCTGAAATCAAGGGGTGTCCCACAAATTCAG
>DAOUMU010000258.1:0-26047 GCA_034409055.1 Anaerolineae bacterium
AAAGTATCGTGATAAACAATCATCATATTCAAAACAACAAAGGAATTTGGCTGGCCACGCTCATATTAATCGTTGTCAGCAGCCTGCTGATCAGTGGTTGCGGGGCGGAGGAACCCAGGGTGTATCGGGTGGGTATTCTGGGTGGAGGCCTTATGGTCGCCATAAGCGATGGCTTCAAAGCCAAAATGACCGAGTTGGGCTACGTAGAAGGCCAGAACGTCGTTTATGACTTTCCCGAGGATCAGGCCGATATGCAAGCTGTGGCCGAGCAATTTGTGGCTGATAAGGTTGACTTGATTTTTACCGCAGGTTCCACCCCGGCTGCCTTAACGGCTAAAGCAGCGACCCAAGGGACAGATGTTCCCGTGGTATTTGCCTACGCTGGCATAGAAGGGAATGGTCTGGTGGACAGTGTGCGGGAACCGGGCGGGAATATCACCGGGGTGCGCTACCCTGGCCCGGAGACGATAAGCAAGCGTTTAGAGCTCTTGCTCGAGATAGCGCCGCAGGTCAAACGAGTGTGGATAGGCTATGACAAGAATAGCTCTAATATTGCCCCTACGCTCGAGGTGTTGCGCCCGACGGCCTCGGCTTTGGGTGTAACGTTGGTGGAAGTTCCCGCCACCACGCCAGAAGAACTCCAGGCAGACCTGGCGGCGCGAAATCAATTGAGTGATGTTGGCCTGGATGGCATCATCCTTATGCCCGACGGTTTTAACTACTCGTCCGACGGTTTCGCTATGATAAGTAAGTTTGCAGGGGAACACCGAATACCGTTGGGCGCTAGCTCCCTCCATATGGTCGAGCAGGGGGCTGTTTTTGGACTTTCCAGCGACATGATTAAAGTGGGCGAACTGGCTGCGCCGCTGGCCGACAAAGTTCTCCAAGGTACTCCGGCCGGCACCATCCCGGTGCTCACCCCCAACCAAGATTTGTATATCAATTACAAAGTGGCGCAAGAACTGGGCTTGAACTTGGATGAAGGGTTGTTGAGCCAGGCTGCGGAAATAATTCGGTAGCCAAAAAAGGCAGCCGCGCGGATGGCCCGGAGGTTCTGTATTCAGCGCTATCCGGCGTCGGTCACCTTCCAGAATGCCAAAGATTCGATGTAGGAAAAAGTATCGTGATAAACAATCATCATATTCAAAACAACAAAGGAATTTGGCTGGTTGCTCTCATTTTTATCGTTGTCAGCAGCCTGCTTGTGAGTGGCTGTGGGGCGGAGGAACCCCAGGTGTATCGGGTGGGTGTGCTGGATGGCGCAGAGAGTTTTTCCACCACGGTTGATGGTTTCAAGGCCAAAATGACCGGGTTAGGCTACGTTGAAGGCGAGAACATCGTTTATGACGTGCAGAGCGTGGGCCCTGACTTGGCCGACTATCAGCGCATCACCGAGAAATTCGTAGCCGACGAGGTGGACTTGATTTTTGCGTTTCCCACTGAGGCGGCTACAGCGGCTAAGGCCGCCACCCAAGACACCAATATCCCCGTGATTTTTGCTTGGGCCCCAACAGAGGGAACGGGTTTAGTTGAGAGTGTGCGCCAGCCCGGTGGAAACATTACCGGGGTTCGTGTGTCTATGGCCGATCTGCTCTACAAGCGTCTTGAGCTTCTGCTTGAGCTGGTACCCACGGCCAAACGGATATGGGTCCCTTATGATCCCAAAATTGCTAACGGCAGTATTACCCCTGTTGTTGAAGCGATGCGGTCGATTGCCTCAGATGCCGGGGTGACGTTGATAGAAACCCAACTTACCACTTTCGAAGACTTTGAGGCCGATCTGCAAGCGCTAGACACGGCGAGTGATCTTGACTTTGAGGCCATTATGCTAATGCCGGAGCCGATTGTGGGCTCCCCGGACGGTTGGGCGTTAATGTCCGAGTTTGCGGCCAAACACAACATACCGCTGGCCGCTCAGTCGGAATCGCAAGTAGATACGAGGGCTATCTTTAGCTTTGAACCCGACAATCTCCAGGCCGGTGAACTGGCCGCCATTTTGGCCGATAAAATTCTGCGGGGGACCCCGGCCGGCACCATCCCGGTAGTCACCATAGATGGCAGTCTGCGGGTCAATTACAAAGCGGCCCAGGAAATAGGCCTAACGGTGCCAGACAGTATCTTGGTGCAGGCTGACGAGATTATTCGCTAACTCAGGTAAGACCGGCCTGAATTACCGGCTGGTCTTACCCAAACGATAGTTTCGGTAGACCCCGCCTCTTAGGCTTAGTAAGTAAAGGTGAAGCAATGGCAGAAAAGGTTGAAGCAAAAAAGTCCCCAAAATCCAGAAGCCTGACGGCAACCCTGGCCATCGCCTTTGTGGCTTTGAGCCTGGTGGTGCTGTTAGTGGCCAGCAGTCTGCAACTATATGCCTACTTTTTGGCTCAACAGACGGTGGTGACCGGTGAGCAGCGGCTGATTGCCCAGCAGGCGGCCAATGAGGTACAGAGTTTCATTCAGGAGCGATTTGGCGAACTGGAGGCAGCGGTCAAGTTTGGCGAGTTGAGCAATGTCTCGGCGGTCGAGTTGGAGCAGAACCTGGAAAAGTTGTTGGGGTTGGAACCGGCCTTCCGGCAACTGGTGTTGGTTGATGCCGAAGAGCAGGTGCTGGCCCGGGCCTCTCGTCTGTCCCAGGCGGCGGGAGGTGAGGTGACGGACCGGCTCGAGGCTGAGCTGTTGGCGCAAACGGAGCAAGGAGAGCGGTACATCGGCCCGGCTTACATTGATGAGGTCACTTTTGAACCGTTGATCGTGATGGCGGTACCGGTGCAGGACATATTTGGGGATTATCAGGGCAGCCTGGTGGCTGAAGTGAACCTGAAGTTCATGTGGGATTTGGTCGATCGGTTGGAAATCGGCAGGACGGGGGTGGCCTATGTGGTCGACCGGCAGGGCAATCTGCTGGCCTTTGGGGACGTCACCCGGGTGTTGGCGGGCGAAAATCTGAGCCATCTAGCCGAAGTGGCCGAGTTTGTAGAGCGAAAGGATGCGCTTGATGAACTGGAGGAAGAAAGTACGCCTATCTCTACCGGGATCAACGGCACCAATGTGCTGGCCACCCATGTGCCCCTGGGCAGCCCGGATTGGGCGGTGGTCACCGAGTTGCCGGTGATTGAGGCCTATACCGACGTCATTCGAAATATTGTAGCCTCGGGGGCGATCATTTTGATTGTAGCCGTGTTGGCCGGTTTCGTCGGAGTTTATCTGGCTCGCCGCCTGGCTGCGCCGCTGCTGAACTTAACCGAAACATCGGGCCGAATTGCCAGCGGAGAAATAGAGCTGCAGGCCACGGCTGAGGGTCCCACTGAAGTGGCTCAACTGGCTGAAGCGTTTAACCGGATGACGGCCCAATTGCGAGAATTTATCGACTCTCTGGAGCAGCGGGTGACCGATCGGACCCAGCGTCTGGAGATGGTGGCCATTCTCAGTGAGCATCTTAGCGCTATTCTTGATCTGGACCAACTCCTGGCTGAGCTGGTTAAGGAGGTTAAAGAGAGGTTCGGTTACTATCACGCCCATATTTATCTCATTGATGGCCAGCGTCAAAATCTGGTTATGGCTGCCGGCGTTGGTGAAGCTGGGGCTCAGATGAAAGCTCAGGGCCACCAAATCCCCCTGGATGCTGCCACCAGCTTGGTGGCCCGGGCGGCTCGGAGCGGCGAAATTGTCTGGGTTGACAATGTTCGGGTGGCGGATGATTGGCTGCCAAACCCGTTGCTGCCTGATACCTACTCGGAGATGGCCGTACCTGTTATTCTGGAGGGGCAGGTGGTCGGTATGCTCGACGTACAAGAGGATAGAGTTGCAGGTCTGGATGAAGGCGATGCTAACCTGCTACGCTCGTTGGCTAACCAGGTAGCCGTTACTATTCGTAACGCCCGTCTCTTTGCTGAGGTTGAAGATGCCCTGGCTGAGAGCCGGGCGACCCAGAAGCGTTACCTGGCCCAGTCGTGGCAGCAGACCAAAATTGCTTCGCCCGGTGGTCAGTATCATTACGCCCGAACCGACGCGCCTGCCCTATCCGAGGCAGCCGTTATTCAGGCCAGACAGGCTGCCTTGACTCAGGATGATCCAGCGGTGGTGGCGTTGGGGTCCAATGGAACAGATGAGCCCGGCGATACGGCAGTGGAATCTATTGTTGCTCCGGTTAAGTTACAGGATATGCCTATCGGCACGCTGCAATTGCATCCGTTAGATGCCGACCGAAACTGGAGTGAGGATGACCTGGCGGTGGTGGAAGCTGTGGTAGACGAATTAGCCCAGGCGGCCGAAAGCCTGCGCCTGTTTGAAGAAACCCGGGAACGGGCCAGTTACGAGCAGTTGGTGGGCGAAATTACCGCCAAATTGCGGCAGGCCCCCAGTCTGGATGTCTTGGCCAAAACGGCCGCTGAGGAGTTAGGCCGGGTCCTGGGTGTGTCCCATAGCCTGGTCAAAGTGGGAGTAACTCCCCCGCCGGAACATACCGCCGGCAACGGCGAACAGGGTTAAAGGAGACAATCATGACCGTCATTCGTAAATTGCTTGTGCCAACCTTGCTGATCTTTGCTTTTGGGCTGCTTGGGGTGACTGCCCTGGGTGCATACAGTATTGCTAACTCTTTGCAGGAACAAGAGTCTGCGGATTTGAATCACTCACAACAGCTTTTCCAGAACCGGTTAACTGAGTTGGAGTCTTTTGCCCTGGCTTTGGCCACCGAGGTGGCCAATAATCCTGAAGTGCAGGCGGCTTTCGCCGCCGGTGACCGGGAGCGATTAACCGAGCTGACCCTGCCGGCTTATCAACGTCTTGATGAACAGTTTGATGTACCGCAGCACGGGTTTCATCAGCCCCCGGCCATCTCCTATTTGCGCCTGCACCAACCGGAATTATACGGGGAAGACCTTTCTTTGTACCGTCCCAGTGTTGTTCTGGCCAATGCCGAGCAGCGTCCTGTGAGCGGCCCCGAGATTGGTCGCTCCGGTCTCGGGGTGCGAGGTGTGGTGCCGGTAACTTATCTGGGTGACCATATCGGTACGGTGGAGTTCGGTCTGAATGTAGACCAAACCTTGCTTGAAGAAATGAAGGGGCAGTTTGGTGGTGAGTGGCAAATTTTATTAGATCGAAATGCGGCCCGGTTTGCTATCCTGGAAGGGGCCTTGGGTGAAGCTGCAGGCCCCACCCCCGATTTGCTGCTGCAAGCCAGTACCCTGGCTCAACCATTTTTTGCGGATGAAAGTACCTACCAACAGGTCCTGAACGGAAATTCCATCGCAACCCGGCATAATCAGGATGGTCGAGAACTGACGCTGTTCAGCTTCCCGCTGCGTGATTTTTCGGGTAACGTAATTGGCGTGTTAGAAGTGGCCAGCGATCGTACTCAGGCTATTAATACCCGCAATATCGGCTTGAGCATTGCCATCGGGGTTAGTTTGCTGGTGCTGTTTGTTGGTGGGGGTGCCCTGGCTTTGATTGCCACCCGGACGCTGCGCCCTATCGGTGAGTTGACCGACGCTGCCTCTGCCATTGCTGCTGGCGATCTCGAGCGGACGATCCCGGTGCCAGCCAGAGGTGAGGATGAGATTACCAAGCTGGCCCGGGCTCTCGATAGTATGACCGAACAGTTGCGGAGCCTCATCGGCACTCTGGAAGAGCGGGTAGCCGACCGGACCCGGCGTTTAGAAACGGTGGCGGTCATTAACGAGCGGTTGAACGCAATTTTAAACGTCGATGCACTGCTGGCTGAAGTGGTCAATCAAATTCAGCAGAACTTCGAGTATTATTATGCCCATATCTATTTGCTCGACGAAACCGGAGAAAAGCTGGTGGTGGCCGAAGGCACCGGCCCGGCCGGGGCAGAGATGAAGGAGCACGGTCACAATATTGCCATCTCTACGCCCAAGAGCTTGGTGGCCCAGGCAGCGCGGACGGGGCAGGTAACGAAGGTCGATAACGTCTTGATGGCCGAAGGTTGGCTGCCTAATCCTCTCTTGCCCGATACACAGGCGGAGATGGCCGTGCCGATTACTTTGGAAAATCAGGTGGTTGGAGTGCTGGACGTACAGGAAGATAAAATTGGTGGTTTAGATGAGAACGATGCCAACCTGCTGCGCTCGGTGGCCAACCAGGTGGCTGTGGCTATTCGTAATGCCCGCCTCTTTACCCAGGTAGAAACGGCCCTGGCCGAAGCCCGGATCGCCCAACAGCGTTACCAGGCCCAACAGTGGGCAGCCGTGGCCAGCAGCGGCCAGAGCCGGACCCATCTTTATCAGCAGCCTGAGGCTCCGTCCTTGAATGAGGCCGTGGTGGCTCAACTGGAGCAAGAAGCTGTAGCCCAGAGCGAACCGGCCATTGTGGCCATGAATGATGAGGCGCAAGCGAGCCAGGAATCAGAAGAGCACCCTGACGGGCACAGGTATGCAATACGCAGTACGCAGTATGCCTTGGTTGCCCCGATCAAGTTGCAAAACCAGCCCATTGGCGCCATCCAACTCCACGCCGCCGGACAATCGCGTCAATGGGGCGAGCGGGAGTTGGCTCTGGTCCAGACCGTGGCCGACCAGGTGGCCCAGATTGCCGAAAATATCCGCCTTTCTGAGGAGACCCGTGAGCAGGCCGGCCGGGAGCAGACCATTCGCGAAATTACCGATAAGCTACGGGCCGCGTCCAGTCTGGAAAAGTTGCTGGAAATTGCCACTGAAGAGTTGGGTCAACACATGGCTGCTACGCATGCCAAGCTGGAGTTAGGCATTAGGCCTGATGCCCCCTTAAACGCCAATGGTAATTAGTCCAACTATTTTTATAACAACTGAAAGTAAAAACCATGTTAAGTAATATCACCGCTCACTACAAAATCAAAAATGTGCAGACAAAATCCAGAAGTTTAACGGCGACTCTGTCAATTGCCTTTATAACCTTAAGCGTGGTTACGCTGCTGCTGGCCAGCAGCGTGGAGCTATACTTTAACATTCGCTCCCAGCAAGAGGTTGTGGATGGAGAACAGCGTCTGATTGCGCAATCGGCAGCTAACGAAGTTACAAGCTTTATCCAGCAGCGGTTTGGTGAGCTGGAGTCAGCCGTTAAGTTTAGCGGTTTGATAGATTCATCGGCCGACGTAGTGAAACAAACGCTGAAACAGTTGTTGGGACTGGGACCGGCGTTTCGTCAATTGGCTCTATTAGATGAGCAAGGCCAGGTAGTAGCCCAGGTCTCGCGGTTTTCGCAGGCAGGGGGCAACGAAGTAACCACCCGGCTAGAGGCCGAGGTGTTAACCCAAACCGAACAGGGTGAGAGATATATTGGGCCGGTCTACATTGATGACACAACCTTTGAACCGTTAATAGTCATGGCTGTACCGGTGCTCAATGTTTTTGGCGATTATCAAGGCACGTTGGTAGCCGAAGCCAACCTGAAATTCATGTGGGATTTGGTGGACAGGTTAGAAATTGGTGATGAGGGTGTGGCCTATGTGGTAGACCGGCAGGGCAACTTGCTGGCGTTTGGAGATGTGACTCGGGTAATTGCCGGCGAAAACCTGAGCCACCTGGATGAAGTGGCTGAATTTGTTGGAAGAGAGGATCCGGAGGATGAGTTTAAAGAGACAGGTATTGGTATTTCTACTGGGATAGAAGACAAGAATGTTGTGACCACTTATGTGCCCCTGGATACCCCGGATTGGGCCGTGGTTACCGAGTTGCCGGTGGCCGAGGCTTATCAGGAATTAATTGAAAATGTAGCCATTTTTGTGGCAATCATAATTATTGCGGTCGTGTTGGCAGGGGTGATCGGAGCTTATTTGGCCCGGCGGCTGGCCGCTCCGGTGCAGCACCTAACCGATACAGCCGCTCAAATTGCCGAGGGCGATTTGCAGTTACAAGCGTCGCAAGCAGAAGGGCCAGCCGAAGTTCGTCAGTTGGCGGGGACCTTTAACCGCATGACCGGCCAGTTGAACGAGTTTATCCAGTCGCTGGAAGATCGCGTAGCCACCCGGACCCACCGCCTGGAAATTGTAACCAGTCTGAGCGAGCAGTTGGTAGCCATTCTGAATGTTGACCAACTCCTGACCGAGTTGGTCAACCAAGTTAAGGATCGGTTTGAGTACTATCATGCCCACGTTTATATCATCAACCGTGAGAACGAAAGTTTGGTGATGAGAGCAGGCGCCGGCGAGGCAGGCGTGATCATGAAGGCCCAGGGACACAATATACCTCTTAATGCCCCAACCAGTCTGGTGGCCCGCGCCGCCCGCACCGGCCAGCTAGTGAATATTGACAATGTGCGCGAGGCACCGGATTGGCTGCCCAATCCGCACCTGCCAAACACCTACTCTGAAATGGCGGTACCCATTGTACTGGCAGGGCAGGTGGTTGGCGTACTCGATGTGCAGCAGGATACAATTGGCGGTTTGGATGAGAGTGATGCCAGTTTGTTGCGCTCACTGGCAAATCAGGTAGCGATAGCCATTCGCAACGCGCGCTTGTTTAGAGATGTTGAAACTGCTCTGGCCGAAGCCCACGCCACCCAGGAGCGGTATGTTGCAGAAAGCTGGGATATTAGCAGCCTTAAGACACAAAACAGGGGGCATTTGTATATGCAGCCCGGCACGGTTGAATTATCAGAAGCAACGTTTAATGCGGCCCGGGCACAGGCTTTAGCCCAAAAACATCCGGCCATTGTGCCTATTGATGAATACGAAGGTAGCCCCAAATCACTGGTTGCGCCGGTATCGTTAAGTGGCCTAACCATTGGTACTTTGCAATTGCACAAAATGGATAGTGAAGACACCAGCAAACTCTGGACTGAACAGGATTTGGAATTTATTGAAGCCATACTTGACCAGGTGGCCCAAACCGCCGAAAACCTGCGCCTCTTTGAAGAAACGCGCGAGCGGGCCGGGCGCGAGGCCACCATCCGCGAAGTTGCCGATAAACTGAGGGCCGCGCCCAACCTGGATACCCTGCTAGAAACCGCCGCCCGCGAATTGGGCCAGCGGCTGGGCGTGCGGCATACGGTGCTGGAGTTGGGGATTGATGGGGAAGCTGGGAGTGGTGAATCTGCGAATGGCGAATGAGCGGATGGCGAAGCTGCGAATGGCGAAGCTGCGAATGGCGAATAGGCGAATGGCGAAGCGAGGCAGTGAATGATGGAAAATCAAGAATCGACCGGGGCAGTGACCAGGACTGACCAGACCGGTGTTGAAAACCAAAAACCGACTAAGGAAGCGTCGTTGGAGGCCGGGCTGTCGTTTTGGCAGCAACTGCGGTGGACGTTGATCCTGAACTTTATCTTGTTGGCGGTGCTGCCGGTGGCCGTCGTCCTGTTCATCGTCCTGACTCGAACGAGTGAGCAGGCCACGCATCAGGTCATCAATCAGCTTGAGTCGGTGGCCACCTTAAAACAGAGCCAGCTCATCCAGTGGATAGAAGATAGTCGACTCGTGCTGCAGGTGTTTTTGTCTGACTCGACCCGGGCCAACCGGTTTAGGGATTTTGCTGCGGCTACCCTGCAACCGTCGTCTGGCGAGGGGGGGGGGACCCTGCCGGAAAGTATGGGGCAGGAACAGGCGGCTCTCAACGGCCTGCTGCGTGATACGGTCAAGGCCCAAACCTTCTTTGAAGAGATATTTCTCTACAATGCCGAGGGGCAGATTGTGGCTGCCTCCAACGAAATCCAGCTTGGCAAAATTGTCACCCGCCAACCCTATTTCGCCGAAAGCTTGGCCGGGGAGTTTGTTCAGATCCCCTACTACGAGATCGGCAAGGGCGAGTTGACCATGTTCATCACCCAACCCCTGGCCGATTCCCAGAGTGGCCGGACGGTGGGCGTGATGGCCGGCCGCTTAGACACCAGTACCATGGGACAAATTATGCTTGAGCGGGCCGGTCTGGGTGAAAGTGGCGAAACTTACCTGGTCAGTCCCGAAAGCAACTACCTGCTGACCCCCAGCCGCTTTGAAAGCGAGGGGTATGTGCTGGCCCGGGCCTACCACAGCCAGGGCATTGACCGGGCCCTGCGCGGCGAGAATGGGTCCGGCACCTACGGCGACTATCGGGATCCACCTATACCGGTCATCGGCGTGTATCGCTGGTTGCCGGAATTGAAAGTGGCTATGCTGGCTGAAGTTGACGAAGCGGAGGCGCTGGCTCTCTCCGAGGAAGCGCGTAATTTCAGCCTGCTTGTGGCCGTTGGAGCTATCTTGCTGGCTGTGGGAGTGGGACTTTATGCGGCCACTCGTATTTCCGGCCCGGTGATCGGCTTGACCCAGGTGGCCACCCGCATTGCCGGGGGTGACTTGACACAACGGGTCGAAATCGACCGGCGCAATGAGATTGGTTTGCTGGCCACGGCCTTCAACCGGATGACCGTCCAATTACGGGAGCTAATCGGCTCTCTGGAGCAGCGCGTGGCCGAACGTACCCAACGCCTGGAAGTTGTGGCCGTCCTGGGTGAGCGACTCAGCGCCATTCTTGAGTTCGACCAACTGTTGAATGAGTTGGTCAATCAGGTTAAAGATCGGTTTGATTACTACCACGCTCACGTTTACATCATTGATGAGGAGCAGCAAAACCTGGTCATGACGGCCGGGGCCGGTGAAGCCGGGGCGGCGATGAAGGCCAAAGGCCACCGGATTGCCCTGGATGCCCCGGCCAGCCTGGTGGCCCGGGCGGCTCGCTCTGGTGAAATCGTCACGGTGGATAACGTGCGTGAGGCCGAAGATTGGCTGCCTAACCCCCTCCTACCCGATACCTATTCGGAGATGGCCGTGCCGATTATGGTGGAGGGGCAGGTGGTCGGGGTACTGGACGTGCAGGAGGACGAGATGGCCGGCCTGGACGAAGGGGATGCCGGCCTGCTCCGTTCTGTGGCCAACCAGGTGGCGGTGGCCATGCGTAATGCCCGCCTCTTTGAGGAGGTGCAAACTGCCCTGGCCGAAGTCCGTGAACTTCAGCGCCGGTACGTGGAGCAAGCCTGGGACCGGACCAGGGTGGCCCGGCGGGGAGCGACCCGAGTCCAGTTTAGCCTGGGCGAGTCGACCACCCTCAACGAAGCAACGGTGGCCGAAGCCCGGCAGCAGGCCCTGGCCCAAGAAGAGCCCACTGTAGTGGTCATTAGCGGCAGCGAACAGTCGTCAGCCGTTAGCCGTCAGCCGTTAGCCGTTAGCGATGGGGAAGCTACGCAACACGCAACACGCAACACGCAACACGCCCTGGTGGCCCCCATCACCCTGCATGAAACGCCCATTGGCAACTTACAATTACACGGAGTTAATCCCAATCGCCAGTGGACCGAAGCGGAGTTGGCTTTGATTAACGCGGTGGTCGACCAGGTGGCCCAGGCCGCCGAGACCCTGCGGCTGCTTGACGAAACCCAGGAACGGGCCAGCCGGGAGCAGATGATCGGCCAGGTCAGTGACAAATTGCGCCGCGCTCCGGATATGGAAACGTTAATGAAAACGGCCGTGGCCGAATTGTCCCGGCTGTTAGGCCCGGCCCGAACCTTTGTCCGGTTAAGTTCCGAAGCCGAGTTAGAAGGTCCTCAGGGGACCGGGCCGGCTAATGGCGAACCGGCCGACCAGGCTGAAGAGAGGCTGGCCACCTTAGCCCAAGACCCCCCCGCCGAGCCAGGCGAGAATGGAGCGGCGGGAGAGAAGAAGAACGGGTCAGGCGATTGAGCCAGTTTGGACACGGAGATTTATGATGCCAAAGAACGATGTTAAGGAAAAAGTTATCCACCTCAAAGCTCAACTGGCTGTCCTGGAGCAGTGGCTAGGGCAGCAGGAAACGACCGAGGTTCCTCCAGCAGAGGAACTGGAGCAGACTCTGGCCGCCGTGCAACAAGCCCAGGAGGCGTTAGCCGACCAGGTTGGGGCGACCGAGTGGGTCAAGGACCAGGCCCACCTCGAACCGGCCGTGATCGAGCCCCGGCAGATGGCCGAGGCTCTGCGGGAGAGTGAGGCCCGGTATCGCCGCCTGTTTGAGGACTCGCCCATTGCCATCTGGGAAGAGGACCTGTCGGTGATCAAGACCTACCTTGACCGGTTACGGCAGGAGGGCGTTGAGGATTTCAGGGCCTACTTCGACCAGCACTCCGAAGAGGTCATCTACTACGCTACCCTGGCCGAAATAGTCAACATCAACCAGACCACCCTGGAGATGTATCAGGCCGGGAACAAAGCCGAGTTTTTTGAGGGGATCGGGCAGATTTTTGGCCCGGAGACGGTGGAGACCTTCAAAGAAGAGATGATTGCCATTGCCGAAGGCAAAACCAGGTTTAGCGGCCAGAGCATCCATCGCACCTTAAGCGGGACTAAACTTTATGTGACCTTAAGCTGGTCAGTCGTGCCGGGCTTTGAGGACACCTTTTCCAGGGTGGTGGTCTCCATCGTCGACGTTACCAATTACAAGCGGGCCGAGGACAATCTTCTAAGGTTTAAACTGGGTATCGAGCGCTCGGAGGACGCCGTCTTCCTGACCGACGTCGACGGCACCATCATTTACATCAATTCGGCTTTCGAAAAGATATACGGCTACAGTCGGGCCGAAGCCCTGGGCCAAACCCCGCGCCTCATAAAATCGGGCCTCATATCTCAGGAGGCTTACCAGGAGTTCTGGCAGACTCTGCTGGCCAAGCAGTCCGTCACCGGTGAAATTGTTAATAGAGCCAAAGACGGCCGGCTAATCACCGTAGCCGCCGGCAATAACCCCATCCTGGATGAAGTTGGGGATTTGATCGGTTTTCTGTCCATCCATCGAGACGTCTCCGAGCAGAAGCGAGCGGAGGAGATGCTGGCCAAGCGGGCCATTGAGCTTGAAGCTGTGGCCGAGGTGAGCACGGCCGCCTCCACCATTCTGGAAACGGACACACTTCTGCAAACGGTGGCTGACCTGACCAGGCGCCGGTTTGGTCTGTATCACGCTCACATCTACCTGCTGAACGAGGCCGGCGACACGCTCGATTTAGCGGTTGGTGCTGGCGACGTGGGACGACAGATGGTGGCCGAGGGGTGGCGTATTCCTCTAAATCGGGAGCAATCGCTGGTGGCCCGGGCGGCCCGCACCCGGCAGGGGGTCATCGTCAACGACGTGCGGGCAGACCCGGATTTCTTACCCAACCCGTTGCTGCCCGATACCCGGTCAGAGATGGCGGTGCCGATGATTATGGGCGACCAGGTGTTGGGGGTACTGGACGTGCAGGCTGATACGGTCAACCGCTTCACCGAAGAGGACGTGCGTATCCAAACCACGCTGGCGGCGCAGGTGGCGGTGGCTCTGCAAAATGCCAGGCAGCACGAACGGACCCGTCAGCGCGCGGCCCAGCTTGAATGGTTGACGCTCATCGAAGCAAGCCTCTCCCAGGCAACGGATGAAGCAGAGATCATGACCGCAATCGCCCTGGCCATCGACCTTGACCAGTTGACCTGTAGTGTCTCGCTAGAGTATATCGACACAAATGAAAATGGTCAACCGACCAGCGCTTATACGGTGGCCGTTTGGTTTGACGGCATGATCCAGCCAGATGATTCACGTCTTCACCAACGCTATGAACTCAGGAGTGTGCCCACAACCAAACTCTGGCTTGAGTCGCCAAATGAAGTGTTGTTTATCTCGGATATACATACGGGTCCCCAGGCTGATGAAAATATGCGTCAGTGTGCCGCTCAATCGGGCATCCAGGCCATCGCCATTCTGCCCCTTTACATCGGGAGGCATTGGCAAGGTATTCTCACTTTCACCTGGAGTGAGCCTCACACCTTTTCACCTGATGAACGTTTTTATTTTGAGCAACTCATCGAACCGGCAGCCGCCGTTGTGGCCAGTCGCCGGGCCTACCTGGTCCAGCAAGAGACTGGCCGCTTTCTCGACTCCATCGTTGAAAATATTCCGACGGTGCTTTTTGTGAAAGACGCGGAGGCGTTGAGGTTTGTCCGGTTTAATAGAGCTGGCGAGGAATTACTTGGCCTTGACCGGGAAAATATGATCGGTAAGAATGATTACGATTTCTTTTCCCCGGAGCAAGCTGACCTCTCTGTGGCTCAGGATCGTGAAATATTGGCCGCAGGTAAGTTAGTGGACATCCCTGAGGAACCGGTCCAGACCGCTGACGGTGATACTCGCCTGTTGCATACCAGGAAGGTCCCAATCTTGGGAGCGGATGGAAAACCCAAGTATTTGTTGGCAGTTTCCGAGGACATTACCGAACGTAAGCAGGCGGAAAAGGAACTACGCCACCTGGGCCGGGTGGTGGAGCAGTCGCTGGACGGCATGGCCATTGCCGATCTGGATGGGTATGTGCAGTTCGTCAACCCGGCCTGGGCCAGGATGCACGGCTATGAGGTCCAAGAACTGCTGGGCCAACCTTTGAGTGTTTTCCACACCGAAGAACAACTCCGGCATGACCTGGAACCCCTCAACGCCAGGGTCATGACCGACGGGGCGCAGCAGGGCGAGGTCGGGCACAAGCGTAAGGACGGTTCCACCTTCCCCACCTGGATGACGGTGGACCTGCTCCGGGATGCGGCCGGCCAACCGGTTGGACTGATCGCCAGTGCCCAGGATATCACCGAGCGGAAACAGGCCCAGGAGATGTTGGCCAAGCGGGCCAAGGAACTCAGTTGCCTCAATGACATCGGTCGGGAGATCATGGAAAGCCCGGAGGTGCCCGATTTCCTGCAATGGGTCACCGAGCGCATCACGCCGGCTATGCAGTACCCGGAGGTATGTGTGGCGGCCATCGAGTTCGACGGCCGCATCTACGGTAGGCGGGAGGCAGTCAAGCTGACCTACCAGATGACCAACGCCCTGCGGGTCGGGGGCAAGGTAATGGGCCATGTATACATCGCCTACCGGGAGAAACACAATTTTCTCGACGAGGAAAGCGCGCTGCTGGGTGGTGTTGCCAGGCGGATCAGCGGTTATATCGAAAATCGTCGCCTGTTGAAGCAGACCGAGCAGGCCCTGTCCGAGGTGGCAGATTTGTACCAGGCCAGCCGGACCATTGCCGACGCCAATAAGCCCGAAGAAGTCCTGCGGGCCATCGTTAATCACGTGGCCACCACCGACGTTGACCGCTGTTCGGTCTTGCTCAATAACGCGGTCACCGGCCAGGTAGACTGGCTGGAACTGGCCGCGGACTGGGATCGGACCAGCACCCCTAAAGGTAAAGGGGCTCCGATTGGGACCCGCTACCCGCTGGAGCAATTCCCCCTGGCCGAAATCCTGTCCAAGGATGAGTCCTTTGTGGTCAATGACGTGGCCACCGATGAGCGACTGGGTGAAACCGAACGGGAAGTGGCTATCGAGCGCCTGCAAGCCCGCTCCCTGGCCATCATTCCTATGGCCACCCGTGAGCACTGGCTGGGCATCGTTTTGGTTACCTGCCGTAGTCCCCATACCTTTACCGAGCGCGAACTGCGGCTATACCAGAGTCTGGCCGACCAGGCGGCCACGACCATCGAGAACCAGCGCCTGTTCGAGCAAACCCAAACCCGCGTCCGTCACGAGCAAATTCTACGCCAGATTACCACGCGGGTGCGCGGCTCGATTGACCCCGACATTATCGTGCGCACCGCCGTGCGGGAGTTAGGTCAGGCCCTGGACCGGCCCACCTTTGTCCGGCTGGGCAGCGCCGAAGAGCTGCGGCGAAGAAATGGCAAATGAGGGAATGGGTGAATGGCGAATACCCTACCGGGCACAGGTGAGCGAATGAGCGAAATCGTAAATCGTAAATCGCAAATCGTAAATCCTCAGAGGTAAGTCGGATGGATAAACTGGCAGCAATGATTAGAAACAAGATGGATACCCTGGCCGAGGGGTACGATCGGCGTCTGGGCGACATTGAAGGCTACGCCGCGTTACCGGAATCGGTTAGACGGGAGGCGGCTCGATACGACCTGGAGTTGGTTGCCTCCTGTCTGGAGGCCGGGGACGAGACCGAATTTATCCAATTCATTCAAACTCGAGCCGGCGAACGGCTGGCCCAGGGCTTCAATCAAGAAGCCATGTTGCAAGCCCTGGCCGCCCTGGAGGAGACCCTGATGCCCCTGGTGACCAGGGTCGAGGTGGCCAAGTTCCTGTGGCAGGCGCTGACCCAGGCCCGGACGATTGTTTCCGAGCGGACCACCGAGTTGTTGCGGGAGTCGGAGCAGAAATTCAAGGCCCTGGCCGACAATGTGGCCGTGGGTATCTTCATCCACCAGGACGGTATCATGCGCTACATCGGTCGAGAGGGAGCCCGTATCCTGGACTATGACAGCCCGGCTGAAATACTCGATCGTTCGATCCTGGAGTTCTTACCCGAGGCTGAACAAGCCCGCATTGCCGATATCGCTCGCTGGCGCGCGGCCGGCGAACCGGTTCCCGATCATTATGAGACCCGTCTACTGCGGAAAAATGGGACCGCCATCGACGTGTTAATGTACGGTATGATGATTGATTACGAGGGACGACCGGCCACCCAGGGTACCTTCATCGACATCACCGAGCAGAAGCGGGCGGAGGAGGCGCTCCGCCAGTCGGAACAAAGACTTGCGCTCCATATCCAACAAACCCCCCTGGCGATTATTGAATGGAATCTTGATTTTGAGGTGATCGATTGGAACCCGGCCGCCGAAGCAATCTTTGGCTACAGCCAAGAGGAAGCGCTGGGGCGACACCTGACCGGGTTGCTTGTGCCGGAGGAGATCAAAGAAGCGGTTGATGCGGTGTTGCAAGACCTGGTCAGGCAAAAGGGCGGCACCCGAAATACCAACGAGAATGTAACCAAAGATGGTCGAATTATTACCTGTGAATGGTACAACACCCCCTTGATTGACCAGGACGGCCAGGTGATCGGTGTTACTTCCCTGGCTCTGGACATTACTGAACGGGTGCAGCTTGAGCGGCAAATTCAAGAATCACTGGAACGCCGCAGTCGCCAGGTACAAACCAGCACCGAGGTGGCTCAAGAGATTGCCGCCGCCCCGGCCCTGGCGGAGTTGTTCCGCCGGGTGGTCAACCTGGTCCAGGAACGATTTGATTATTATCACGCCCACGTCTACACCCTGGAAGAAGAGAATCTGGTGATGCAAGAGGGCACGGGCGAAGCCGGCCGCCAAATGAAAGCGACCGGTCATAAGATCGCCCTGGCCAGCGAGCAGAGCCTGGTAGCCCGGGCGGCGCGTGAGGGCCGGACGGTACTGGTAGCCGATGTGTTCCAAGAGCCGGGCTGGTTACCCAACCCCCTCCTGCCGGAGACGAAAGCCGAAATCGCCGTACCCATCAAGCTGCGGGATCAGGTCTTGGGGGTGCTGGACGCCCAAAGTGACACGGTGGGTGGCTTAAGCGAAGAGGACCAGCTTTTGCTGGAGGGTTTGTGCGGCCAGATTGCCAGCGCTATCGACAGCAGGCAGGTATTGGAAGAAGCCAATATCTTTCGCCAGTTTGCCGAAGCCTCCGGGCAGGGTGTTGGTATGGCTGACCTTGAAGGCCAGATTACCTACATGAATCCCACCCTCTGCCGTCTCCTGGGTGAAGCAAAACCAGAAGACACCTTCGGCAAATCTTTTGCCCCCTATTATCCTGAAGATGTGCAGCAGCGTTTACAGAACGAAGTGTTACCGACCGTAATGACTCAGGGGCAGTGGGCAGGTGAATCGATGCTCCGCTCCATCAAGGGTGACCTTATTCCGATCATTGAGAATTTCTTCCTCATCCGGGATGCACAGGGACAACCGCTCTATCTGGCCGACATCGTCACCGACATCAGCGGGCGGAAACTGGCCGAAGCCGAATTAGAAGATCGCCTGCGTGAGTTGCAAGCCCTGCAGCAGACCATGAGCCGGGAGGGCTGGCAATCCTTCCGGGAAACGGCCGACTTACCGGCCGGTTACCTGTTTGACCGAACGGCCCTCCACCCGGCCGGCGACCTGTGGGCGCCCGAGATCGAGCTGGCGGCCACCCGTCAGGCCCTGGCTGCCCCAACCGGCCAGGGGAAGAAGCGCCAGGGAGGCGGTCAGGTGGCCGCAGCGCCGATGCTGATCCATGGCGAGTTGGTGGGCACCCTGGGCATATATGACGACCCTGAGCGCCCGCTCTCGGCGGATGAGCTGGCCCTGGTCGAGTCGGTCTCCGAACAGGTGGCCCTGGCCCTGGAAAGCGCCCGCCTGTTTGAGCAGACCCGGGTGGCTCTGGCCGAAACCGAAGGCCAGGCTTACCGCCTGGCCCTGTTGAGCGAGTTGGGCCGGGAACTGACCCAGGCCACGACGATCAATGAAACCTTGACCGTGGTCGCTTCCAGGAGCCTCGAAATTATGGACGCCGATCGGGCCAGTATCGCCTTGCTCAAACCCGAAGGCGATCAATTTGAGTTGTTTGTCCTGAGTGGCCTGGAGGGGGTGTTGCAAACCGGGGTTGAACTACCGCTGGCAGGGACAATGATTGGCCGGACCGTGCGGGATAATCGACTGATCAATGTCCACGATAGTGGGACCAGTGATGACCTTGATGTGCGTCAACTGCACCAACAGGGTCTCCAGTCGTTTATGGCAGCGCCCCTGGTGGCCGGCGGCCAGGTGATTGGCACGCTCAATGTGGCCAGTAGCGGGCCAGAGGCTTACAGCGAGCGTGACGAAAACTTGATCCTGCAGGTGGCCTCCCTCCTGGCCTCGACTCTGGAGAGCCGGCGTTTGTTTGAGCAAGCCCAGGCCAGGGCTCGCCGCGAGCAACGTTTGCGCGAGGTGACCGACCGCATCCGGGGCTCGGTGGACGTGGAAACAATTATGCGCACCGCCGCCCGAGAAGTGGGTGAGGTTTTGGGACGGCCCGCTTTCATCTATCTGGGGAATGGTGGCTCTGGCGAAACATCGCCAACCTCTGTCGAGGAAGAGGAACAGTAATTATTCACCAAGGTGAGTAGCGATATGACCAAACACAAACAAACGGACGAAACAACCAAGCGTAATAAGCTGGTGGAGCCGGAAGAAGTGCCGGACAGCCAGGAGCAGTTCTTCAAAAATGCTTTTGAGCATGCCGCCACCGGCATGGCCCTGACCGGACTGGATGGCCATTTTTTGCGGGTCAACCGGGCCTGGTGTGACCTGCTCGGCTATACGGAGAAAGAGTTGCTGGCCCTGACCTTCCAGGACATTACCCATACCGATGACCTGGAGACCAACATGGCCTACATCGACCAACTGCTGGCCGGCGAGACCGCTTCCTTCGAGCTGGAGAAACGCTACTTACATAAACTCGGCCACCCGATCTGGGTGCAGTTAAACGTGTCGCTGCAGCGAGATGACCAGGGGCAGCCGCTGAACTTCATTGCCCAGGTCCAGGACATCAGTGAGCGTAAGCGGGCAGAAGAGGAACTGACCCGGGAGCGGGACTACTCTCGCATGCTGATCGAGGGGGCCAATGCCATGGTAGTCGGTCTGGATGCGGATGGACAGATCACCATCTTTAACAAAGTGGCCGAAGAGATCACCGGCTACACCCTGGCCGATCTGCAAGGCAAAAACTGGTTTGAAGTCCTGGTGCCCCAGGATCGCTACCCGGAGGTCTGGGAAGAGTTTGCCCGCTTGACCGCCGCCGGGGGCATCGTCGATACCTTTGAGAACCCCATCCTAACCGCCGAGGGCGAAGAACGAATCATCTCCTGGCGCAACAGCGTCTTGCAGGGGGATGGGACCGTCATCGGCACCATTTCCTTCGGGCTGGACGTGACCGAGCGCCGGCAGTTGGGGCGACAAATTGAGGAACTGCTGGAGCGGCGGGGACGCCAGGTGCGGACCAGCACCGAGGTGACCCAGGAGATAGCCGCCGCGCCGACCCTGGAGGAGTTGTTCCGCCGGGTGGTCGACCTGGTGCAGGCCCGGTTTGATTATTACCACGCCCATCTCTACACCCTGGAAGAGGGAGACCTGGTGATGCAAGCGGGCAGCGGCGATGTGGGCCGTAAGCTGAAGGAGACTGGCCACAAAATTGCCTTTGACGCCGAACAGAGCTTGGTGGCCCGGGCCGCCAGGAGCGGCCAACCGGTTCTGGCTCCCGATGTATCGCAGGAGCCGGGCTGGTTGCCCAACCCCCTCCTGCCGGAGACGAAAGCCGAAATCGTCGTGCCCATCAAGCTGCGTGAGCAAGTCTTAGGGGTACTTGACGTGCAGAACGACACGGCAGACAGCTTGAGTGAAGAAGACCAGATTTTGCTGGAGGGGTTGTGCGGCCAGATTGCCGGCGTCATCGACAGCACGCGAGTGTTGGAAGAAGCCAATATCTTCCGCCAGTTTGCCGAAGCCTCCGGACAGGGGCTGGCTATGGCCACCCTTGACGGCAAGGTGACCTACGCCAACCCTACCCTTTGCCGCATATTGGGCGTAGCCAAACCAGAGGACATGTTGGGTCGAGCGATCGCGGTTTTCTATCCTGAAGAACTGCAGCCAAAAATAGAAAATGAAGTGCTACCTACGGTGATGCAGGCAGGTCAATGGAGCGGCGAATTGGCCCTACGTTCAGCCCAGGGCAAAATCACTCCGACCCTCGAGAATATCTTTGTCATTCGCGACCAACAGGGTAATCCTCTCTATCTGGCCGACCTGATGACCGACATTACCGAACGCAAGCAGGCCGAGGCTGAGATGGAAGAGCACCTGCGCGAATTGCATACCCTGCAACGCCTTATGAGCCGGGAAGGCTGGCAAGAATTTCAGACCAGACAGGAACAGGCGGCCCCGGGCTATCTGTTTGACCAAATCGGGGTGCAACCGGTCGAACTGGATGTGTTAAGGCTGGCCGGTAACGGCCAGGCCGATTTAGCGATCTCTGACCAGGCTGCCGGAAAGTTGCCCACCGGCCAGGCCGTGACCAAGCCCCTGGCCGTCTCCGGGGAGCGGATCGGAGCCCTGGGGGTGTACGATGATCCCGACCATCCCCTCAGCCCCGAAGATCAAGCCTTTTTAGACTCGGTGGCGGCCCAGGTGGCCGAGGCCCTGGAGCGGGCCCGTCTTCTGGAGCAGTCCCAGGCTTCTCTGGCTGAAGCGGACATGCTGTACCGGGCCGGCCAGCGGGTCAACGAGGCCAGTGATTTACAAGAGGTCGTGGCGGCGGTGGCCGAAGTGGAAGCGGTACCGGTCATCAACCGGGCCGTGCTGTTCAATTTTGAGCACGACTCAGGTGGTGAAATCGAGGACATGACTGTGGTGGCCAATTGGCACAGTGGCCAGGGCACGCCTCCGACCCCGATCGGCTCCCGCTTTCCCCGAGTGGTTACGTCTGTGGCGTTTCTTTTCAGCCCGAAACCGCTTTTCCTGGGTGATATTCAGCACGATGAACGGGTTGATCCGGCCACAGCCCAGTTGTTACAGCACCGGAACATCCGGGCTATGGCCGTGTTGCCGTTATGGGTCGGGGCGCGCCAGTTAGGAACCTTGTTACTTGAAGCAGAAGAGGTCTACCCCTTCACCGAACGTGAAATGCAGCCTTACCTGGCTTTGGCCAGGCAAATAGCCGTGGCCGTTGACAACCAACGTCTGCTGGTCGAAACCCAGGCTGCCCTGACCGAAGTCGAGGCCACCCAGCGCCGCTACACCATCCAGGCCTGGGAAACCTACCGGGCCAGAAGCGGAGTGAGTTACTATGAGCAGGTACGGGAGACGGCCCCCTCCCTGGTGGATGAACTACCTGTGGTCGCCGGCCAGGAACGACCGCCGACCGCTGGCGGGGGACCGGCCCTGCAAACGGGCGATCAGCCGTCAGGGGACGAGGGTCAACCCTATGCAGCCCAGTCCGGTTTGGAGATCCCCTTGCGGGTACGCGGTCAGATTATCGGCGTTCTGGGCCTGGAAGATACGGATGAACGGGATTGGTCGCCCGAAGAGAAGGCCCTGGTCGAAGCCATTGCGCAACAGTTTGCCGAGGCGGCCGAGCAGTTGCGCCTGATTGACGAAACCCAACAGCGGGCCGCCCGGGAAAGACGGGTCGGTGAAATTGGTGACAAAATTCGGGCGGCCCAATCGCTGGAAGAGGCCCTGCAAATTGCGGTCAAAGAAGTCGGCCTCAGTTTGCAAGCGCCGCAGACCAGAGTGCAGTTGGATGTGAAATAATCTGTAGGACAAGCTTTTAGCTTGTCCCAGGGGCAAGTTAGCAACTTGTCCTACAGTGCAGTTGATGTGAAATGAGTAAAAAAAGAGGACCTGAGATGAACAATCCAGTCAGTCAAATACCTGACCCACCAACCGGGCTAACCCCCCAGGTGCGTAACGCCTTCCGGGTGGCCATGGTCAAGTTCGGTGGCGACATTGTGGCGACGGCTTTTATTGCCTACTTTGCCCTTCAGACCGGGGCCTGGCAACTCCGGATAATCGTCGGGATGAGTTTGTTGATGCTCCTGGTCGATCTCATCAGTCTCAGGTTGATCCGGCGAAACCGGATTGAGTTGGGCTTGTGGCTGATCCCCATGGGCTTATTGGTGATGGTTCTGTCCGTGTCGGCCCTGGTGGCCGGTCTGGGGGTATTACTGGGACCGGCGGCGTTGATCTTGATCATGCTGGCCGTCGGCCAAACGATGCCCCAAAAGGGAGCCAATCAGATAATTTTCGTTGGGGTTATGATGGGCATCGCCACGATGCTGTTGGATCTGTTTGGGCCGGAGGGCCGGTTAGCTGTGCCGGAGGGGCTGCTCACCTTCTTCGTCGTTATGGCCGGCGTTATGGTCCTGCTTCTGGGCTTTTTCGTGGTCCGCCAATTCGCCAACTACACCCTGCGCACCAAGCTGGTTATCGCTTTCATTATGGTCAGTATCCTGTCCGTGGCCGCCGTGGCTTTCCTGGCCAACCGCAGTGCGCAGACCGCCTTAACCGATGTCGCTAACCAGGCCCTATTTGGCGCGGCCAAGCAAACTGCGGCCAGGCTGGATACTTTTATCACTACCAACCTGCGGGACATCGAGATACAGGCCCGGTCGCCGGTCCTGGTCAAGTTTCTCCAGGCGGGTGTAGACCAACCGGCAGACAATTTCCAGGGCCTCGACTCAATGGGTATCTTACGTTCTTTGCTTCGCAAGAATCCAGAATATATCTGGTCGTATGCCCTGCTGGACAAGGAAGGCCAGAATGTACTTGATACGTTCACCATGGGATTTGGTACAGACGAATCGGATCGTGACTATTTCCAGGTACCGTTCAAAACCGGCCGGTCCTACGTCTCGTCTGTCCAGTTTTCTCCAGAAACTGGTCAAGCCTTTCTATACTTTAGCAGCCCGATCCATAACCCCGCCGGGGATATTATTGGTATAGTACGGGTGCGTTATGACGCGGCCGTTCTGCAGGAATTGGTTAAGCAAAGTAATGATCTGGTCGGGGAGCAGTCCTTTGCGATTTTGTTGGAACAGAATTACATCCGTTTGGCCCACGGCACTGATGAAGAATTGGTTTTCAAAACGGTCACACCCCTCGACCCGGTTCGGCTGGCCGAACTGCAGGCGGCCGGGCGTTTGCCGGAGGGGTCGAGCGCAGAACTGGCCACGAACTTGCCCGACTTTGAGGCCAACCTGGCCAGAGCCGATACGGCCGAACCGTATTTCGCGGCTGAAGCCCATAGTGGTGACGAAGCCCATTTGGAACAGGTGGCTGTGGCCAAGCTGAGTACACAGCCCTGGCTGGTGACCTTTGCCCAGGGACAGGAAGTTTTTCTGGCCCCCATCGAGGAACAAACCCGAGCCACCCTCTTACTGGTGGTGGGGGTGGCCATTGCCGCCGCGGGCACTGCCTTTGGTTTTGGTCAATTTCTGGCCGGCCCCATCATTCGCCTGACCGCCGTGGCGCAGCAGGTGGCCGGTGGTGATATAGAAGCCCAGGCCCGGGTCGAGTCTCAGGACGAGACGGGCCAGTTAGCCGAAGCCTTCAACAGGATGACGGCCCAATTACGCCATTTGATCGGTTCTTTGGAGGACCAGGTGGAAGAGCGAACGGCCGAGTTGACCCTATCCATGGCCGTTGGACAACGGGCAGCGGCCATTAGGGACCTGGCCGAACTGTTACCGACCATCACCGAGTTTATTCGGGAGCAGTTCCACCTCTACTATACCCAGGTTTATTTCCTCGATGACCTGGGCCAGAATGTGGTCCTGGAAGCCGGGACTGGCACGGTCGGTGAACAACTGTTGGCCCGTCACCATAGCCTGCCGGTCGGTCCCGGTTCCATCGTCGGCCGGGTGGCCGCTGAAGGACAGGCCATTGTGGTCCCGGATACGGAAACCAGCGACATTCATCATCCCAATCCGCTCCTGCCCGACACCCGGTCTGAGTTGGCAGTGCCTTTGATTGTTGAGGATAAGGTCATTGGCGTCCTGGATATGCAGGCCACCGAGCCTGACACCTTTACGGTCAATAATTTGACCGTGTTTGAAGCCCTGGCCACCCAGTTGGCCATTTCCATTGATAGTGCCTGGCAGTGGGCCTTAACCCAGGCCGCCCAACAAAGAGCGGAAGAGGCGGTCAGACAGCTTACCCGTGAAACCTGGGCCGAACGGTTATCTGCCCGGCGAGGTACCCTCGGCTTTGCTTATGATCTGTCTATCGTCGCCCCTATATCTCAAACGGCAGAGCCCAGGTCCCAAGACCCAGATGGTCTGGCGGCTTCCCTGGTGGTCCAAAATCAGCCGATTGGCCGACTTTCGGTTGAAATACCGGTGGAGCGGCCTGTCTCCGGCGACGAACAGGAACTGTTAAAGGCCGTGGCCGAGCAGTTAGCCCAAAAAGCCGAGAACTTACGCCTGTTTGAACAAACGGAACAACGGGCGGCGCGGGAACAAATCGCCCGCCAGATTACCGATAAGATTCGGGCCAGCCGGGATATTGAGACCGCCCTGAAAACCGCGGCCGAGGAGCTGACGAAAGCTCTGGGTACGTCCCGGGCAGTGATTGACCTGCAAGTGACGCCAGAGGATGGAGTAGCAGAGTAGCAGATGTAGAAACTCGTAGAGTTATACAGAGTAGCAGAGTAGCAAGTTGCTCCCTACTCCTTACTCCCTACTTCTTGGTAATGAGGAAACATATAATGGCTAATCCAAAATCGAAAACCGGAAATCGAAAATCCAAAGATTTATACCGCCTCCTATTTGAGGCAGCCAGTGAGGCTATGCTGGTCGTCGAGGCCGGTCAGGTGGCGGAGAGCAACGCCAGCGCTCTGACTTTATTTGGTTGTAAACGAAAGGAACTGTTGGGGCAGACACTGGTGGCCTTCGCGTCGCCCGACCAACTGGACGACCGGGCCTCGGCTGAAGCCTGGTCGGAGAAGGTAGAGGCGGTCCTGGCGGGTGAGCCGCAGCAGTTTGAATGGCTGGCGCAGCGCCTGAACGGGCAAACCTTTTATGCCGAAGTGAGGCTGCAAGCGGTCGAAATGGGTGATCGAACCTTGCTCCAGGTCTCCATGCAGGACATTACCGGACGCAAGCAGCTTGAGCGGCAAATTCAAGAATCACTGGAACGGCGCAGTCGCCAGGTGCAGACCAGCACCGAGGTGGCCCAGGAGATTGCCGCTGCCCCGGCCCTGGACGAACTGTTCCGGCGGGTGGTTGATCTGGTCCAGACCCGGTTTGATTATTACCACGCCCACGTCTACACCCTGGAAGAAGAGAACCTGGTAATGCAAGAAGGCACGGGTGAAGCCGGGCGGCAGATGAAGAAGGCCGGGCACCAGATTGCCCTGACCACGGAGCAGAGCCTGGTGGCCCGGGTCGCCCGCAGTGGCCAGCCGGTGCTGGTACCGGATGTGTCCCAAGAGCCGGGCTGGTTACCCAACCCCCTGCTGCCGGAGACGAAAGCCGAATTGGCCCTGCCGGTCAAGTTGGGCGATGAAATCTTGGGCGTGCTCGACGTACAAAGTGACACGCTGGGCGGCTTAAGTGAAGAGGACCAGCTTTTGCTGGCGGGGCTGTGCGGCCAGATTGCCGTGGCTATTGACAGTCGCCGGGCTGAAGCCGAGCGCAAGCAGGCAGAAGCAGCCCTGGCCAAGCGGGTCAGTGAGTTGAACTGCTTGAACGCAGTTGGCCGGGAGATTGCCGAAACGCCGCCGGTACCTGAATTACTGCAATGGGTCACGGAGCG
>DAOUMU010000259.1:0-11159 GCA_034409055.1 Anaerolineae bacterium
GGGCACATTAGCACCGATGCAAACACAAGGGATAGAGGTAGACGCATACAGCATTGACAAAACCATTGAAAAATTACGTGGTGAAGTCCAGAAATGGGAGCCAAAACAACTGATTTTCAACCTGACCGGGGGTACAAAAGCAATGGCCCTTGCCGCATATTATTTGGCGGCTGACCTGAATGCCCGTTTCCTCTACCTTGAAAGCGAAGGTCGTAAAAGCCGAGTCTACCATTATTCTTTCAAAGATGGAGTACTATATCCTGACTCAAATGAATTCTTGTCTCCGTGTGTTTCAGTTGAAGACTTTCTGAATGTATATCTTGGAAAAAATAGTTGGAAAGAGGAGGGGTACTCGCGAGGTGAAGGAGGCCCCTTTGAGGAAGCAATTGGTATAGCATTGCAAAAAGAATTTGAGGTTAAAGCTGGAGTCAAATCTCACGATGGCCAACTCGATATAGACTTGGCTGTTGGCCTTGGTAACCAATTTGGTATTATTGAAGCCAAGGCAGGTGGTAAGGGGGGTAAATTGGACGGTGTTAAACAACTCAGCACCAATGGACGCCTTCTAGGAACTTACACTCGCCAGTTTTACGTGATAGATCAACCACCCAATAAGACGCATCGTACCTTAATAGAGGCAACCCAAATCAAGGTGTTACCGCTAACCAGTTATCGGACATTGGGCAGGCTTTCTAATAAGGATCAACAGACACTTATTCAAGAAGTTCGTCGTGAATTAGTTGGATAATGGAGGTCACCTAATGCTCATTCTCAACTACGCCCATCCGCTGACCGAGGAACAAATCAACCAAATAGAAACACTCATCAACACCAAAATCACCGAAATCAAACAAATCAAAGTCCACCTCAACCAGGCCGAGCCGTTGCTGCCCCAGATGACGGCCCTGGCGGACGAAGCCGGTTTAACCAACGAAGAGTGGTCCGGGCGAGCCCTGCTGGTGAATCCGCCCTCGCTGAACTTTGCGGCGGTGGCTTTGCTGGCCGAACTGCACGGACGAATGGGGTACTTTCCGGCCTGTCTACGACTGCGGCCTATGGAGGGAAGTATGCCGCCCCGGTTTGAAGTGGCGGAAGTGTTGAATTTGCAGGATGTGCGCAATGCGGCCCGGAGGAGCCGTTAGTAGTTAGCAGGTAGCAGGTAGCCGCTACCGGCTATCAGCTAACGGCTGATAAGGAGGTTTTTATGCTCAATTACACCGGCCATCCCCTGGTAGATGTCGGGGTGGCGACGATTACGGCTTTTGCCGATAAAGAAGAGCCAGCGGAATTGGCGGAGACTGATCTGGAGACGGTGGCCGGTTACATTACTCGCGAGTATACTCGCCAGCCGCTCAAATCCTTTTTAACCGTGGCCTTTCCCAATTCAGGTTTTACTCAGCCTGCTTTTGAGAAAACGCCGGAGCGCCGTCTGGCTTATGCCAACAAGGTGTTGCGGAGTTATAGGGCTGACACGCCCACCTTGCCAGAACAATGTGTTTTCACCGGCCAACCGGCGGTGGCCGTGGCTTTTGGAGATAAGGAGGGCTTGCCGCCAGGGCGAGCCTTTCGACAGCATATTCCTTTGCTCACCGGCGAAGGGGTGATTAACTTTCATCCTTATGGAGAGGCCGGTTTGCCTGTCTCAGGCGAGGCTTTGTTGGCGATTCAAGCCTTCCCTTTGGGCACAGCTAAATGCGGAGGACGATTGCTGGCGGTGCATTCTAACAATGGAGAATTGATGCTGCACTTTGCTGGTAAATTTTTGCGGCAAAACCGGCAGGCCATTCAATTGGCTCAGCAGGCGGGCAGCAAAAAAATGCCCGAAACGCAGTACGCCTATCGCACCTTGCTCATCGATACCCTGTTAGATGCCGAGCTGATGCAGCGGGAGGCCAGAGAAGATTTTGAGATACCCCCTTCAATCACGGCTTATCATCTGTCTAACAGCGGGCAGGGGGTAGATTTGAACATTTACCATCTTCCCCTGGAGATGGTGGGCTTTTTGAAAACGATGCACCAGGCTGGCTATCGTCAGGATTGGCAGGCCATTGTCCGCCGGGCCTGGGAGATAGAACCCAAGAAGAAAAAACGCTCCAAAAAGAGCCAGCCTTTCAAACCCCGGCGTAACTGGTTGTATGAAGATTTATTTGACCTGCCCGGTAACGCCGCCCGCTTCGTCCGTACCTATTTCTTACGAGTGGCCCTGCGATACGCCAGAAATGAAACAGACCCGCGCGGCAGTTACTCAACCCAAACAGAGGCCGAACTGGTCTCCTGGAAAATTACAGCCCAATTTTTAAGGAGGATCCTGCACATGGACAAAGAACGGATCGAGAAAATTAGACAACTGGGCGATACCCTGGCCGAATACGTCAAAGGTCAGAATGATCGTCGCTTTTTCCGCGAGTTTTTCACAGTACAGCGGTACGATTACTTCCGCAACGCGCTGGTGAAAGCCAATCTGGCCCAGGCTAAACGGGGACATGCGCCCATTATCACGTTCGACACCTACATCGCTGTTTTTGAAGACGGGGAAGATTTGGCCCGCCCTGATTGGCGGCTGGCCCGCGACCTGGTCTTAATTCGGATGGTAGAACGGCTTTATGAGCTGGGCTGGCTTGGTCAAAATCCTGACGCCATTCCTGAAGATATTGAAAAATCTGAGGAGACAGGGGGTTAACGAGTTGGCGATTGTCATATGATGAAAATATCCGTACCATAGGGCAAACTTAAGTTTGTCCTACAAGGTCTATTTATATGAGGAGATAAATCATGGCTTTTGTAACCGGTTTACTACTGATTGATGCTCCGGCATCAGCCTTGAACAACCTGGGGAACATCCCCGGTGCCCGGACCGATAACACTGTTGGAGTCAAAGTAATCAGAACCAAAGAAGGTGCTTATCCCTATGTATCGGCCCAAGCCTTCCGCTACTGGCTGCGGACGACCCTGGAAAACGGCGATTCCGGCTGGCAAGCAGCTCCAATTTTCCGGGAGAAAAAGGTGGCTTACACGGACGCCAATCCCATCAAATGGTGGGACGACGATCTGTTTGGTTATATGCGCGCTCCTTCCAAAAAAGTCGATGCAGTAGAAGCGCGGGCTATGTCGGAAGAATTTGCTGCCATCACCCCCACCACCGATACCGTCACCCGCGTCTCTCCCTTCCGGGTGAGCACGCTGGTTTCTATTGCCCCTGTGTCCATCACCGAGGACTTTGGGGTGATGTCCCGACACGAAGGTGACCCGGTGCCGCACGAACACCAGTTTTACCGGACCACGCTGAAAGGGCTGTTTTCGCTCGACCTGCACGCCTGCGGTACATTTTCTTACCGGCAAAAAACAGGTTACCGCAATTTGGACGACGAACGGCTCAAAGAGGCCCAGGGGCAAGAACTGGTCCATCTGGAAACCGAAAAATCATACCGGCTGCCTGCGGAAGCCCGGCTCCAGCGCATCACCACCCTGTTTGAGGGCCTGGCTCACCTGGAGGGGGGCGCCAAACAAACCATTCACTACACCGACGTTTCTCCTGTGCTGACCATCCTGGCCGTTACCAAAGGGGGAAATCACATCTTTGGGCACGTCATCGGGGCTAATGCCAGGGGGCAGCCGGTCCTCAAGGTTGAGGCTCTGGAGGAAACCTTGACCGTTTTTGCCGGCGAAATTGTGTCACCGGTCTACGTGGGTTGGGTCAAAGGCTACCTGGATGAGGAACGAGCCAAGTTGGAAGCGTTTACCAACACCGAAACCGGGCAGGTTATCCAGATTAGCCATCCCCGTGAAGCATACAAGACCTTCATCGCGGATTTGCAAAAGGCAGAAAATCAGGGCTGGTTGGATTAAAAAAGGAGCACTCAATGCGCGTCCTAAAAATTGTAGCAGAGGGGTTAACCACCTCCTTTCGCTACCCGCACTTCATGCAACAAATCCATCCCAGCTTCCAGATGCCACCGCCGGCCACTATCTATGGACACATTTGCAGCGCCCTGGGTGAGTGGGTGGATCCAACCGGTCTGCAATTTGCCTATCATTTCACTTACCAGGCCACAGTAAAGGACGTGGAACACATTATTGTTTTAGCACCCGGTACGGGAAAATTACCCGGCACCAAACATGCCAAGGTGTTGGCAGGCAACGTCAATCCCTTTGACCGCGAACTTCTTTTCCAGCCTCGGCTGACCCTTTACCTCAACCGGCCGGAGTGGGAAGACAATTTTCGCAGTCCGCGTTATGCGGTTGTATTGGGCCGGTCGCAAGATCTGTTCACCTATACCGAGGTCAGCCCGGTCAAAGTGGTGCAGGCAGAGCGGGCTTACTTTGAGCACACCCTGCTGCCCCATCAAATGGCGGTACAGATAAGGCAAGGCGTAACCGTTCTCATGCCGCGCTACCTGGATTACACCAACAAACGGGCACCCACCTTTAGCCGATACCTGGTTGTCAAAGATAGGGTGTTGAGCGATCAATTCTTAACCTACGGCAGCCAAACAAACGGCCCGTACTGGATAGACCCAGGCAGCCCCACCTTTAAGGAGGCCCATCTGGGGCTATACTTTCACAGCTTTACAGGAGGTGATAGTGAAGCCCTTACCCTGGCCTGACTGGTTAGATCATATCTGGGCCAAGAGCGCCGGCAAGGGCGAGGGAGGCCAACCGGAAACCCTGGCCCAACACACCTGGTACGTGTTGGAGCGATTAAGCGAGTTCATCCGGCTTCGTCCGTCCTTGCCGGAGGAACTGGGGATGCCTCGGCTATGGCACATCCTTTTTTGGGCGGCCTTTTTGCACGACTTTGGCAAAGCAACGGAGGGATTTCAGGCCATGCTCCGGGGAGGCGACCGGTGGCCCCACCGCCACGAAGTTCTTTCTCTGGCTTTTCTGGACTGGATCGCCACCGACCTATCGCCCGATGAGCAGGAATGGATAGTGGCGGCGATTGTCTCCCATCACAAAGACGCTTCTGACATCCGGCGACTCTATCCTCCACCCGACGATGCTGACGAGGACCAATTAACTCCGCGTCTGGCCGAGTTGAATGAGCAAACGGGACGGGGACTATGGCGTTGGCTGGCCGAATGTCCGGCAGCCTGGGTAGAGGCATTAGGCTTAACCGGCCTGGGCATTGAGATGATGCCGATCTTAGCGGAGGACAAAGCTATTGGGCTGGTACAACAGAGTGGAACGGCCCGTATTCACCACCGGCTTAAGGTTTACCGGCGATTTGTACACAAAGTTGATAAAAGCAAAGACAGAACCCTGATTGTGGGAACTTTGACCCTACGCGGATATTTGATTAATTCCGATCACAGCGCCTCGGCTCACGCGGGTTCCTTGCCCACGGCCACAGTTAAAGCGGCCACAATCCTGAAAAGTCGCCGGCTTAAGCCTGATAACTTGTTTGGCCATCAGAAAGAGGCTGCCCGAACTGAGGGGTCTGTTTTGTTGACTGCGCCTACCGGGAGTGGCAAAACGGAAGCCGCCCTGCTCTGGGCCGCCCACCAGACTGCCGGATCTGACCACATCCCGCGCCTTTTCTATACCCTGCCTTACCAGGCCAGTATGAATGCAATGCTCCTTCGGCTCCAGGGAACCTTTGGTGAAAAGCAAGTGGGTTTACAGCATGGCCGCGCCCTGTTAGCCCTTTATCG
This sequence comes from Anaerolineae bacterium, assembly GCA_034409055.1. Lineage (GTDB taxonomy): Bacteria > Chloroflexota > Anaerolineae > 4572-78 > J111 > DAOUMU01. The sequence goes on from DAOUMU010000259.1 coordinate 5,652, forward strand.
TCTGTTGTTGGACAAGGAAGACTATGGCCCCCGGCAGGCGGCCCGGCAGTCAAGATGGGCTCGCAACCTGGCCGATCTAAATTATCCGCCTATCAGGGTGTTCAGCCCTTACCAGATGCTCAAAGGGATGTATCGACTGAAAGGATACGAGGCCCTGCTCAGCGACTACCACCATGCCCTGTTCATCTTTGATGAAATTCACGCTTACGAAGTCAGCCGGTTGGCCCTCATTCTAAAAACCATTCAATATCTACGCCAGAACTTTCAGGCCCGGTTTATGGTTATGTCGGCCACTTTTCCCCGGTTAATTAAGACCTGGCTGCGAGAGGCGCTCGACGGACCGGTGGAGATTGTGGCTGATGAAGCGCTGTTCACCGGCTTTCAGCGGCACCGGCTGCATTTATTGGCTGGCGATCTATTGGATGAAGATAATTTGCTCCAAATTGCGACTGAAGCCCGAGCCGGGCGGTCGGTGCTGGTGGTTTGCAATTTGGTTGATCGCTCTCAGGAAGCTTATTGCTGGCTACAAGACGAACTGGAAACTGAGGGTATTACCGTAGCCCTGCTGCATGGCCGATTTAATGGACGAAATCGTTTAGCCAAAGAGAAATTAGTCCGCGAGTCTGCCGGGCGGGACGAAACTAAACGCCGCCCGATTGTACTGGTGGCTACCCAGGTGGTGGAAGTGAGCCTGGATATTGACCTGGATACCATCTACAGCGATCCGGCCCCGCTTGAGGCGTTGGTGCAGCGGTTTGGCCGGATCAATCGCCGCCGTCTTAATAAAAATCTGGCCGATGTCCACATCTTTCGCCAGCCGGATGATGGTCAGAAAATCTATGAAGAACTTCTGGTCAGGCGAACATTGAATATTTTAGAACGCGAGAATGGCCAACCGGTTAATGAAAGTGCTATTGGCGATTGGTTGGATGAAATTTATACCGATGAAGTTGTCAAGAAGTGGCAGACGGATTATCAGCATGAAGCAGCCAATTTTGAGGCTGCTTGCCTGAAACCACTACGCGCCTTTGAAGCCAGCCACAGCCTGACTGAACAGTTTTATCAAGCTTTTGATGGCACCGAGGCCCTACCATTAGCCCTACAAGATGAGTATGAGGCCCTGAAACGCTCTGATCCTATTCGAGCCGGTGAACTTCTGGTGCCCATCTCATATCGCCGGTTATGGCAGTTACGCAATGCCAACCGGGTGATGAGCGAGCCAAAAGAATGGCCAGCGGTGATCGACGCACCTTATGATGAGGAAATAGGACTTGATTTTAGCGATCTATCAAAACAAACCTTTGGTATTAGTTTTGCTTGAAAGGGCCTTATTAAAAAAAGGAACCCTATCATGATCAATCTCACCGCCCATCATCTGCGCTTTACCCTAAAAGCGGAAACAACCATCGAATTGAACGAACAGCCGGGCAGCGCCCTGCGGGGAATGTTGTTCAACAGTCTGCGCGGACCTCGTCACAACCCGGCCCTGGGCTTCTGCACCCAGCGGCATCTCAAAACCTGTGCCGAGTGTCCTTTGCTGGCGGTTTGTCCCGTGGCCAGCCTGGTAGCGACCATGAATCCCCAGGCCGACCGGGGCCGGGATGTGCCCCGGCCCTATGCCATTGTGCCGCCCTCTTCCGGCAAAACTCGCTACGAAGCAGGCGAACGGCTCTCCTTTGGCCTGACCCTCTTCGGCAATGCCCTGAACCTGTTTCCTTACATCGTGATGGCCCTGCGCCAGGCCGGGCCGGGGGGACTGGGCAAGCGACTGCCTCGACCCGAGGCCAAAGAGCGACACCGGCGCGGGCGCTTTGCCGTACAATCGGCCCAGGCCATCAACCTGCTCACCGGCGAGGTGCAAGACATTTTGGAACCGGACAACACCGTGGTGCAGCGGCCCGACCTGCCGGTGACCCAGGCCCAAATTGAGGAGATGAGCCGGCGACTGCTCAACCTGGAACTCAACAATTCGGCCAATGGGCATCACCCCACCTCAACCTACCAGGGTGGGGCTATCGAGGGTCCCCTTGAGATAACCTTACATTTCAAAACACCCACCCGCATCATTGACCAACAGCAGTTGCTCAAAGAACCTCACTTTAGCCCCATCTTTCACCGGCTGCTGGACCGGTTGATCCTGTTGGACCGGGAGTATAGTGGTGAAGTATCCGCCAACCCGCCCGAAACCCTTGATAAAGACCGGTTGCTGGGCTTGAGCGATCAGGTTGTGTTGGTCAAAAATGAAATCCGCTGGCTGGAGGTTTGGAGTTATTCGGCCCGGCAACAGAAACAGACACCGATCAGCGGCTTTGTAGGCCAGGCCGGCTATTGTGCCACTCGTCAAGTATGGGCACAGTTGTTGCCTTATTTACTCTGGGGCAGTGTGATCCACGTGGGGAAGAACGCGGTCAAGGGGGATGGGGTTATTGAAGTTGTTAGTTGATAGTTGATAGTTGTTGGTTGATAGTTGTTGGTTGTTGGTTGTTGGTTGGTTGTTAGTTGTTGGTGATTAGCGGGAGTGGAAAGGAGTACTCTAGATGAATCGGGGTGGTTCAAACAGCTATCGGGATTTGAGGGTATGGCAGCAATCAAAAAGTTTTGCGGTTAAGATTTATCAAGTGACTAATGCTTTTCCCCGACGGGAGCAGTATAGTTTGACCGATCAAATCCGCCGTGCTGCTGTCTCTATTCCCTCTAATATCGCCGAAGGCCAGATTAGACAATCGCGTAAAGTTTTCGCCCGTCATCTGGATATTGCCCTTGGTTCAGCCGCCGAACTGGATACTCAACTGGAAATCGCCCTTGACGTTGGCTATCTAAAACCAGAAATTTATCAAGCATTATCTGGTGAACTTCAATCTATTATGAAAATGCTACGCGCTTTGATCAAAGCGATCAAACCAAACTAACAACCAACAACCAGAAACCAACAACCAGAAACCAGAAACCAACATCGGAGGAACTATGGCCATTGTAACTCATCTAATCGTCGAAGAGCGCGGTGCATTTGTCAGCAAGCGGCAAGGCCGGCTGTGTGTCAAAAAAGGCAAAGAGGTGTTGCAGCAAGCCCCGCTGATGCATCTGGAGCAGGTGATCGTCAGCGGCACAGCGGTCAGTTTCAGTGCCGATGCCGTGGCCGCCTGCACCGAGCAGGGGATTCCTATCCATTTTATCTCGTTTAACGGCACGCCCTATGCCAGCCTGTACTCGGCGGGGTTGACAGGTACGGTGCAAACACGGCGGGCGCAAATAGCAGCTTATGAGGATCGACGGGGGGTCTGTCTGGCCCTGGCCATGGCCCAGGCCAAGATAAGGAATCAGGCTGCTTTGCTGCGCTACATGGCCAAATATCGTAAAGCAGTCCAGCCGGAGGTATACGAAGCACTACGGTTACTGGCCTTAGAAGTGGAAGATCATCTGGTTGAACTGGAAAAGCTGAAGGATCAACCGCACGTGGACCGGTTACGAACCAGTTTGCTGGGGTTAGAGGGCAGAGCTGCTCAGAAATATTGGCGGGGCATAAAACAGGCCGTCCAGGTCGGTCCGGATTGGCCGGGCCGCAAAGGACGCGGCGCTAAAGATCCGGTCAACTCGGCCCTGAATTATGGCTACGGCATACTGTACGGCCAGATTGAACGGGCCATTGTGCTGGCCGGGTTAGACCCCTATGCCGGCTTTATCCACGCCGACCGGCCCGGCAAGCCCAGCCTGGTGCTGGATTTGATCGAAGAATTTCGCCAGCCGGTGGTTGACCGGACCGTGTTTGCTATGCTCAATAAAGGCACGGCCCTTAAGCTGGACGAGCAGGGACGCCTGACCGACGAAACTCGACAGGCTTTGATCGGTAAGATATTAGAGCGGCTGGACAGGCCGGAAAAATATGGCGGCAAGAAGGTCCCGCTGCGGTTTATCATGCAAAGCCAGGCCCGGCACCTGGCCACCTTTGCGCGGGGAGATCGTGCCCAATACCGGGGTTTTGAGGTGAAATGGTAGCTGGTAGTTGTTAGCCGTTAGCCGGTAGCCGTTAGCCGGTAGCTGGTAGTTGTTAGCTGGTAGCCGGTAGCCGTTAGCTGGTAGTCGGTAGTTGGTAGCCGGTAGCTGGTAGTTGGTAGTTGGTAGCTGGTACAATGATAGTTCTATTGATTTACGACATATCTCACGATGGTACACGTAGCAAGGTGGCGGACCTATGCCTGGATTATGGTCTGGACCGGGTGCAGTATTCTGCCTTCGAAGGCCAACTCCGGCGTACCCACCAGGAAGAGTTGATGTTAAAGATTAAAAAAACATTGGGCAAACGTGAAGGCGATATCCGCCTGATCCCCATCTGTGAAAAAGATTGGGCCAATCGCCTGGTAATAAATAGCAGTTAGCCGGTAGCAGGTAGCAGTTAGCCGTTAGCTGGTAGTTGTTAGCTGATAGTTGCTAACCGCTAACCACTAACCACTAACCGCTAACTGCTAACCACTAACCGCTAACTGCTAACCGCTAAAAACAAATGACACTTTTTCGTGTAGTTGACCTAAAACAATATATTTACTGCCCTCGACTGGTTTACTACCATCACTGTCTGCCAGATGTTCGACCGACGACCTATAAAATGGAAGCTGGCTTAGCCGCCCAAGATAAAGAAGAGCTTCGCGAGGCTCGACGCTCACTCCGGGTGTACGGTTTGAAACGAGGTGAGTGCGAAAGCAATGTGTATCTTGAGTCGGAAGCGTTGGGTCTGAAAGGGCAAGTCGATCTGATGATCAAAACGGACGACAACCCGCTGGGGGAACCGGAGTTAATTCCGGTTGATTATAAGTTGTCCAGCCGCCGGCCAGGCTTGCACTTCAAGCTTCAATTGATGGCCTATGGCTTACTGTTACAAGAGGCGTACAGGTTGCCGGTAAAACGCGGCTTTTTGTACGCTATTCCGCAACGTCGAGCGGTTGAGGTCGCTTTTACCCCGGCCTTGCACAGTAAACTCAACCAGGCCCTGATTGAGATGCAAGAGATCGCGAACAAAGAGTTCATGCCGCTGCCCAGCAAGCAGCGAGCCAAATGTGAGGTTTGTGAGTTCCGGCGATTTTGCAATGATGTATAAGAAGCAGTTGGTAGTTGGTAGCCGGTAGCTGTTAGCTGATAGCCGGTAGCTGTTAGCCGCTAATCACTAACCACTAACCGCTAACTGCTAATCACTAACCGCTAACTGCTAACTGCTAACTGCTAACGACTAACTGCTAACAAAAAACGAGGAGAAAATATGAACCAGTCTAAAATAAAAAGTTACCGCGATCTGACTGTGTGGCAGCGGGCTAAAGCTTTTGCGGTGCAAATTTACAAAGTAACAGATGAGTTTCCCAGGAAAGAACAATACAGCCTGACCGATCAAATTCGGGTAGTGTCCCTCATATACGTGTATAGCGCAACTACCACCATATCTTGTGCTTTTGAGCGTCAAGTTAGGCAGTGCCACCGCTACATCTAGTAGCCTTTCGTCATACACGTAGTTCAGGGACACTA
>DAOUMU010000260.1:0-15468 GCA_034409055.1 Anaerolineae bacterium
CCCTCATGTCATTCCGAGGAGCGCAGTACCCAAAGGGCATAAACGACGAGGAATCTCCGGTAACAAGGGCAAATCCAGCCTGAAACAGGAGATTCTTCGCTCCCTGTGGTCGCTCAGAATGACATGGTAGGTAGTTACCTTTAATAAACGGGAGCGTCTGGTTTGAAATTGATGTTTTTAACGTAAGGTCGAGAGATAAAAGACATCAGATCAAAGCCAGAGCAATCCCTAACATTGCCGATAGAATACCAACGAGCCAAAATCGTTGCGTAACGTGGGTTTCAGACCATCCCAACAACTCAAAGTGATGATGTAAAGGGCTCATTTTAAAGAGTCGCTTACCGCCAGTTAGCTTAAAAAAAGTTACTTGCAATATGACTGAGACAGCTTCAGCCATAAATACAAAGCCGACAACGGGTAACAGTAACCATTGCCCGGTCATCAGGGCAACGACGGCCAGGGTAGCTCCAACGGCCAGTGAACCGGTATCGCCCATAAAAAGTTCGGCCGGGTGGGCGTTATACCAGAGAAAGGCAAACAGGGCCCCCACAACGGTAAACACAAAAGCGACCAGCCAAATTTGCCCTTGTAGAAAAGCAATCACCCCGTAAGCCGTAAAAGCCACGGCCGCAATGCTGCCGGCCAGGCCATCCAAGCCATCCGTTAAATTAACAGCATTAGATGTAATCACAATAATAAACATCGCAATCGGAATGTAGAGCCAGCCAATGTCAATCTTCTGGGCCACGCCCGGCATGGCGATACTCCGCAAATCAAGCACATAATGTAAAAAGAGCGCTGTCAACAAGGAAAAGATTAGCTGCCACAACAGTTTATAACGTCCCAACAGGCCAGTGGCAATCACCCTTATCCCCATCAAATCATCGACAGCTCCCAGCGCACCAAAGGCAATCATGACCCCCATGGGTACCAAAATAGAGCGACCGATGAGATTAAATCCCAGCAAATTGGCGATATTTAAGACGCTGGTAATGACCAGGACCGGGATCAGGATCATCAGGCCCCCCATAGTTGGCGTGCCTGTCTTTACCTGGTGCGTGCTCGGTCCTTCAATACGAATCCTCTTGCCAATCTTCCATCGTCTTAACAGGCTAATTAACGGACGTCCCCAAATAACAGCCAATAAAAATGAGATCGTACCTAAGGTCAATGAGTAAGCCATTGAGCGGTCAACCAGTTGGCCAGTCAGTCAGTGATAGATAATAGACCATCATTTACCAGTTTGTTGATCTGCAAATTCACTATCTTGCACAGTCAAGGCTGATACAATTTCGTCCAGTTTTTGGGCATTGGAGCCTTTGACCAACACCACGTCTTCTGGACCCAAAATCTTTTCCAGACAGGCAATTGCCGCCTGATTATTTTTCAGTTCCAAGATCAAAGATGGCTCCAAACCACATGCTTGCGCCTCATCAGCAATAAATCTGGCTCGAGAACCAATAACAATCAGCAAATCAACAATATCGGCAGCACGACAGCCCACCTTGCGATGGCCCTCTTCTTCGAAGCTGCCTAATTCCAACATGTCGCCCAGCACAGCAATTTTTTTTGCTGCCGTCAGATCATCCAGCAGGTTCAGGGCAGCAATCGTTGAGGCGGGGCTGGCGTTATAAGTATCATCCAATAAAGTAGAGTTATTAGGGCCAGGGACAGCCACCAATCGCAACTGAGCTGTACCGGGCAGCGATTGTAAGCCAGCGATAATTTCTTCCCAGGCCAGCCCCTCAACCAGGCCGGCCAGGGCAGCCCGCAGAGCGGTGTGGACGCTGTGCCGTCCCAACAAGGGCACTCGGGCGTGAATTGTTTCCCCCTGATAGTGAAAAACAAAACGGACCCCTTCTAGCCCGGCACTGGTTATGTCACCCGCCCACAAATCGGCCTCCGGCGATAAACCATAAGTGACAACACGGGCCCGCGTTTGGCTAGCCATCGGCAACACAAGCGGGTCATCATAGTTGAGAATAGCTACGCCTCCTTCTGCCCCGTCTTCAGAGGCCTCAGGCAAAGCTTGCACCAACTCAGCTTTGGCCTGGGCAATACGCTCAATCGTACCCAGGCGTTCGAGGTGGGTTGGCCCGACATTGGTAATCACCCCGACATGCGGCCGGGCAATGTTGCACAAAAGGACAATTTCTCCAATATCATACATGCCCATTTCCAGCACAACATACTCATACGTGGGGTTTAACTCCAGTAAGGTCAGAGGTAAGCCAATTTCGTTGTTGAGATTGCCTTCATTTTTGAGCGTGTTGAAGCGGGTGGATAGCACGGTCCACAACAACTCCTTGGTGGTACTCTTACCCACACTACCGGTAACGCCAATAATCCGTGGGTTAAATTTTTTGCGCCAAAATGCAGCCAGGTGCTGCAAACCTGCCAAACTGTCCTCAACCTGAATGCAAACCGGCAAATCACGAATAACCAATTGATCACCCAGGGTGGGCTGTTCTGCCTGCATAACCTGAGCCTGCGGGTACACTTCCACAGGCTGATGGATAATGGCAGCGATAGCGCCTTGCTGGAAAGCATGCCCAACAAATTGGTGCCCATCCATATGGCTGCCCGGTAAAGCCACAAAAAGTGAACCCCGAGTCGCCTGCCGAGAGTCAATGACCACAGAACTAATTGCCTGTCTCGCCTCTATTCGATTCCCGGTTAAGCCTTCGATAACGTCGGCCAGGGTTAATTCGGTCATAATCAACTAACACTGAACTGGAAAACAAAACCAAAATCGTTGTTAATATTCATTGATTTTGCGCCAGCCATACCTCATCAGGTGGAATATCAAGTAAAATTACCAATTGCCTGGCAATGTCCTTAAAGGTGGGCGCAGCCGTTTGACTGCCCCAGCGAGAAGAGGTTGGCCGGTCGATAATAATTAAAACCAACACTTGAGGGTCATTGGCAGGCAAGTAGCCAACAAAAGAGGCCAGGGTAAGGGTAGGATGGTACCCCCCCGGTACGGGAATTTCAGCCGTACCGGTTTTGCCTGCGATACGATAGCCCGGTAGCAGGGCCTGGGAATTTGCCCGTTCCAGGGCAGACACCAACATATCGGTCAACGTAGCGGCCGTTTCTTGGGAGATCGACCGCCGGATTACAGCCGGTTTTACATTGATTTCACGTTCCCCATCTACGATTCGTTTTACCACGTGCGGCTTCATTAAAAGACCATCATTAGCAACAGCAGCCACAGCCGTAGCAATTTGGATGGGCGACACGGCGATACCTTGCCCAAAAGAGTTGGTCCCCAGGTCACTTTCATGCCAGCTAGCATCTTTGGGTGTCTTTAAAGTGCCGGGGCCTTCACTACCCAAATCTATTTCCGTCAGGCGGCCAAAGCCAAAGCGTTTCATATATGTGTAAAAACGCTCTTTACCCAGGGCAATGGCCACCTGGGCCACGCCCACATTCAGGCTTTTGGCCAAGACATCGGTCATTGTTACCGTACCGTGGCCCTGACGATCCCAATTGTAAATAATGCGCCCACCGACCTCAATGTAACCACCGTCATAAATAGTTGTTTCAGGAATAATTACGCCTGCATCCAGACCGGCGGCCATCGTGATAATCTTAAAAACTGAACCGGGCTCGTACTGCTTACTTACAACCGGGTCAAAAAAGAGGTGCTCGTTACTGGCGCTGTAGTTGTTGGGATCGTAACTGGGATAACTGGCCATACCCAAGATGGCCCCGGTTTTAGGCTCTAAAACTACCACAGACCCACCCTGAGCCCCATACCGGACAACTGCCTTGGCCAGTTCCTCCTTAATCAGATACTGAATATTCCTATCAATCGTCAGGTAAAGGCTGGCCCCACTGGCGGGCGGCACAAAACGACTGACCCCCAAGGGGATGATTTCACCAAAAGGACTGCGTTCACCGGTTTGTAGACCCGGCTTGCCTCGCAGGATATTGTCGTAATAGCCTTCTATTCCGTAAAAGCCATTGCCATTATGATTGACAAAACCTAACAAATGAGCAGCCATATCCCCTTCGGGATAAACACGCCTGGTACGCGGTTCCACTTGCAGCCCCACAATGTCCCACTCGAGCAACGTTTCTCCGACCGACCGAGAGAGGCCCTGTGTGATAGGGACCCAGGTCTCATTGCGGGTTAGAATTTGCAGCAGTTCATCTCGGGGCAGGTCTAGCAGGCGGGAGAGACGGTCAGCAGTGGCATACGGGTCGCTAATAATTTGAGGGCTGGCAGAAATGTCGTACTCAATAATATCGGCTGCCAGCAGATGACCAACTCGATCACGAATTTCGCCACGACGGGGTGGAATTACCAGTTCATCTTGGTGTTCGGCTGCGGCCAAAGCAACAAAATTGTGGTGCTCGATAATCTGCCAGCGCACCAACTGGCCTATCAGGACCAGGCCGGCGGCACACATAATGGCCATGACCGTATATATTCTGTATTGCGAGCGTCCCTGTGCTTTCATCGTAATAGGAGACAGCGAACCCATAGAGCCAGTGGAGGCAAATCATAGAATAGGCGTAGGCCAAAGAGCAAATTACATAACGAAGCGTTCGTTTGTTTGCCTAGCCAGGCTCGTCAGGGTATTCGCCATTTGCCGGTTTCCCTTCTAACCAAGCTGTAAGATTATCTAAGGCATCGATCCACCAGGGCAACGGGTCAAATTCAGCTTCATACGTACCCATTGCCTGTCTGGCTTGCGCCAGGCCGTTGGTGAGCGTTTCTGCTGCCAAAGGCATCGGATAATTGGCTACAGCTAAATAACGTACATTGGTGGTTGGTTCAAAGCCCAGTTCACGAGCACGCATTTCAATACGGGGCAAAGCTTCCAACTGGGCAATTTCCAGGGTCAGGGCGGCATTTTGATTTCTGATTTGGTCAAGTTCCAGCCGAAGTTCGTCGATACGATAACTGGTTGTTGTGACAGCGCTGGCCTGAGTAAGGTATAACCAACCAACCAGACTAAACGTGGCCAGAATCAACAAAAATCCCAAAGCTGCTTTGCTATCAAGTTGCCACGGAAGTTGACGAATAACATTTTCCGGTCTCAAATTAATCATTACATTACTTGACATAATATTACATCCTTTTTAACTCAACGACCCGCAGCTTTGCGCTGCGGGCCCGTGGATTTTGATCTAACTCTGCCGAACCAGGTGTAATTGGCTTTTTGGTAATCAGACGTATCGTTGCTTTGTGTCCACATGTACAGATTGGTTGTTCTGGTGGACAGATACAATCTTGGGATTCTTGCTTGAAATATTGTTTTACGATTCTGTCTTCCAAAGAATGAAAGCTGATAACGGCCAACCGTCCCCCTGGTCTTAACAGGCTAAGGGCCTGGGGGAGGACGCGCTCCAGGGTGCCCAATTCATCATTCACGGCAATCCGGAGTGCTTGAAAAGTACGCGTGGCCGGATGAATCTTGGTTTTATCTCGCTCCTTATGTGTCTTATGTCTGCCGGTGATGGTCGCTTTGGCTACGACCTCGGCCAATATGGTTGTGCGCCAAATGGGACGCGCTTTGACAATCGCTCTGGCAATGCGCCGACTTTGACGATCCTCACCGTACCGATAAATCAGGTCGGCCAACTCATCTTCTGGCAAATGATTGACCAGGTCGGCGGCGGACTGAGCGGTGGTCTCATCCATTCGCATGTCCAGTGGACCATCTACTTGAAATGAAAAACCACGTTCCGGCTGGTCCACCTGCATCGACGAAACCCCTAAATCAAACAAGATGCCGTCGATCTGTGATAAATGATAACCTTGCGCTAGTTGGGCCAAATGGTCAAAATTAGCATGGCAGAGCTGTACTCTATCCCCAAATTCAGCCAGTTGACGATGAGCTACCTCCAAGGCACTCTTATCTCGATCAATACCAAAGAGCTGCCCATCCGGGGCCGAACCTCTCAGGATAGCGGCGGCATGGCCACCCCCTCCTACGGTGCCATCAATATAGTGTCCGCCAGGCCGTGGCTGTAGCGCCTCTATAACTTCTTCTAAAAGAACAGGTACGTGCATGTTACCGGGTTAGCACGTTGTACATTAGCACGTTGTGTATACTAAACGCATTCTGAAATTTCCGTAGCTGGCACATCCCTATGCGGCAGCGGTCGGCATAGGGATGCCGACCTACGAAATTTTCGCGTGCGCTTGGTGTAGTGGCATTTTAACTTCAACGCGTAACGTTTAACGCATCAACGTTTAACTCTCAAATCTCCAGGTCTTGTAATTGGTTCACAAAGACTTCGGGGTCTGCCTCGACTTCCGTCAAAACCTTGGCCCATTTGCCGGGACTCCAAATCTCAACCCGATTCATAACCCCGATGATAACCGTCTCGTTTTGAATACCGGCATAGTCGCGCAAATTTTGGGGGATCAGGACGCGACCTTGCCGGTCGGGAATGGAGTCAAAGGCGCTGGAAAACATGAAGCGGGCAAAGTTTCGAGCAGCCGGGTTGGTGGTAGGCATACCGGCAATTTTCTCCGCCAGTCTTTCCCACTCTGAACGACCGTAAGCCCACAAACATCCATCGAGGCCACGCGTGATCACAACACCACTCTCCAGCTCATCGCGAAACTTGGCCGGAATTGTCAATCGCCCTTTACCATCGATGGTATGTTCAAATTCACCTAAAAACATTCTTCAGCACGCCTTTGAATCGTGGTGGGGAACTTTTCCCCACCAAAGCATCAGAACAAGTGTTCTATTCCCCACTTTCCCCCACTTTTCCCCACATTATACCACATTATAACCCACTTTTCCCCACCTGTCTAGTCCACTGTGTAAATTTTTAAGGTTAGATTTACTTAAAACTTTGCGGCTGAAACTGAAGTGGACTATAATGCCCTGTCTTGAGGTGGGGTAAGCAATAAGGCATTGACAACACCTCTTTTTTGGTGGAAGGAGAAACTAAGTGCGGGCACTAATCACAGGTATTACCGGTTTTGCAGGTGGGCATCTGGCCCAAATTTTGCTGGATCGTGGGGATGAAGTTTTTGGTGTGGCTCTTGATGAGGGAGCCGGTTTAGGACATCTCAGCCAGGAATTGATCCCCATCCTGGCTGATCTGTGTGATCCGGCCGTCGTTACCCAACTGTTACACGATGGCCAACCCGAAGCGATCTACCACCTGGCAGGTCAAGCGTTTGTGCCCAAGGCCTGGGCCGATCCATGGGGAACGATGGAAAATAACATTCGGCCTCAACTTAATATTTTACAAGCCATGGTTGAGCAAAAATCAAAGGCTCGTTTGTTGGTGGTCGCTTCTAACCAAATTTACGGACACGTACGAGACGACCAATTGCCGGTGAATGAAGAAACGCCGTTGCGCCCCGATAATCCTTATGGGGTCAGTAAGGTGGTCCAAGATATATTGGGCTTGCAGTATCACCTGAGTCATGGCCTTGACGTCTTGCGGGTTCGTGCTTTTAATCATATTGGACCACGGCAAAGCCCTGTTTTTGTGGCCGCTTCTTTTGCCAAGCAAATTGCCGAGATTGAAGCCGGGCTAATAGAGCCGATGATCCGGGTCGGCAATCTGGAAGCGAAACGGGACTTTACCGACGTGACCGACGTGATGCGCGCCTACGCTTTATTGGTTGACTATGGCGACCCGGGCGAAGCTTATAATGTGGGGACCGGACGGGCCTACTCCATTCAATATTTGCTGGATGTATTGCTCAGTCATAGCACGGTAGAAATTAAGATAGAGCCAGACCCGACGCGCATGCGTCCTTCCGACGTGCCCATCATTTACGCCGACAATAGCAAACTGCGGGCCAAAACCAATTGGAAGCCGCTGGTCAAATTTGAAGATAGTCTGCCGTGTGTACTTGATTACTGGCGAGAGGAAGTTAAAAAGCAGCAGCAGAAGGAGAATTTTTCATGAGCCGTAAAACAGCTCTGATTACAGGGATTACCGGTCAAGATGGATCTTACCTGGCCGATTTCTTGCTAGAACAAGGCTACTATGTGGTTGGCATGGTGCGGCGTAGCAGCACCGTCAACTTTGATCGTATTACCCATCTGCAAGATAGAGACGACCTGGAAATTGCCCAGGGTGATTTACTGGACCAGATGTCCCTGATCGACATCTTACAAGAGTATCAACCAGACGAGGTTTACAATCTGGCCGCTCAATCCTTTGTGCCCACCTCCTGGCGTCAACCGGTCCTGACCGGCGAATTTACTGCCCTGGGGGTGACCCGCGTGCTGGATGCGATCCGCATTGTCAACCCAAAAATTCGTTTCTACCAGGCCTCCTCTAGCGAAATGTTTGGCAAAGTGGTCGAAGTGCCTCAAAAAGAGACCACCCCCTTTTATCCCCGCAGCCCCTACGGCGTGGCCAAAGTGTACGGCCATTGGATTACGATCAACTATCGAGAGAGCTATAACTTTTTTGCCTGCTCCGGTATTTTGTTTAATCACGAGTCGCCCCGCCGGGGGCTGGAATTTGTGACCCACAAAGTAACCCACGCTGTGGCCCGGATCAAACTGGGGCTGCAAAACGAAGTCCGGCTGGGCAACCTGGAGGCCCGGCGCGATTGGGGCTATGCCGGCGACTACGTCCAGGCCATGTGGCTGATGTTGCAGCAGGACGAGCCGGACGATTATGTCATCGCCACCGGCGAAACACATTCCGTCCGCGAATTGTGCGAAGTGGCCTTTAGTTATGCCGGCCTGGATTACAGAGACCACGTGGTCGTCGATCAGAAATTTTACCGGCCGGCCGAAGTGGATTTACTCATTGGCGATGCCTCTAAAGCTCACGCCAAATTGGGCTGGGAACCCTCGGTTAGCTTTGAGGAATTGATCAAGATAATGGTTGAGGCAGACCTGGTCGCTCTGCAGGAAGAGGGACACAGCCTCGTCCGGCAAAATTTGCATCTTGCATGAGATTATGACTCAACAGCCGCTCACTTTAGGCGGGTTTTGATTGACACCTCCCCTTGTCCCCGCTATGATATCAGGCATTATCTTGCCTGAAGCTTCGGTTGAGGAGGAGAAATCAATGACTCTGAAAAGTCCCCCTGGCCCGGTCGAGACGCCCCCGGCTCTTACAGCGGCTCAAGCTGCTCAAACCAGGACGCCTTTAGCCAGTGGCATCAATCGTTGGTTTGAAGCGCACTGGCTGCTGACTTTTAATACCGCCTGGGGAATTTTTAATATCTTACCCTGGTTGGCGCCTGTTTTTATGGCCCTGGGGCTGACCTGGCCCGGTAGAGCCATCTACTTTATCTATAACTTTTTCTGCCACCAATTACCGGAGCGTTCCTGGTTTTTGTTTGGCCCTCACTTCAGCTATACCCAAGCCCAAATTGCCGAGGCCTGGGGCCAGCCTCTGAACGCCATTAGCAATGAACTGGTTCGCCGCCATTTCATCGGCACCGCCGAAATGGGCTGGAAGGTAGCCTGGTCCGACCGGATGGTGGCCATGTATGGCAGTATCTTTCTGTTTGGCCTGCTTTATGCCTTTTTGCGTGAACGCGGAATTCGCTTCCGGGGGATATCCTGGTGGCTCTTTGGCCTCTTTATTCTGCCCCTGGCCGTTGATGGCACCACCCACCTGATCAACGATGCCCTGCGTCTTGACTTCCGCCAGACCAATGACTGGGCAGCCATTCTGACCCAGCATGCCCTACCGGCCACTTTCTATGCCGGTGACCTGTTTGGTTCGCTGAACTCGGTTTTGCGTATTATTTCCGGTATCCTTTTTGGTTTTGGTGTCGTCAGTTTTTTATGGCCCATGATGGAGAAGGAATTTTCGCCAAAATAAATGATCGATCGTGCCCCTCCCCTCGTTCCGACGGTCCCCGTCGGAATGCAGCCCGAACGCTCCCGCGTTCCACATCGGCCTATCAGTCACCGGGACGCCGGAGCGTCCAGGTGGCATTCCAACGCTGAGCGTTGGAACGAGGAAAAATACACCAGTATCCGCTAATCCGTTACCTATCCGTTTACCGATTTGGAGAACGCTCCCGCGTTCCACCTCGGCCTATCAGTCACCGGGACGCCGGAGCGTCCAAGCGGCATTCCAACGCCGAGCGTTGGAACGAGGGAAAAACGCTCCGGCGTCCCACATACACCCCCCACAAAGCTATCACCAATCCATCGCCACTTCCAGCAACCCAACCTGGCCCGCATAATTCCGGGCGCTTGAATAGCGCCAATGGCTCGGATCATCCACGTACCCCCTCTGGATTGGATTATTATGGATGTACTCAATCTTCTGGCGCATCATATCCCTATCATGAATGCGTTGTGGATGGGTCCCTTCTTGCCAAAGTTGATAAGTTCTATCCTTTTTGTGTCTCAGTTTGTAATACGCTAACTGCTTAAGCACATTTTGCGCATCCCGCTCCTTTAAGAAATCAATAATCTTGCGGGCGGTAAAAGATCTGAAGTTACCGATTTCTTTTGATAAATTCTCTGAGGAAGCAATGACGTGAAGATGGTTTTCCATAATCACGTAGGCATGCACCGTGAGGCGATTATGCTCCTGTAGAAATTGCAGGGAGTCCAAGATGATTTGCGCAATTGGCCTGTTGCCGAAAATTGGCGTCCAGTTAACAACGGTCGATGTAAAAAAGTGAGGGTACTGATCCTCGAATATCTTGTACCGGCTTCTGCCCATTCTAAAATTCTCCTCCTTTAAGCTATTATGATGCAGCGGGACGCCGGAGCGTCTGGGCATCAATCCCCTCGTTCCGACGGTCCCCGTCGGAATGCAGCCCGAACGCTCCCGCGTTCCACATCGGCCTATCAGTCAGTCACTGGGACGCCGGAGCGTCCAGGCGGCATGTCCCCCGTGTCCCCTCGTTCCGACGGTCCCCGTCGGAATGCAGCCGGAACGTTCCTGCGTTCCACGTCAGGATATCAGTCACTGGGACGCCGGAGCGTCCAGGTGGCATTCCAACGCTGAGCGTTGGAACGAGGGAAAATACACCGGTATCCGCTAATCCGTTACCTATCCGTTTACCGATTTAGAGAACACTCCGGCGTTCCACCTCGGCCTATCAGTCACCGGGACGCCGGAGCGTCCAGGCGGCATTCCAACGCTGAGCGTTGGAACGAGGGAAAAACTTAGCTGCCATCCCCCTCCAGCAAGGCCCGCACCTCCGCCGCCGGCAGGTTGAGCACAGCTCCCACCCCCGCCAGGAGGGACTCGTCGGGCTGAGCCTGCCACAAGCGGGCTAAACTGCGTAAGGTAATAGCCATGCCATGCTCATCATTAAATTCGGTAGAAATTTCCAAATCCTTTAACAAGTAATCCTGGGCCTGCTTCCATTGCTGCTGCTCCTGGGCCACCCGCCCTAACTGGTGGTAGGTGCTGGCCTGGCTGTACCGGTCCTGGTACTCGATCTTGATTTGCAGGGCTTGCTGGTAATACTGCTCCGCCTGTGCCCACTGCCGTTGTGCCTCGGCCACCCGCCCTAACTGGTGGTAGGTGCTGGCCTGACGGTACCGGTCCTGGTACTCGATGAAGATTTGCAGGGCTTGCTGGTAATACTGCTCCGCCTGTGCCCACTGCCGTTGTTCCTCGGCCACCATCCCTAACTGGTGGTACATACCTGCCTTTAATTTTTCCCGTAATTCGTCATTCTCTAAGTTATTCGTTAGAGCCAGGGCTTTCTGATACGACGCTTCGGCCAGGGCATACTGCTGGGTCAACAGTTGGCGGCTGGCAATATAATCAAGCACGCCCACAAACTCGGCCCCCAGTGGCCCGCCGAGGGTCTCGGCGGGGTAATCTTCCAGGCGACGTAGAACCATCTGGCCCAGCTCTAGCCCCCGCTGTTGGTCCTGGGTCACGTCGATATAGAAGGATAAAGCACTGTAGGATTTGAGAATTGATACTTGCGCCGTCAAAGCCAACTCCAGGGCAGTGTACAGATTCTCGTATTCCAGCCCGGTCAACAGTTGGCCCAGTTGTTTTTCCTGGGCGTTTTTGGAGGTCAGCAACCCTGCCAAGGCCCCGCCCAGGTCGTCGTAATGCTGGCGGAAGGCGGTTTCGATGGCCGGGCGGAGCCCCCTCTAACTTCCCCCGGCGGGGGGAGAATTGAAGCCTCCTCCCCGGTGAGGGGGACTGAGGGGGGGACTGCTTGCTGCAAACGCGTCTTCAAAAAATAAGGCAAAATCGGCTGCAGGCGCAAGTAGCCGGGCACCTGGTGGGGGGTGAGCAGGCCCCAGTTTTGGGCCGTTTGCAGCACCTCGGGCCAGCGCTCAAAGGGCAGGCCGGCCAGGGCGGGCTGCTGGCGGAGGTATTTGGTGTAATTATCCAGTTGGTCTTGCCAGACCACGCCGGTAAAGGGGAACAGGCACAGCAGGAGTTTCTGGGCCGCTTCGTCCAGGTTGCTGTGGGAATACTCGATGCAGTGGATGATGCTGCGGGTTTTGGCCTGGAGCGCCCCCTCTGGCCCCCCCTCAAGCCCCCCCTCAGGGGGGGAAGTATCTAAGCCGACGTCGCCCGTCTGCAGGGCGGCCAGGATATCCTCCGGCGCTTGGTGGGCCAGGTTGGCCAGGACCACCTCCAACGGCAGGGGATAGCCCTCCAGCAAATCCAGCAGTTTCTGAAAGGCCTCGCTCTGGCGGTAGGCGGCCTGTTTCTTGGGATCCGGCACGTGCCGCTGCAAAATCCGCTCGGCCAGGGTCGAAGCCGCCTCCGGGTCCAACCCGGGCAGCTCATACACGTCATTCACCCGCAGCGGAGCCGGGGAGCCAGGGTGAGATGAAACCTGCGACCCTGCCACCTTGCCACCTTGCAACCCTGCCCCCTCGCCACCTTGCAACCCTGCTACTCTGCTACCTTGCAACCCTGCTACCCTGCTACCTTGCAACCCTGCCACCTTGCTACCTTGCACCAGCCACGCCTCCCCACCCCGCGAACCCAGCAGGACCAGCGTCTGGCCGTCCAACAGGTCGGCCAGGAAACTGCGCAGGGCGGCCTGCTCGGCCGGGGGCAGGGTGTTGGGGATGGCCAGGGATTGGCCGGTGATCGATTCCAGGTTGTCCAGGATCAGCAGGTGGGGCTCGGTGCGCAGGGTCTGGGCCAGCTTCTGCTGCTGCAAGGGCGGGGACATGGCCAGGAACTGGGCCAGTTCGGGGGAGACGGTCAACCCTGGGGGGACGTTCTGGTTGAACAACTGCCGGGCCATGCGGTCCATGATCTGGGCCAGGGTGTGGGCTTTTTGGTCGTAGCCAAAGTAAAAGACCTCCTGCACCAGGCCCGTCTGCTGCCACCATGCCCCCAGGTGATGGAGCAGGGTGGTTTTGCCGGCCCCGCCCATGCCCCGCACCAGGAGCAGGTTGCGGCGTTTGCCCTCGGCCCGGCTCAGGAGCCGTTTCTCGAGCTGCAAGATGTCCACGTCCCGGCCGACAAAGCCGTAGGTCGGTTCGGGGGCCCGGTAGCGGCTCTCCTGCTGGCTCCAGAAGGCGGCCTGCTCGGCCAGGCTCATCTCCCGCAGGGGCAGTTGGGTGGGGACGCTGCCCCGGGGCTGGTAGACCACCGGCAGGAGCCAATCTTCCAGCTTGATCTGCTGGCTGAAGTAGGCCCGCCGTTTTTTCTCATGGTGCAAAGCGGCCCGCGCTTCCCGCAGGGCCAGCAGCAGGTCCTGCCGCTCGAACAGGTGGCGGTAGAGGGTCTGCATCAGCCGTTGGGCCGCGCTGACCGTGACCGAGTAGCCCATGGCGATGACCGTCTGCATACCCCCTTGCAGCAGGCGGCTGCCCAGGCTGGTCTCCGTATCCCCCACCTGCCGGCCCGACTGGCAGGCGTTCAGAATGGCCACAGGGATGTGGTACTCCCGCAGCAGGTGGGCCAGCTCGTCCGCCTCGGCCGGGTCCAGGTCGTCCGCCTGCTCGGCCTCGAAGAAGAGGTAGGCTTTGGGGACGCCGGCGCTCCCGGCGGGCGGCGGGGCCAGGTCGGGCCGGGCGTAGCGGTCGGTCAGCAAAACTTTGTACGTGTGCGGGCTGACCCCGCCCAGCCTGGCTAACTGGTCGTAGGTCAGGACCGCGCCGTGCAGATCAAAATGGATGAGGTGGTAGTAGCCCACGCCGTGCTGATCGCGGGCCCGGTTGAGATGTTCCACCAGGGCCCGGTAGGTGCCGGGCCGGACCAGGTCCACCCGGACGGGCAGGTTGGCCCGGCGCAGTCCCGCCAACAGGGGCCGGGAGATGGTCCGGTAGCCCACGTCCCGCCGGCCGTGGGGCCGGGCCGTGACCAGCAGGAGGTTGATGGTCGGGGACGGCTGGGGCTCGAGCCGGGTGCGGATGGGTTGGTCACCGCGGCGGACCATAGGGGCGTGCAAGACAAAGGGCTCCCGGCCCGGCTCCTGCAATGCCTCCCAGTGCAGTTGGTGGAAGGCCGGCGAACCGATAATCTCGAACTGGAGGCTGTGCAGGCCCGACCGGCAGGCCGTCTTGTATTCGTTATAGACAGCCTGGTCACTGAAAATCTGTTCAAACAGGGCCTGGCCGTAAAGGGGAATGCTCGCGGCGGCCTCTCGGGCCAGCACCTGCCGGGTAAAGGGAAAGTGCAGGTGTTCTTCAAAATACCACCGTAAGCGTTCCTTTTCTGCTTCGGAAAAGGGATCGCTGATGGTAATGGGGTAGCCGCCGCCGTGATCGAAACTGACGGTGGCGTTGGGACTGCCGGCCAGGTCGCCGGTTTGTTGGATGGTGATAAGGGGCATGGGTTGGCCTCCTGATGACTAAGGCAGTTCCGAAAAAATACCTGTGCCCGATACGGGTAATTATCCCTATCTGCGTAAAACGTAATTCGTAAAACGTAAGAAAAGACTATTTACGTTTCACGTTTTACGTTTTACGCACCACAATCCTAAAGTGTCTGGGACGATTTAAATTTCGGAACTCCCTAACCGGTTACTCCGCTTCCTTGACCACGATCAGATAGGCCCCGCCCGGCTGGCGGATGGCCTCGACCTGGACCGGGGGTGGTTTCTCCGGGAATTTGCCGGCCAGGTAGGCTTTCAGTCGCTCCTGGGCCAGCTCTTTGATGGCTTCCAGGGCCACGCCGCCGGCCACGCTGCCCAGTAGAATCAGGCCCTGTTGTAGTAGGGCGGGGTCGATCATACTCACATCAGCCGGCTCGTCGGTCAGGCCGGCCTCGGCTACCCGGCGGCAGGCCGGGGTCTCGTTCCAGGCCGCCACAAATTCATCGGCCTGCATGCCCAGGTCCGGTGAAATAACGATTTGGTAATTCATGGGTTACTCCGTTCGTTTGGGATGTGATTGCTGAAGAGATAACCACGGATAGAGAAATACACGATAAAGAGCAAGTACATCAAACCAGAATTTGGCTTGCCAGCGGGACAAAAAGTAACTTCCGCTTGATGTCGCTAGCCAACTCGTAAAACGTAAAACGTGAAGCGTAATGACTTATCTACAGCTCATTTTTACGTCACTGCCCTGTGGGTTTACGCTTTACGTCACCTGCCCT
>DAOUMU010000261.1:0-7954 GCA_034409055.1 Anaerolineae bacterium
GGCTTGGCTAAGACCCATCTCCAACACATCGCCATCGCAGCGGCTATGAATTTGAGCCGGCTCTGGGCTTGGTTGAATGAAAGACCAAAGGCACAGACCCGCCGTTCCAAGTTTCTGGCTCTCGCACCTACTTAACATAAATTCGCCAACAGTATCTTCAAAGGGGTAACCTGGGAACCCTTCGGCACTCCCTACGGTCGCAGGACAGGCTCCGCGGAGCATAGTACCGAGGGTCAGAAATGATGGGAAGGTGGGGAAGTGAGACCCAAGCGACCCACTGAAGGGAAGGCGAAGCCGGGCATAGCGTGTTGTTGGGAGGAAAGACGGGAAGGACTTCGAGCCTACGAACCGTCTCAACAGAAGCCTAGCAACAGGTGACAGGGTAGCCCAGCTACGCTGCGCGGCCCATCGGGGTGTCGCCTGATTGGTTTCCAACGTGGTCAAAAGCGTTGGAACTGAGGAACCGGATGCGGGAGTTCCGCACGTCCGGCTCTGTGGGGGGGGGCGGCAGGTCGCAAAGCGTGCCGCCTCTACCCGGTCACGCCGACAGCCAAAGTTGGTTTGGATAGCCGGGTGGTTTGGCTAACGGTTGTTGGGCTGCTGTGCAGGTGGTTTTGCTCACCTTTGGCTGCGGGTGAACTCTGGCGTTAGGCGAGGAGGAAAGATGAACTGCTCATTCCGCATGTGGCCTGCGGACCAAAAGGGACGAGTGCTATGAATTTTGAGCGCTGTTGGGACGAATTCATCGAGGACTGGCGAGAGCGCGAAGTCCAACGGAGAAGAAGATTTGAGGAACGGTCCCGAAGGTGCCGCGAGCATGAATGGTGGGACCCCAGAGGATGGGTATGCTGGATCGTTACAGTTGTTCGTTATGCCTGGGAGTGGGTGACGGAGACGTTTCTGGAAATCTTCACCTTGACGACCTGTGTACTGTGCGAACTATTGACGTGGTTGGACTACTTAATCCTTGGGCATCGTATTTCGACTAGTCAGACTGACATTCCTGCCGACGCAGTAGACATCACCGGTTACAAGACAAACGCCTGGGCGTTCAACAATTCCTCTATAGAGACGCGGGTGAGCTACACGGATTACGGTAGAGGATTCGAGTTCAGGATTGTGGACGGAATCGTACAATACAAGGAACTCTGCTCGGGCGTGTTTGCCCCGCTCAAGCGTAACATTGACGATATTCCCCAAGCCATCTCTTATCTCGAAGAGCGAGCGCCTGCGACACACGATGCGCCAAGGTTCGACCTGCTCGCCGCTGGAGGAGGGAGGATACTTGCTAAAGAAGAAGGAAGACTTCGTTTCTATTTTGCAACATTAGAGCACGAGTTTCTTCACTTCATCCCGCCTGAGGGCTCCGGCTGGCTTGCGGAGGACTTCACGAGTCACAACGGATCGGTTCCGGGTTTCTACGCAAAGTTGGACCCGCAATATGACATGTTGCGTCTATTACCCGACGAAACACTCCAATGGTGGACTAAGAAGGATTACAACGATCATCCCTCTCTTGCACCATTCAGTTTGTTGGGCGGATCAGGTTTGAAGATTGCAAAGACTTTGCGGATATTTCCTGACGTCATGATGGTTATGGTCGAACCTCGGGTCTGGCATCTGATTGATGATCGTCCTCCTTTCGGCAGCGGAGAACCACCATCCTGGGTTCAAACTTACGGGCATGTTACCTATGAGCCCTGCGTGGATTTGGATGTCTGCGAGCAGAATCGTGTGCAGACGTCTGTCAAAATTTACGGCGTTCTTGATTTAGCCGTCGGTCATATGCACCGCCACTTGCATTATGAGGATATCTACGGCGGCGAAATGGGTGGAATGAACTCCACCGTTTTCAGTATTTTCAACGGACCCGTCGATGATGCGGACGGTTTTTGCGATGGCACCTGTAACTTCTACATCTTGTGCAAGATCAAGGTCAGGGCCGGTCTGGAGCCTGACGGGAGCTACCAGGATGCGTACGCGGTGCTATGGATGGACGAACAGTCCTACTTCTCCGAGAGATGGCGTCTGCTCCATCCAGAAGACAATAAATGGGGGCGTATCATTGGCACTCTAGGGTCTCCTCCCGGGCCATTCTTGCGGGGTTTTGACCATACCAAATTCTGGTGTCCTTTCGAGTCCGGATGGCGGTCGGGCAGGAGCCGATTCGATGAACAGAGCAGGCTTGCAGTGTCGAGACAGACTGTATTGGTCACTG
Source organism: Anaerolineae bacterium (assembly GCA_034409055.1). Lineage (GTDB taxonomy): Bacteria > Chloroflexota > Anaerolineae > 4572-78 > J111 > DAOUMU01. The sequence goes on from DAOUMU010000261.1 coordinate 2,219, forward strand.
GAATCGACCCAGATCATTTGGATCATGACGACAAACCCACGTACGTTATCTATTCGATCAATTTCAGTTGGGGAACGGGTGACAAAACCTGGCGTTGGAGAAACTACCCTTGCACGGTCTCCAGTGCTTCTTCCTGGTCAAAGACGACGCCATCCGAGCCGCTCTGCTTTCCCCGTTCGATTGGCATCCGGGGTGACATGACGTTGTTCATTAAGGGCACGAAGGAGGTTAAAACAGCACAAGGTTCCAGATATGTTAACGGCTACTGGTATCAGAAATATCTACCAGCAGACAACATCGAGATACCAATACCAGACGACCTGAGCGACGGCGATATGCCTTCTGCCCCTTATCCTCACGGGTGGAACTTTATCACCAATGATGATCAGAGTTATATGGGTAACTTCGATCGTGCCCATTGTTTCAGCCATTTTGGCGTCTATCAGGAGGTAGATTCGCGCAGCCAGTTCTACGTTGTTACTCTCCTATCCGGCGAAATAGGCCAGGTATCTGGGGTTGGAGAGCATGTACCCTGGCTCGACCTTAACGATGACCTCTGCGCCTGGACCCTTGGTTGGCCTTTTTTTCACTGCCCACCTTCCCAGTTTAACGAACGAACTTATCTCAAGTTGGTTCGACGCGAGCCGTTTGGCTTGATTGCTATGCATTGGGATAAGCGAGATGATGAACTACCAGAATTAAGCCACACACCATTGAGTTTCGGTAAAGTGACTCTTTCAAGCCGAGCTGGTTTAGTCCAAGTTCCCCCGAATTTTTCGGCCTCCGACTCGATAGATATTGAGATTTCGCTATCGAAACGGTTCAAACGATGGACTCCTCCCGTTGTGCAAATGACGAAAGTCGTCGTGGACTCCGAACAACAAAAGTTCACAATTTTATTTTATAGCCGAATAGCAAACGGATCGGGAGGGTATGAATACGATCCCAGATTAGCGCCTCCAGTTGACACTGATGTGGCGCGAAGTCTATGCGAAGGCAATTTCCCCGAGTACAGCGAATTCACCGACTACTTAGCTACACGCTTTGCCCCGGCCCGCGATCCTGTCTTCCCTGATCCAAGTCGAAATGACGTTACGGAAATCCAGCCCGACATCGCCATTTGGCGTGTGACGATCGCAGGCTTCGGGCCAGGGGGCGACGTGGTGCAGGTCTTCCGTGAGAGCATCTTCGATAACTCCGGCGCAGGATTCATCTTTCACCGCAAGTCGAAATATTTATATGCTTACGAATGGTCCGCCACTGATTCGAGAGACGATCAGAATCGCTTTTCAGATTTGCGGGAATACTGTAGCGAAATCGGCAGCATAGCACACGGTACAAGTGTCTGGTTCGAAGACATCACGGGGCACATGAATACGGCCGAGAAGATCGTGTTCAGAGAGGTCTCGACATGAGGCGCCCATCCTACTCCTTACGCTGGCCAATGAGAGATAGAGCATTTATTCTCTTTTATCTACGAAGAACTGCTTGCCTAACAATGCAAATCCAGCCGATGCTCGTAACTCGCGCGGCTGATTTGCGGCGTTAAGCTGACGGCGCTTCGCCCGTCAGCTTAACGGGGCGCGGATGATGGCGGGCGGGTATGCAGGATCGTCATTATCAGTACTCCCATCGCGCCGCACCCTTCTATGAGGGGGATTTTGTCAAATCGGAGGGGTGATTTTAGCCACTTTTGCTCATACTCCCGTTTTGGGACAACATCCCCCTATCGGCTTATGTCTTACTGCTATGGCCGCTGAGTTTAGACCTTATTCAGTTGTTTTCGGTCCCCTTCCCCCCTGTCCAGCCCTACCGCTGGCCGCTGCCAAGCGTCGGGCCTTATTCGCGCCGAACCACCTTCTATCCGTGCTGACCGGTGGGGGTCAGACACCCGATACTGTTTTCGCCTCGGGGCGATTTGGCAGCGCTGGGGGAGCGGTACCCCTCTAACAAACGGTTCCTTTTTTAAGGAAACCCGGGTGCAATGACGGGCCGCTCCCACCAGCGGAGCCGACATGAGGGGGGTGGGCTGGTTCAACTGGCTGATGACAGCACCGCCCCGGCCGGCACCTCACCCGTTTCCAGGTAACGCCACAAGGCAATCAACAGCTTGCGGGCCAGGGCCACAATGCCGATCTTACGCATTCGTTTGCTGCCGTGGCCGAAGCGGTCTTGATACCAGCGGCTCAGTTCACTCTCCGGCTGGAGATAGAGCCAACGCCAGGCAATCTCGATGGCCATAGCCCGGATGTAGCGATTGCCGGCCTTGTCAATGCCCTGCTCCCGGTCACTGGCCCCACTCTGATAAGGGGTCGGGGTCAGGCCGGCCAGGCCCCCGACTTCCCGCCGGTTGCGGAAGTTCCGCCAGCTAAAGAACTCCATGGCATACAGCCAGGCGGAGTTAGGGCCAATGGCCCGGAGCCGCAGCAGTTGGCGCACCATCTCGACTGCCGGATCAGTGGAGTGGCGGATGGCCGCTCGCCGCTCGGCTTCCAGGGCTTTGATTTGGCCACTGACCAGTTGCAGCCGCTCATACTCCCGCTGCAACCGCGCTTTCAAGCCAGGCGGCAAGGAGGAACCATCCCACAATTGGACGCTCGCCAACTGATTCAAGAAGTCCTTCTTGACCGCCAAGCGCACCCCCTCCTGGCTGACCAACAGCCCCTTGAGGCGGTTGACATGCTGTGTCCGCTCCCTTTTGAGCTGCAACAACTCCCGGTGCAACTGGCGACGGTCTTCCTGCTCCAGCGTGGGCCCTTGGACCACGTGCCACACTTTCGGTTCTCCATTATGGTAGCGGATCAGCATCGTCAACAGCTTGCCCAAGTCCAGCCGGTCCGTTTTGGCCCGACGGGCCCGACGATTGACCTCGATGCTGGCCGCATCCACGATCACATTCTCGATGCCCTCAGAGCGCAGGTAACGGTCCAGCCAGAAGCCGTCCCGACCGGCCTCGTAGCAACTGACCACCCGGATCGGCTCGGCCAGTTTGAACCTTTTCTTGGCGGCAGCTATCTCCTGTTGCAGTCGTGGCAGGTCGCCCGCCGGGATGGTCCGCTGCCGGGGCTGTTGCCCCAAGCCGATGGTGAAACCCAGTTTCCAGTGGGCATTGCCCAGTTCAAAAGCTAGATAAAGCAAAGGCTTTGTGCTATACTTGGGTCGCTGTGGTGTTCATGGTTCACTCCTTTTTTTGAAAATATTGATATTCACTTTTTAAGGAGCATACACGCAGCGACCTTGATTCTCAAACTTGCCTCCCTCCATAGTATCTAACAAGCGGATCGATCTGCAAGCGGGGGAGGGCCTCCACTCCGTTTCAACCCTTCCCCCGCTTGCACATCATCCGCGCCCCGTTAGGCGTAATTCAAAGGCGAAAAAGGCAACTATGAAAGAGATTGTCATAAAAGTTGGCTACGAGAATATGGATTTCGCGAAAGTCACCGAAATGTTGTCAAAGGCCTTTTGGTCCATGGGAATTAAGGTCGATGAGGTGAAAAAGGGTGCGCTAAATTCCGCCCTTGTGGTTGGAGCATTTTATGACAATGTTCAAGTCGGCTACGCGCGTGTAATTTCAGACAAGACGCGATTTGCTTATATATTGGACGTGTATGTCGATGAACCCTATCGAAAAAAGGGTATTGGTCAATTAATGATGAATAGCATTTTGGCAAATGAAGATCTAAAGGATGTATATCAGTGGTTGTTGGTTACAAAAGATGCTCATGGAGTTTATGGCAAAGTGGGTTTTAAGGTCGTTAGTAGACCAAATGATTGGATGGAAATCAGGAATGAAAGACCGAGGCGCTAGATAGAATACGCCTAACATGGCATCAAGCTGACGCCCTCACGATCCGGGCCAGCCAAAATTTCTGGTTTGTGTAGGTTTACGAGCCTGCCAGGGTACTCGGTGTTAGCCGGGCGCAGCTTATGCCTGGCCCGTTAGCCCGTCCTTCGTGAGGTTCTTATGTGACTACACGGGAGTTGGATATGCACTCGATAAGGAAAGATATGAAGGAGTTTCGGAGGCAACTCGAGAAGGGATCGATCCAGAAGGCGTACGGAGCACTACTCTCCTACATGATGGGGCTGCGAACGCATTTCAAGAACAACCTCGCTGGTTCTACCGTGTCCGGTCTCTATCAGGGATATATGGACATGACGTACTTCGCGCTCTTCCCGTCTTCGCTCAAGCATCGCAACCTGAAAATCGCGATTGTCTTCAATTACGACGCATTTGGATTTGAAGCCTGGCTCGCGGGAGGCAACCGGAAGGTTCAGCGGCAGTACTGGGAGTTGTTCAAAGACAGCCAATGGCCCGAGTACCGCGTTGTCACGCCAGCGAAAGGTATCGACTCGATTCTTGAATGCGATCTGGCCACAGATTTCGACCTCGACGACCCAGAGGCTTTGACTGCGTCCATCGAAAAAGCCACGGTCGCGTTCATCGACGACATCGAGAGGTTCCTCGCTGAACACGAGTCTCAGTAGATCCAATTTTTAGGCTCCGAGCGGACCACAGTTCGCGTTTTGACCGCTGGACTGTCCCACGGGGAGGCTTCGCACTGGTCCAGCTAGAGCAAATTTGGATGTACTGAGTCTCTTGAACAGGCTGGGCCGCGTGATTGAGCGATGCGCTGACACGGGCCGACAATACAGGGCGGCCTAACACCCGCTGGAGCCGACAGCGCCTATCGGCGCTCGTTGTATCGCGGCTTTTTGGGTTTGGTGGTAAACTTGTTCAGAGTGGCGGTCGTGCAAACCCGGCGCTGCGGCTCAGCTTTTCCGTTAGCGGGCAGTAAATTACCAGGGGAAAAGCGAAATCCAGGTGGCTAATGATCCATACAAATTGCAAATGGATAGGGTTTATCAACATCTCTGGTCTGCGCACGGCGATGGCCTCTTTGCTATTCTTGACCAAAGTCTCGGTCCTCGACCTCCCACAATGTTGTATGAGATAGCAAAGCAACTTGGCCTCAAGAATGACCACAAAGTGCTAGATGTGGGATGTGGCAAGGGTAATCACTCCTGCGAGCTGGCCCTTCGGTTTGGCTGTAGCGTTATTGGTCTTGACCCTGTAGCGAGTAGTTTAGAACAAGGGCGTGCTACAGCAACAGAAGCCGGCGTGGCTGATCGGGTGATATTTCGTAAGGGGAAGATAACAGAAATTCCGTTTGAAGATGAAGCGTTCCATTTCATCTGGTGTCGTGATATGCTCGTTCACGTCGATGATTTAGGAGGCGGGATAAGAGAATGTGCTCGTGTGCTTAAATCTGATGGAGCGATGATCGTGTTTACCACATTTGCCACGGAACTAATGGAACCGAAAGAAAGGGGGGCTGTCTGTAGGCCATTGGAAATTGTCAGTGAGAACCTTTCTCCAGGCTGGGTTGAGCAAACATTCAGAGCGGCGGGGTTCCAGGTAAGCTCAAGCGAAGTGATCGGTGGCGAATTGATTGAATATTATGAGGAACAGCGAGGGCAGTATTCCAAAGAGTTAATGCGGCTGGCCAGAATGGTGAGAGCTAAAGATAAGTTTATAGCTGAGTTGGGGCCGGAAAGGTATGAAATAGCCCTTGCCCTCTATCGGTGGGGGATTTACCTGTTACTTGGAAAACTGAGTTCAGCCATTTACGTGTTGTTGTATAATGCAAGCAGTCTTGCTGGCCCGGCAACACCTTAGCGGGCACAAATAGCAAAAGATGGTAAGAACAGGGTAATAAATAGGGCAACAAGGCA
>DAOUMU010000262.1:0-17939 GCA_034409055.1 Anaerolineae bacterium
CACCCCGACCGCAACCGGCACACCGAGCCCCACCTCTCCTCCGCCAGCGACCCCGACGCCGGTGGTTCCAACCCAGCCCGATGAGACCGGCGACCCGGCCCCGGCAGAATCCACCGGGCCCACCGGCCAACCTCAAGCCACGCCCCAGATCGAGGCTGATCTGGAGCCCACCCCCCCGCCGGTGTTGACCAGCCGGACCGTGCGCGTTGGTCTGCACGGGCGCAATGCCCTGGATTTTGAAGAACTGGATTATCAACTGATCCAGGAAGCCAAAATAGAGACGTTGAAAATGATGAGCTTCACCAAACCGGAGGTGTTCGCCCGTATTAAGGGGGATAACCCGGATATCGAATTTATTGTCCGCCTTTATGATGACCGCATTAATGCGGACGGCCATCCCACCCCGGCCGAATTTGCCAGCAAAATGGCCCCCATGATGCAGGGGCTACAGCCCTATGTGACCAAATTTGAAATCGGTAACGAGCCTAATCATGTCCACCGCTACGAGGGATGGGGACCTGAGGATGCCGACGCGGAGAGTTTCACCCAGTGGTTCTTGGAAGTGTACGATTTATTGAAGACGGCCCATCCCTGGGCAGAACTGGGCTTTCCGGCGCTCGGTACGCCGGATGCGGTTCACCGGGACCGGGCCTGGCTGGAGATCACTCGTGAAGCCATTGAGCGAGCGGATTGGCTGGGAGTACATTGCTACTGGCAAACGCCGCCTGACCAGGCCAGCACCATATTTGATCAGGAACGGGGGCTGTGTTTTAAGTATTATCACGAGCAGTTCCCCGATAAACCGATCGAACTGACCGAGTTCGATAATGACAACGTCATCTACGACCTGCCGCCCCTGTCAGAGGCAGAAATCGCCCAGGAGTATGTTACCTACTACCAGGAACTGTTCAAATATCCCTACATCCGTTCGGCCAGCAGTTTCATTATGTCCTCGCCGGATAGCCGGAATTGGGCCTACTTTGTCTGGCGAACGGAAGATGGCCGCTTTAAGCCGGTCGTAAGCGAGGTGGTCAATATGTCCCGTCCTCCGCTGGTTAGGTAATTCCCAATTTTTGTAACTCATTCTTAACCGTGCTATACTACTCGCTTGTTTGCGGCTCAGCTTAAGTCGTTAGGGAGTATGATCTTGTCCATTCTAATTGCTATCTACGTCGTAGTAGCGTTATTCCTGGCCGTTTATGCCTTTAATGCCTGGGTGCTCACCGCGCTTTATCTGAAACAGCGGCGGAATCATGCCCATCCTGCTGGCCCAGCCCTAAAAGCAGGCGCGAGTATGGAGGCGGACCTGCTGCCGGTGACGGTGCAACTGCCTATCTTTAATGAGGCCCTGGTGGTGGAACGCTTAATTGAGGCGGCGGTGCGGCTCGATTATCCGGTTGACCGGCTGCAAATCCAGGTCCTGGATGACTCCACGGATGAAACCACGGCCATTGCCCTGGCCCGGGTCGAACATTACCGCCAACAGGGCTTTAACATCGAATTGATTCATCGCCGTGACCGGACCGGTTTTAAGGCGGGTGCACTCAAGCAAGGCTTAGAAACGGCCACCGGCGAATTCATCGCCATCTTTGATGCCGATTTTGTGCCGAATCCCGATTTTCTGAAGCAAACCGTGCCCCACTTTGCGGCCAATCCGGGCCTGGGCCTGATCCAAACCCGTTGGGGTCATCTCAACCGGTCTTACTCGCTGCTCACCGCCGCTCAGGCCCTGGCTCTCGACGGCCATTTTTGTATTGAGCAAACCGCCCGTAACCGGAATGGGTTGTTGATTAATTTTAACGGCACGGCCGGGGTGTGGCGGCGGGAATGTATTGCCGGGGCTGGGGGCTGGCAGGGGGATACCATTTCTGAGGATTTTGACCTGAGCTATCGGGCCCAATTGGCCGGCTGGCAATGTCTCTTTTTGCCCGACGTGGTGGCCCCGGCGGAAATCCCCCCCCAATTGGCCGCCTTTAAACGACAGCAGTTCCGCTGGGCCAAAGGCTCCATGCAGTGTCTGAAAAAATTGGGCTGGCGGGTGTTCCGCTCTTCACTGACCTGGCTGGCCAAGTGGCAGGCCCTGGTCCATCTAAGCAGCTACCTGGTTCATCCGCTGATGGTGACCCTGGCCATCATCACCCCCATTTTGATCGCAATGGGGGGCACCGCCAATATCCGCTTTCCCCTGGTTTATCTCAGTCTGGTCAGCCTGGGGCCACCCTTTCTCTACGCCGTAGCCCAGATGTCCCTTTACCCCACCCGCTGGAGACAACATTACCGGGCCATGCCCCTGTTAATTTTATTGGGCAGTGGGGTGGCCTTGAGCAACACCAAAGCCGTGATCGAGGCCCTGCTGGGGGTCGGCAATGTGTTCCGCCGTACCCCCAAGTTTAAGGTGATCTCTGCCGCCGACCGTTGGCAGGGCAGTGTTTACCGGTTGCCCCTGGACGGCCTGGTCCTGGGCGAATTGGCTCTCAGTCTCTATTCCCTCCTGGGAGCCTGGTTGGCCGCCACCAACGGCAACCAATTTGCCGTCCCCTTTATTTTGTTGTACGCCTTTGGATTTGGCTACGTCAGTTTGTTGGGGTTATGGGATGCCCGCCTCGGGCTACAGGGTTGGCTTAAGGCTCACTTCGGGCAGACGCTGAACGTTAAACGTTCCAACGTTAAACGCTCAAATATTCAAACCTTCAACGTGCAACGTTAAAGAGTTCGTAACTACTCAGCCTGATCACGCAGCATCCTGAGTAGCGCGAAACAACGTGGAGCGCGTATCGAAGGGTGCGGGGTTGCCCAGACTCGTCTCAAAACCCGCACCCCCTTCGGCCTGGCTCAGGACAGGCTTCGATACGACTTCCGCTACGCTCCAGTCTACTCAGGATGCTAGATTCGGTTGGCCTGAGTAGTTACCACGCAACACGCAACACGCAACACGACCTGGCTAGCCGTGCCGGCGGGCAAAGTTGGCGATACGTTCCAGGGCCTGCTCGATTTTTTCGTAAGCGGTGGCGTAAGAGCAACGCACGTAGCCGGCCCCGCCAATACCAAAAGCCCGGCCCGGAATAACGGCCACCCGCTCCTCCTCCAGGAGCCGCTCGGCAAATTCAGCATCGTCCATACCGGAACCCCGGACAGAAGGAAAGGCATAAAAGGCCCCGTGAGGCTCAAAACATTTCAGGCCGATGCTGTTCAACCCATCCACGATTAAACGCCGGCGGCGATCATACCTTTGGCGCATTTCCTCAATAGCCGGTTCCCCTTGCGCCAAAGCGATTAAGGCAGCCTCCTGGGCCGTTGTCGGCGGAGACATAATGGTGTATTGGTGAATTTTTTTCATCGCTCCCAGAATTTCAGGGGGAGCGGCCGTATAGCCCAGCCGCCAGCCGGTCATGGCATAGGCTTTGGAAAAGCCGCCCAGCAAAATGGTGCGCTCCCACATATCCGGCAGCGAGCCAAAACAGGTATGCTCGATCCCGTACACTAAGCGGTCATAAATCTCATCAGAAACGACCAAAATATCATACTTCTGGGCCACCCGGGCAATCGCTTCCAGGGTTTCACGCTCAAGCACCGCCCCGGTCGGGTTGTTAGGGTAGCCAATGAGCAGGGCCTTCGTCCGGCGGGTAATGGCCGCTTCAACCTCCTCAGCCGTTACCTGAAAATTATTTTCCACCCGCGTCGCAATAGGCACCGGCGTGCCCCCGGCCAGGCTGACCTCAGCCGCATAGGAAACAAAGCAAGGCTGGGGCACAATCACTTCATCGCCCGGGTTGAGAATGGCGGTCAGGGCCAGATACATCGCCTCAGACACGCCGATGGTAATCAATATCTCCAGGGCCGGGTCATATTCAACCCCGTACAGCCTGTTCAGGTGTTTGGAAATGGCCGTGCGCAGTTCAATGGTCCCACTATTAGAGGTGTAATGGGTCTGACCGGCCTGCAGCGAGGCGATCCCGGCCTCGATGATCGGCTGCGGGGTCACGAAATCCGGCTCACCAATGCCTAACGAAATAACATCATCCATCGTAGCCGCAATATCAAAAAAGCGGCGAATGCCAGACGGCGGAATTTGTTGGACTCGATTAGAAATAAATGAACGCATAATCAATCACCATCGTGTTACCTGTTACGTGTTGCGTGCCAAAAGAACACGCAACACGTAATTTAACGCAGTAGCTTGGCCAACTGATGGGGGCTGTAAACCATTACCCCATAAATATGTTGCATCAATCGAGCCAACTGCTGCATGTAACCAATCATCGCCAGCCGCTGTTTTTTGATGAAACGCTTCGATGCAACATCTGGCGCGGCGGTCCGTCTTTGTTCAGCCTCGTTGTCTAAGCCGGTGACCAGATTTTCAAGGTAAATATTGGCTCGCCGGGTTAAACGCTCGATTTCAGCCCCGGCCACTTGCAGGCAGGCCTCATCCAGATAGGCCAGGACGATGTTATTGGCCTGATCGCTTGTTTGAGCCTCGGGCGGAATACCAACCGGCACCGGGGCCGTGCGCTCGACCCCTCCCTGCTGAATTTTAAGGACGTGCTCGGCCGCGGCAAAGAGCCATTCCAACTCAGTATTGACAATCTCCTGAGCCTCCACCCCCAGAGATAGCGGGACGATTACCTTATCCTCAATTTCTTTGGCCAGATCGGCGAACATGTTTTAGTTTCCTCCCCTTTAGCCCTGTAGCTGGCGCATCCCTATGCGCCAGCGGCCAGGCATAGGGCTGCCTTGCCTACGTTTACCCTGGAAACTTTAGTACTGTAGCTGGCGCATCCCCATGCGCCAGCGGTCAGGCATAGGGCAGCCTTGCCTACGTTTTGCCCTGGAAACTTTAGTACTGTAGCTGGCGCATCCCCATGCGCCAGCGGCCAGGCATAGGGCTGCCTTGCTACGTTTACCCTGGAAACTAGTCAAAAAGTTTAGCCAGCTTCTGGGGACTGTGAACCCTCACCCCGTAAACCTCCTGCATTAACGCGGCTAACTCCTGGGTACACGTAACCACCCCTTCGTATGTGGCCTTGATTCGATGCTTTAAGGCCACATTGGGCCCCGTTTCCTCGCCCAATTCAGCCTGCTGGTCCAATAGGATGTTCAGGTTTCTCAAATGGATATTAATCCGCCTGATAATGCTCTCGATTTGCTCCTCAAAAATCGCTCCGGCCGGGGACAAGAAGGTTAAGGTTTCAAATGCAATGACCGTATTGTTCGCCTCCTGGTCTCTTTGAGCTTGGGCCGGAATATCAACCGGGACCGGCCCGGTGAAATCAGCCACCCCTTGTTGGATCTTGAGATAATGGTCAGTGGCCGTGAAGAGCCATTGCAGGTCGGTATTGATTAGCTCCTCCTCCTCCTCTTCTAAACCCAGGGGCGTTACCACGTTGGCCATGATAATCCCCCCCAGCAGGCCAGGACTCCCCGGCTTCTTCTTTAACCCTCCCACACTACATCTCTGTAAGCCGGCCCTATCAGGAGGCCGTTGTCCACCCTTAGCCACGGAGGCATGGGTTACAGCCGTAGTTTCTCCGGGCAACCCAGGTCTGCCCCTGGCTTTACTGACTGCCTGGGGAGTAATCCCCAGTCTATTTAATGGTTGAGCCATCTCTATCTTCGCCGCAGCCATAACCGCCAGCGTATGGGCCGTATGGCACCTGCTTTCATCCTGTGAGTTAGCCAGGGCCAACCCCTCATTCAGTAAAATCACCATCTCTGCCCCCAGGGGGATCCGTTCCCCGTTGTCGGCCACAAAGTCAAATTGTGCCTCACCGGCCAGGCGCTCGGTGGCTATTCTCTCCACGTATCGTTCAAAGCTGGCCCAATTAAAGCCTCGCTCTCGACTGAGTTCCCGCAGTAACCGGTGCGCCTCTACCTCGGGCATTTTTAAGAAAGCCAGCAACAAGACTTCCACGCTCATCACCTGCTTGTTCTTGTGACCCATCAGTAAGGCCGCCCGGTTAAGAGCCTGCGTTAAATCTTCAGCCGGGAGTTCGGTCGACAGCGTGCGACGTGGGGCAGGTTGGGAGGGAGTAACGGTTTCTTTTGTCTCATCTCCGGATTTTTCAGGAGACATTTCAGGGGGCAAAGTGCCCCCTAACAGTTTGATTAAAACTACCCGTAATTTGTGAAATAAGTTCATTCTACTCCCTACTCCCTGGTCAGAGATTTTCTTGCTCAACGTGCAAAAATTTCATAGCCAAGGTACTACTGGTCTTCCAGGTACTCAACCAGTTGGCCGGGGCTGGTCACCAGAATACCGTAGGCATCGTTCATCAACTCGGCCAGTTCCTGCAGGGTGTTGGCGATCTGAAGTTGTACGGTTCTGATCGTGTTTTGCAGGCGCAGGTCACCTTTGCTGGCTGCCCCCAACTCAGTCTCTCTGGCCAGCAAACGTTTCAAGTTTCTCAGGTAAGTATTGATTTGCCGCAACTGGGACTCGAGCCAAACTTCAACATTCCGCTGCCAGCGCGTATCGACCTGGCCGTGCCAGTCCTTGGTATCCTCAAATATTGAGTTTTTGGGCCGATCCAGGAGCCGGTTATTCGCTTCAGGCGACCTTTCCGCCTCCGCTGGGACGGGCACAGGCACGGCTTGGCTCCGGTCAACTTCATCCCGGCAAATCTTTAGCAGATGGTCCGCCGCGCTAAAGAGCCACTTCAACTCGCTGCTAATAAACGCCTGGTCCGCTTCCTCCAGATCAAGGGGCGTAATCAGGTCGGTCTTGATCAGAGTTTCCAGGACAATTGACTCTTCGAATTGCTTTTTTCCAAAACTTGGCATCAGATTAACCTTTCGACAATGGGTCTAGGATTCTTGTAGCAGGTTGAGTAATTGATCAGGGGTTGTCACTTTGACCCCATAAGCATCAGCCATCAACTGCGCCACCTGTTTCACGATCTTAACAATACGCAGCCGTCCGGTTTTAATGTCAGTCTGTAACCCCAGGTCCTGTTTGGCCCGGTCGCCCAGGTCCACTTCCCGCTCAAGCAACAAATCCAGATTCTTAAGAGTCTTGTCGATGTTCCGGATGTGCTCGATCAGGCCGTTGACCAACCGGCGTGAGTTAAAGGCAGGAAACAGTTTATTATCCGCTTCGGTCGAACTTTCCGCCTCGGGCGGAATGGAAACGGGCACCGGCTGGCTAAGCTCAACCTCGTTATTTTGAATTTTAATCATATGGTCGGCCGCGTTAAAGAGCCATTTTAATTCGCCGTTTAAAAAGTCTTGATCGTCGGTATCCAGGTCAAAGGTGGTAACCACGTTTGATATCACCAGGCCCCCAATAACCACGGGATTTAACTTCTTACTTTTACGTCCACCCCCCAGCCTACGTTTCCCGGTAGAAGGGCCGGGCTCTTCTTTTGGCAGGGGCGGAACGATAGCCTCGGTTGCCCTTTGTATGCCGCTGAGGGCTTCGGCCATAGAAGCGCCTCCGATGAGACGGGTTAAAACCTCGGCCAGTTCATTAAAATTTTCCTCCGAAGCAGTTTCCTCAAAGTTGATCGGTTGAATACCGGCCAGGTGTAACTCAAAAGCAACCGGAATCTCCGTCTGCCGCCACAGCAGGGGCACAATGCTCTTTTGGTGCTTGTCAGCCAGAAACACTTCTTTGCGAATACGGCGCGATTCGACCGCCTCTGGCGATAAAACCAGTAGAAAGGCTTTACAGCCACGAATACCCTCGGCAATGGAAGTGGGCCAGTAGTCGGCCACTTCCAGGTCTTCTTTATCGTACCAGGCCGAGATGCCTCTGTTGATGAGGGCCTGGTGTAACCGGGTTACAAACGTTTCTTCAACCGGGGGATAACTGATATAAACATCATCTGGCATGACGATTTCTCCTTTCAGCTCAAAGGTAGCATTATTTTAGCATAAGTTGATAACGACTACAATTTTTTTAACAACGAAGCCGGCCTCCTCAAAGATAAGAAGAGTGAATTTTCATAATCATTTGCTCCTGGCCCTAAACCGTGATATAATTTTTTGTTGATGTTTGTTTTTATCGAGACAATTGGGGCCTGAGCATGATCTGTATTGATATCGGCTCACCGCCCGACATATTAAGGAGAAGGTTTTGTGACACTCTCACAAGAAGAAAAACAGAGGATAATTCAAGAATTTCAAATCAATGAAAAGGATACCGGCTCGTCTGCTGTCCAGATTGCTCTGCTTACTGCCCGTATCAATCAGCTTCAATCGCACCTAAAGGTGCATAAACATGATAATAGCTCCCGACGTGGCTTACTCAAGTTGGTTGGCCAGCGAAGACATCACCAAGAATATCTCAAACGTAAAGATCCAGTTCGTTATCAAACTGTGATTCAGCAGCTTGGGTTACGGAAATAAAAAAATATGTATGAATTAGTAGTAACGACTTCAGTCGTTCTCTGAATGTTTAAACGAGTAGACGTGGGTTTTTAGCCCCCTTCTACTCGTTTACTGTGTAAAATCACTTTTTATTATTTAATTAACAGTTCCCGGAGCACAGGCATTGGAGAAAGCGACGAAAGCAATTGCTTTCGTAATTTTCTCCAGTTCCTGACCTCCGGGAGTAACCCCAAGGAGGTTCTTTAATAATGTCTAAACCACAATCTTTTCGTTTTGTTGCCAAACTGGGCCACGATGAAATTATCTTTGAAACCGGCCAGTTGGCCGGCCAGGCTGGTGGAGCCGTTGTCGTCCATTCCGGCGATAGTATGCTTTTGACGGCAGTCACTGCCTCTAAAGACGTTCGTGAAAACATCGACTTTTTCCCGCTCAGTGTCGAGTTTGAAGAAAAATTATATGCGGCCGGCCGTATCCCCGGCAGCTTCTTTAGACGCGAAGGTCGCCCCAGCGAAGAAGCTATTCTGATCTGTCGCTTAACCGACCGTCCGTTACGGCCCCTTTTTGATAACCATTATCGTAATGAAGTTCAGATAATCATCACCGCTCTCTCTTCTGATGGTGAAAAGTTTCTTGATATTTTGGCCATCAACAGTGCCAGTGCGGCCCTGATGATTTCTGACATTCCCTGGAATGGCCCGATTGGGGCCGTGCGTATCGGCCTCAAGGATGGCCAATTTCTGGTAAACCCCTCGACCAGTCAAATGGTCGACAGTGAGCTTGATCTGCGCGTGGCTGGTACGGAAGAGGCCATTTTAATGGTCGAGGCAGGTGCTAGCGAAGTCCCCGAACAAAAAATCATAGAAGCATTGCAAGTGGCGCATGAGGCCATTCAGGATATCATCCGTGTGCAGAAAGAGATAGGCGCCCAATGTGGCAAACCCAAGCGCGAGCTTACCCTCAGCACACCACCTGAGGAAACCGTGCAAAAAGTTATGGCCTACCTGGGCGACAGGCTGGAGAGTGTACTCGTTCAGCAGAACAAAGAAGAGCGTGACGTTGCTATGAATGTGGTGCGCGATGAACTGGTGGCCCAGTTTGAGGGTGATGATGCTGTAGATATTAAAGATGTGTTTACCGTTTACAATGATGCCCTCAAGCAAGCCATTCGCTCTCAGATTTTAGATTTGGGTGTTCGACCTGATGGTCGCGATACTAAAACTATACGCCCGATCTGGTCTGAGGTGGGCATTTTGCCTCGTACCCACGGCTCTGGTCTCTTTACCCGGGGTGAAACCCAGGTCTTAACTGTCACCACCCTGGGCACCCCTCGTGATGAGCAGAGACTGGATACACTCGGTCCGAAAGAATTCAAGCGATATATTCATCATTACAACTTTCCCCCCTTCTCTACCGGGGAGACAGGCCGGGTCGGCTCGCCCAGCCGCCGGGCCATTGGCCACGGCGCGTTAGCAGAGCGGGCCTTGCTCACTGTCTTACCTGAGTTTGATGAGTTTCCTTACACCTTACGCTTGGTTTCTGAGGTGTTGAGTTCCAATGGCTCTACCTCTATGGCCAGTGTGTGTGGCAGTACGCTGAGCCTGATGGATGCCGGGGTGCCGATAAAGGCTCCGGTGGCCGGTGTCGCCATGGGCTTGGTGCAGGCAGGCGACCGGTTTGCCATTCTGACCGACATCCAGGGTATAGAAGATGCTTTGGGTGATATGGATTTCAAAGTGGCCGGCACCCGCCGGGGTATCACCGCTTTGCAGATGGATATTAAGATTAGTGGCCTGCCTTGGGATATAATGAAGCAGGCCCTGGCCCAGGCCCAGGAAGGGCGCTTGTTTATTCTTGATAAGATGACAGAAGTGCTGGCTGCACCACGGCCTAAACTGTCCCAGTATGCTCCCAGTATTACCACCCTGCAGATTGACCCTGACAAGATTGGCAAGTTGATTGGGCCCGGTGGTAAAGTGATCCGGGCTATTCAGGATGAAACCGGGGCTAAAATAGACATCGATGATGACGGGACCGTCTATGTGGCCGCAGCCGATCAGCTCTCTGGCGCTGAGGCTATTGCTCGTATTGAAGCGCTGACCGAAGAGGCCCAGATTGGTAAGATTTATACCGGTAAGGTCGTCCGTACGGCCAACTTTGGTGCTTTTGTGGAGATCTTACCTGGTACTGATGGTCTGGTGCCCATTTCCCAATTAGCCGATTACCGGGTTCCCTCGGTAGAAGACGTGGTCCAATTGGGTGACGAAATTATGGTGATGGTCACCGATATTGATAGCGAGGGGAAAATTCGTCTTTCGCGCCAGGCCGTGCTGGAAGGCTGGACTCTGGAACAAGCCCGCCGTATGGATCGTAAACCTGGTAATCGACGTGGTGGCGGTGATCGGGGCCAGCACGGCGGTGGTAGAGACCGGCGGGGAGGTAGCAAAGGCCGCAATCGACGTTAGTTTGATAAATGTCACTTTCACATAGTTATCGATGGGGGCATTTATGTATTCTGAGCCCGACCATTACGCTGAACTTGAACCACAACCAAAGAAATCTTTCTTAAAGAAGATGTTGCACCTGGTCCGAGAAGTGCTGGAAACGATTGTACCAGCCGTTCTCATTGCCCTGCTCATCAACCTATTTATGGCTCAGGCGACGCGAGTTCATGGCCAGAGTATGGAACCAAATCTCCATACCGACCAACGGTTAGTCGTCGAGAAGCTCTCTTACAACAGGTACCTGCGACAATACTTTGGTTTTAGTGGTCCTAACCGTGGCGATGTGGTCGTGATTCGGTTACCAATCCAATCCAATGAGTTGCTGATCAAGCGAGTTATTGGTCTGCCTGGCGATTTGGTAGAAATTCACGATGGTCAGGTGTTTGTTAATGGCGAAGCTCTGGGTGAACCTTATTTAGCTGACCGCACGGCCGGCTCTTATGGTCCCACCACTGTGCCCCCCCTTAACATTTTTGTACTTGGAGATAATCGAAACTTTTCCAATGATTCACGGAGTTTTGGCACCGTACCTCTAAAGAATGTCGTCGGTCGGGCCTGGTTTTCTTACTGGCCCCTTGAGCAAATTGGATTTGTACAGTAAAGACCGTTACCGGCTGAAAATTTTGGTTTAACAGCAGTCGAAAGAGTTGCAGCAAGAGATGCCGCTAGCGGTGTCTCTTTTTTGTAACTCTACCTGATTTGTGTGGAGATCAATGTTGTCATCTGCACCTAAATGGACCCCTGGCACTAAACGGGCCATCCTTATAACCTGCCTGATCTTAATCGGTCTGGCCATCTGGCAATTCAGTGTTGTTTTGGCCCCCCTGGTCGTGGCGGTCATTATTGCTTACTTGCTGAACCCGGTTGTCAACTGGCTTACCCGGCGTACCCCGCTTAAAAGAGGGGGGGCTGCTGTTTTCGTTTATGTGGCTTTTTTGATCATTTTGGCTTTAATTCCCTCCCTGGGGGCGCCGCTAATTATTCAGCAAATCAGACAGTTAGATTTTGACGTTCAAGAACTGGCCGATCAATTAAATGAGGCCATAGATTACCAGGTAACCATACGTGGCGTTAACGTCAATATGAGTTCTCTGATCGAACCGGTCACAGGTGGCCTGGATCAGATCTTTTCGCCCCTGGCCTCCTGGGCCGCTAACCTGGCGGTAGGGATTGCCGGGGGGTTTATATGGGCCATTTTTATCTTTGTGGTAGGCTTTTATTTGTTGTTAGATGCCAATCGTTTTAGTGATTGGCTAGATAGTTGGATACCGCCTGTTTACGAGGAGGAGTTCAATCAACTGCGACATGAGATAGATAGTGTCTGGAAGGCCTACTTTGTTGGCCAGTTGACCCTGGCCATTCTGGTCGGCCTTATTATTGGTTTCTCTACGGCCCTGTTGGGCATCAAAAGTGCGTTTTTACTGGGTATTGTGGCCGCTTTGTTGGAACTCATTCCCAATTGGGGCTACAGCATTTCAGGTGTTATCGGCACCATGTTTGCTTATTTTCAGGGTTCCACTTACCTGCCTTTGCCTTCGTGGGCCTTCGCCCTCTTGGTAGCCGGTTTTTATTTTGTCATGTGGCAAATTGACACCAACTATCTGGTTCCGCGCATTATTGGTCACCGATTGCAACTGTCCCCGGCTCTGATTATTGTCGGTATTATTGCCGGAGCCAGTGTGGGCGGAGCCTTGGGCCTACTGTTGGCTGCGCCAACTATTGCTACGATGCGCGTATTCGGACGCTATCTCTATCGGCGTTTGCTGGATTTAGAGCCCTACGTATTGGTAAACCGATCCCCGCTTCCCCCCAAAGATGAACAACCGGCCGTCAGCAGTCAATTACCCGTCTCCAGCCAGCCAGAAGCTGAAAGTTGATTTTTGTCCAGCGTATTTTTAACATCTTTGACGCCCTTGTCAGCGTCTGCTATAATGGCTCCCTTGAGCAGCCTTAGCAGATCCAATTCGTTTAGTCGGCATGCCCAAAAATATCGAGGATCGTAACTGCCTACCCTCATGTCATTCCGAGGAGCGCAGCGACGAGGAATCTCCGACAACGAGGACAAATTCAAGGCGAAATAGTAGATTCTTCACCTGTTCAGAATGACATGGTAGGTAGTTACCGAGTATCAAAAACTTTATGGCCGAAAATGTCCATCACCAGGTAACGCAAGTTGGGCCATCCGTGGCGCCCGAGTTGGAAGTAACTCGGGGCAACAATGTGGGTGAAACTTATAAAGTTAAGCTCAAAACCAGCATAGGCCGCGAGCGTGATAATGATATTGTCCTCATTGATCCCCGCATCTCACGTTACCACGCCCAAATTTCTCTGGAAGCCGGTCAATGGATCGTGATAGACCTGGGTAGCTCTAACCGGACCTATGTCAACGGTACGGCTATCACCGGGCCAACGGTTCTGCAGACAGGAGATCGGATTGGCCTGGGCGAACAGGAATTGCTGGTGGTGATACCGGGCCTGTCCGACGATGAGACTGCCCCATCAAAGAGAGTGGCCCCTTCCCCCCTTGTCAGTGTACCCCCAGTCCGGAGAACCGATCAAAATACACTGCCTCGGGTAGCCTGGATTGCCAGCGGCCTGATGTTATTGGTCTGCCTGGCCGCCGTTTCGATTGTGTATTTTGCGGTGGGTCGTACCCCCGGTGACGAGGAAGTACCTACGGCAGAAGCCTCGCCCGTAACTGCTGCCGGTGGTACCGCCGAGAGCCCGTCGGGGGCAGAGATAGAGCCGCCAGCAGATTTGCTTTTGGTCTATGAAGACGATTTTAGCGACCCCTTTAGTGGCTGGGATGATGCCTTTGACACTTATACCACCAAACAGTATGGGAATAATCGCTACCAGATTGAAGTCACTACCAGTAACCTGGTGGCCTGGGGCTTGGCTAACCGAGACGTAGCCGATTTTGAGGTTGAAGTCGCCGCTAAACTGGAAGATGGGCCTGTTGATAACACGTACGGTTTGCTTTTCCGGTTTCAGGACCGTGACAATTTTTATCGTTTTGACATTTCTGGCGACGGATTTTTCTTGCTCAGCAAGTTCTTCAATAGTGAGTGGATCACTCTGGTTGATTGGACGGCCTCGGAACATATTAATACCGGCGTTAGCGCTAATAACGTTCTAAAAGTATCTGCCTTTGGCCCGGATATTACCGTCTGGGCTAACGGTCAAGCATTGGCTTCGGTCACTGATGACTCACTCACTCACGGCAATTTTGGTTTTTTTGCCAGTACATTTGATGAACCCCCGGTTTGGGTTAGCTACGATAACTTAAAGTTGTCGGTTCCTGAGGGACAGGAGAGAGCCATTACCTTACTGCCAACGGCGACCCGACCCAGCGGAATGCCTGGCCCAACCCCATCGGCCACGCCAACGCCAATTCCGCCAACTGACACCCCCGAACCGGAACCAACCCTGGCCCTGGTCGAGGGCGAAACCAGCGCCGAATTTACCCCTACCCCCACGGTCACCCTCACGCCCACGACCACGCCGACACCTGAACCAACAGCTACCCCGGAGCCCCTACCTGAATACGTCTCCCGAGATCAGACTCTGGCTCGTGGTGAAACAAAGGTAACCGGACGCATTATCTTTCCTGTTTTTGATCTGGAGCGTGGTACTTATGATATTTACATTGCCGATGCCGCTGACGGTGGTAACAGAGAATTAGTCCAGGAGAATGCCAGCCAACCGGCTCTGAGCCAGGATGGCCTGGAGTTTGCCTATCGTTCCTGGCAGCCCGATAACCGGGGCCTATTTGCCCGGCCTTTGAGTGGCGGCGAACCCTGGCGCTTTAACGTTTTCTTTGAATCGGCTCGCCCCCAATTTTCTCCCCTGGATAAGAGCCTGATGTATCACTCTCGCACCGGTGGCCGGGAGCCGGCCGTCTACCGGGTCATCAATGGGGTCGGTGAGGTGATGCGACGCGAAGGTTTTCCCATTCAGGGCGAAGCGGCCAAATGGTCGCCTGATGGCCAGCGGTTTGTTTACAACAGTTGTTTGGGGGGCAAGTGTGGCGTCATTCGCAGCAACCTTGATGGAACCGAACCGGTGTTACTGAGTGACTATCCTGCCGACACGAATCCCGAGATTTCACCCGATGGCTCGACCGTTGTTTTTATGTCTAACCGGGGAGGCAATTGGGAAATCTACCGGGTCAGTATCGATGGCGGAGACATAACCGCTCTGACTTCTGACGATGCCAGTGATGGCCTGCCCACCTGGTCCCCCGATGGTAACAAAATTGCTTTTGTGTCAAACCGCGATGGGGAGTGGAGTATCTGGGATATGGATTCGGATGGCAGCAATCATCGCCGTCTCTTTACGATTGGGGGGCCGGTCGATGGTGTCGTTCAGCACGATGTGGCCAATGCCCGTGGCTGGGTAGAGGAGAATATTGACTGGGCACCGTAAAACCGTTCACCTGTTGGAAAAGATACAACTGATCGACCTTGTTGAAATAGCTTTCTGCCTCGGAGACTTTTTTGCTATTCCCCACTGTTGATAAGCAAACTGTTTGGACCCTTACCGGCCTTGGGCTGGGCCTTTTCCTGAGCGTGGTCGTGATCGTGGCCCTTGGCCTTTACCAGACCGGTGACTTAAGCGCCTTCATATCAACCGCTACGGCCACTAAAACTCCGACCAAAGTGGCTACCTTGACTCCCACCACCTCACCCACCCTTACGCCGACCCCTACCTCCACCACCACTCAGACGCCGACTCATACCCCCTCTCCCACCGAAACCAGCACCAGCACCCCCACCCTGACCCCTCTGCCTCCGACCCTAACCCCTACCTTTACGCCGGTGATTACAGATACTGTTCCCGTTAACGAGCAACCTCCTGGTGGGACTGAGCCGATTCTTATCCCCCCCCTGGAACAAGAAGCTGCTGTTACCACCACCTTGGCCCTGACCCAAACCACAGCCCTGACTACCGGCCAGGTTTTTACTCCGCTTGGAACCCCGACCCCGACCCCGGTCCCCCGTACGGTGATGGTTCCCACCGATATCCCGGACTATCGGGCAGTAGAAGATCATTTCTGGTTCACGCGTCCCTTTACCGAAGCATTCTCTACCTGGGGCAGTTACTATTACCCTTACGGCGCCAATGGCGGGGGGAAATATTTCTGGCATTACGGCATCGATATCCAAAACCCACACGGCACCACAATTGTGGCCGCCGGTGATGGCACGGTCACCTTCGCCGGGCCGGATACCCAGATCGCAGTTGGCCCCTGGCCCAATTTCTACGGCCAGGCGGTGGTTATTGAGCATGACCGGCGCTGGGAAAACCTGCCTGTTTATACCCTGTACGGTCACGTTTCTAAAGTGTTGGTCCAGGTCGGCCAGCCGGTAAAGGCGGGGGAGCCAATTGCCGAGGTTGGCCAACTGGGGGTAGCCATCGGTCCGCACTTGCATCTCGAAGTGCGTTTGGCCGCCGGCACCTATGTTGACACGCGAAATCCCGATTTATGGCTCCGGCCCGACCCCGGCTTTGGGGTGATTGCCGGACGGGTGGTCGATTATCAGAACTATTACGTACCCCAACAACTGGTCACCCTCCACCCAGCCGATAACCCCAGCCACTTCTGGCGGCAAACCTTCACCTATCCCGACCATGAGGTCAATTCCGATGACGACTACCTTGAAACCTTTACTTTTAGCGACGTGCCGGTTGGAAACTATTTGCTAAAAACTTTTTTCGATGGCCACCAGCTAACGGTGCCCATTACCGTCACCAATCGCACGACCAGTTTTGCCCTCCTCCAGCAAACCGAGCCCCCCCCAATCCCCACCCCCCAATCCCCAATCCCCAATCCCCAGTAGGTATAGTTGTCCAGAAAAGATTTTGAGTTTGTACCCAGGCGGGCACAGGTAGTAACGACTTCGGTCGTTCCAGGCAGCAACAACGACTAAAGTCGTCACTACGAGTCAAAAACACACAGTGCTGTGCATTATCTGAATGTCTATATCTACTTACGGACAGAAAAAGTCAGAACGACACACTGGCGGCCGGTCGCCGCACCGGCTATTGAGCCGCATGCCCAGGTAAGGCGAGGGATCTATCGTGTTAGCCACATCCGTCTCGTTTAGAAAATTACCATAACCATCGTCCAGCACGATGCTAAAATGAAGATGGGTGTCAATCGGGCGCCAGGACGGGCCGTTGTAATCGCCCTGGTAGCCCAGCAGGATGCCCTGTTTTACTTCAAGCTCAAACGTACCGGGGGGGATTTGGTCGAGGATATAACTATGACCGTTTGTATCGGCCAGGTGGGTGTAATAGGTCCAAATCTGGCGACCGGACCCCAGCGGGTCCTCAGGATGACGAATGATGACCGCACTGGTCCATTCCGGTAAGCGGGTCAGGTAGCCGTCGTAAACTGCATAGATCGGGGTGACGCCGTTACCCTCCAGGCCAAAAATATCCAGCCCCGAGTGGTTGACCGTTCCCAGAATACTGTCCCCGTACAATACGCCGATCCAGCCGGTAGTTGGCATGATAAAAGGCGCTCCCGGACATTGCGCCAGGCCGGTGGCGACCGGCAAGGTCACGCCGTCCGGGTTCTGCCACTGGTGAATGAAATCGATAAAGTCACTCCTACCCAACCGGAAAAAGGAAAAGAGCAGCAAAAAACCGGCGCAGATCAAAAGCATGATCACAACCGCTAACAGCCACTTCAGGCGTTCTATCATGATTTCAGCCCTAAATCACTTGGCACACTAATCCTATTTGTAGGACAAGTTGCTAACTTGTCAATAGTGCGGCGGGCAAGTTAGCAACTTGCCCTACAATCGGATCAATTATCCGTCCATCCGAGCCCTCCGGTTTTAACCCCTGATAAAAAACAAAGCTCCCGCAGTCGGCTGGACTTCGGGAGCCTGGCCCATTGATAGGCGAACTGTAGTGGTTCATAAAATGTTGCAGTCGAAAAAAGCCCCCCCGGCCCCCCAAAGGGGGGTGAAAAGCGCCAAAGTTCCCCCTCTGGGGGGGTAGGGGGGCCGGGTTGAACTGCAACTAATTCTGAACCACTACACCCCCATTTTATTAAAATACTGGTAACATAAGAAAGGCCATTCTTTCAAACTTAGAAAG
>DAOUMU010000263.1:0-32219 GCA_034409055.1 Anaerolineae bacterium
GACGAACGACCAAGGACCAACGACGAACGACCAACGACCAACGACCAACCACGCAACACGCAGCACGCAACACGTAACACGCAACACGCAACACGTACCGCTCTCCTCCTGCCTTCACTCCTGGCCATAGCCCTATTCTTCCTCGCCCTCATCAGCCCCTTCCGCTATATCCAACGGGCCTATGCCAAAACCCCGCTGATGGCTGAAGCTGAGGTGCCAGCCGAGGGGGTGGAGCGATTGAATTTTGTCTATGACGACGTGTTGCGCCTGATTGGCTATAAAGTGGAAAAACCAGCGGTGCAGCCGGGAGAGTGGTTACCGGTGACGCTCTACTGGCAGGCCCTCCGGCCTATGGCTAAGAATTATAGTGTCTTTGTGCATCTTCTGGATAATAACGGCCAGGCAATC
Organism: Anaerolineae bacterium; assembly: GCA_034409055.1. Classification (GTDB taxonomy): domain Bacteria; phylum Chloroflexota; class Anaerolineae; order 4572-78; family J111; genus DAOUMU01. The sequence continues at coordinate 409 of DAOUMU010000263.1, forward strand.
GGCCAGGCCAACACCTATCCAGATGGGGGCAACTGGCCAACGTCGATGCTGGAGCCGGGGGGTGTTCTCAAAGATACTTACTATATCCCGGTTTCGACAGAGGCAGAAGACCCAATAGTTACCCGGCTGGCAATGGGCATTTTTGAATTTGAAGACCCGGAGCGGGCGGCCAAAACCGCAGTCAATCCGGCGGGCGAAATCGTTGAGCCAATTGTCGGCCAGATACCCCTTTTACCGCGCCAGTGGCCCCAGATTGATCCGGCTCAATTCGCAGCGGTCAATTTCGCCGGACAAATCAAACTGGTCGGTTATGATTGGCCTGCTGAGTCAAGCCTTGAGCCAGGCGACGTCGTGCCCCTTACCTTTTACTGGGAAACGTTGGCCTCACCGGGACAAAATCTAACGCTTTTTATCCACCTGGTTGATTCTGCCAGGGGGATACAGGTGGCCGGTTTCGACGGGCCGCCTGCTTTTCCTACTATTTTTTGGCAAGCAGGCTATACTATCATTGACAGGCGGCTGCTATCTCTGCCGGCTGACTTGCCGTCGGGGGACTATATCCTGGGCATCGGTTGGTACAATCCAGAGACGCTAGACCGGCTGCCCCTGGCCAATGAATCGGGAGATACTTTTGTCTTGGGCACCGTTGCCGTGATAAGCGTCCGAGATTGAAAGAGGGTATGACTTGAAGGTTTTTATGAATTGGCCGATCAGAACTATTTGGAACGAGAAACCTCCAGTTCTGCCCGGCTATCTGGGTCGCGCGGTCCTGTTTTTGGAACTGTTCCTGGCAACGGCTCTGGCCTTACTCTGGCTAGGAGATAAAAGTCTGTGGATGGATGAAGCCACCAGTATTGTCGTGGCGCGTGATTGGGCCAATATATGGCCAGTCATGCTCCGTTACAGTGCCAATATGTGGCTTTACTATACGCTGCTGTCCTTTTGGTTAAATCTTGGTGAGAGCGAGTTTATCGTCAGGAGCCTTTCGGTCATCTTTGCCGTCGCTACCGTACCGGTGACTTATGCCCTGGGCAAGCGTCTTTTCAATGCACGGGTCGGAATGTTGGCAGGGTTGCTGCTAACCTTGAATGCCTTCTTCATTCGCTATGCCCAGGAAGCGCGGGGGTATACTCTCCTGATTTTCTTGGCCGCGCTTTCCTCCTATTTCTTCGTCAGGGGGGTCGAGCGAGCTTCCCGGAAACATTGGGGGGGGTATGTCATCAGCATCATTTTGGCCATGTATACCCACTTTTTTGGGGCGCTGGTCCTTGTAGCGCATATCACCTCCCTGGTGTTTCGTCGCCAACGAAAAATTTCCTGGAAAGGGTTGGTTATTTTCGGGGTAGCCATCGTTCTCCTACTACTTCCTCTGGCCCTTTTTCAACCGTTAGGCATAGGGCAACCTATCTGGATTCGCCAGCCCGGCGTAAATGATATTGGACGGCTGTTCGTAGCCCTGGCCGGAACCAGTCGTAAACTGCTGGGGATGTACCTCGTTCTCTGCTTTGTGGCCTTGGGTTTTGCCGTCACCGGCGCTCTTCGGACCAGATCATTTGTCAAAATCTGGCCCTATGCTTTCCTGGTAACCTGGTTACTGGGGCCTATCGCCGCCGCTTTTGTCGCTTCCTTTTTATTAAGACCCGTTTTTGTGTTCAGGTATCTCATTTTATGCCTGCCGCCGTTTGTCCTGCTGGCAGCCGTTGGTCTGTCCAAAATAAGCCAGCGGTGGCTTTTGGGAGCCACTTTGGCCATTATCCTGATCTTGTCGGGACAGAGGCTGTTTGTATGGTATACGATCTACCAAAAAGAGAACTGGCGAGAGGCGACTGCTTTTGTTCTTTCAGAAGCACAACCCGGCGACGCCGTCTATTTCTACGCTTTCTACGTCAGAAAACCCTTTGAATATTATCTGGACAGATCCGATGTACCAACCGAGTTTTTGAATCTTATAGAGCCTGACCCTGGCCTGGAACTGTTAGAAGGTCTGCCTGATGAACATACCCGTCTCTGGCTGGTTCTCAGCCACGACCAAATACGTCACCTGGAGAAGGATGTACAGAGCCGTCTCATCCAGAATTCATTGGCCGGGCCATATACCGTTGTCCAGGAACAAGCATTCAAAGGAATCCGGGTTTTACTATACGAAAAAACCCCTCTCGAATAGCAGTTCTACCCAGAGGAGCCAACTAAAAGCAAATAAACGTTGCCCCCACTCCTGATTCAATGTCATTAAGTTAAGGAAGCCATTGCAGACCTGACAGGTTTCACATGCCACTTTTCGGCGTAAATGCATCCCTGATCAGAACGAATCTGGCTCAAAATGACACCTTTGAAAACCTGTCAGGTCTTAACTTAACGACATTGACTCCTGATTAGACATAACCTGCCTCGTAACGCCCCTGTAGCTCTAACATCTCGTCACAGGCAGCCAACAAACGGTCGATGTCGGTTGGTACATCAATCACCTCTGCCAGGGCTATGGCTTTCAGTAATCTAACAAACAAACTGGTAGCTAAGATACGGCGCAAATGAACCCCTCTAAGCCGCTCAGCACCGGGCTGTGGGTCAATATGCCCAACTATCTGGGAGCCGTAGCGAACAACAACACTGGCCGGGCGGGCGTCGTCTAATAGTCGTTCGGCCGCTTCCAGGCCCAGGCAGAGATCCAGTTCGATCTCTGCTTCCTCGTCCACATTGGCTTGATTCGGTTCTGTTTCTAAAAACTCAGCCACGGCTTGGGGACTCTTAAGCTCTTGGGTTACCCCACGCCAATACCAATAGGCCAGCAAACCAAACATAATTCGCCGCCATAGACCACGCATGCGCGTCCATTCCAATAACCAAAGGCCGGCTTGAAAAAATCTTACCAGAGCGTCGCCGGCAGACGGCCACCAAAAGGCAAAAATACGCATGATACGAGTGGGCAGCAAAGAATGGCTATGGAGTCTGGCCAGCAGAAGGGTCGAGCGCAGCTCTGGATGGAGATAACCCAACTGCACATCCGCTTGCCCTTCCTGATACTTACGGTGCAGGGCACGGTTGACGTCGGTGATCTCATGGTGATATCCCAGCGCGTTTGGAGCAAAGGTAAAAGGCACCCCGGCCTTGTGTAAACGCACGCCCAACTCATAATCCTCGTGGTAATATAAACTGGGGTTGAATCCGCCCATCCTTTGGAACAATTCTGCTGCCAGAGAAAAATTACCACTCAGCAAGTCGGTGTAAGCATAGCGGTGCCCAACCTCACGCATAGCCTCGAACATATTTTCCCACCAATTCTGTAAAGTACAGCGAAAGAAACCGGTTTGGTGTTCCAGAACCGGGGGCAAATAGCCGATAACGACGCCGCCTGGCTTTTGGCGATGGACCATTACATGCCCTTCAATTAAAGAAAGAGCAGCCTTGATATTATCATCCAAAAAGATAAGCAGTTGGCCAGTAGCCTTGGCCGCGCCTGCGTTTCTGGCCGCGGCCGGTCCCTGACCGGGTTGCTCAATAAACCGCAAAGTAAAATCTGCCTGATAGTGTGATAGCATCTCAAGCGTGCCATCACTACAACCATCGGCAACCACCACCACTTCTACTGCATTCAGTGGAAAGGTTTGGCGATTCAGGGAATCCAACGTCCGCCGCAGCACCGCACAACGATTATGGGTGGGGATAATCACACTAACAAGGTACATCATCATACCTGTTAAATACTCTCACGTAATTTCTTTTGTGAAGCTAAATAGGCGAAAGGACCGGCCAAACATCCACACAATTCTGCCAGGAGTAAGTCCAGGGGGACGCTCCCAGGCCGTCGTAACAATGCCCGAATGAAGGAGGGGAGTTGGTCATGCCAAAACCAACTCCAAGCCAGCAACGGCACCGTTAATTCCCTATCGTAAAGCAAGTTACGGGTCCAGGTAGCGTAAACCCCGACTCCATAACCATAGATGGCCTTACGGAGCGCTTCCCAGGTACGACGATGACGGTACCAGCTTACTGCCGCTGGTTCATAAACAACGCGATGACCGGAGGCCAGAATGCGGGAAAACATCTCCGTGTCACCGCCGGAGCAGGTCGGCGTGCCGGCATCAAGCGCCTCGTCAAATGGCCCCACGACATCCAGTATCGAACGGCGGAGGGCCATGTTGGCTCCGGTCCCTACTTTGGCCGCCACCAAGGGATGCAAAGAACCGGTTAAAGTATAAGTTGTTTGTTTGCCCGGTGCTTTCCTGTTGAAAAGCTGAAAATCATTGCTGGACAAACCCAAAGCCTCTACGCCATAAACAACCCGCTGGAATCCCCGCTGAAACGGACTGTAACGTTCGAACCACTCCTGGGCTTTTGTTTCTAGTTCTAAGGGCATCGTCAGTCCGGTCACACATAGGACCCGCGAGTCGTTGAAGTTGCGCAGGAGAGCACGCAGCCAACCCGGTTCAGGCATAGCCCCATCGTCATTAAAAGCGACAATGTCATGCCGGGCCTCTCTCAGGGCTCGATTGCGAGCCACATTAAGGCCGGGACGGTCCTCTCGCACATAATGCACATTCGGATAGGCTTGCACAAGTTCGCAGGTAACATCTGTCGAGGGGCAATTGTCAACGATTAAGATTTCCTGGCCGTCATCAGGTAAACGCATCAGGGCTTCCAGGCAACGCCGCAAATCATCAGGACGGTCGTGGGTGCAGACAGCAATCGTGGCTGTCTTCGGGGCCGGGCCAATCGTGGCTGGTTCGTTCCAGTCCAGGTAACGATGTAGCCAGGATTGCCAAAGAGGCAAATCGGCCATTTCGGCCAGAGCTGTACATAGTTCAGCCCGAGTGATACGACCCTGAGTCACCGGCAGCCACACCTGGCCAACCGGCCGGCCACGGAATCGAATCAAGAGCAAGACCCGTTCATACCAATCGAGGTTATTAATCTTTGTAGGTAAATACTCTACATCAATATCAAGAATAGCTGTAGCCATTTTATTAGCCAGACGTGGGCTCGTGATATTTTCGGATCCACCTGGCACGGCTACGCGGCACTGGAGGAGGGAAGATGCTATCTGTTCGGTCATCATCACAAACTATTAGCAGAGCATTAACAATTAAGCAATCACTTGGGCCACAGCAAAGCCATGCACCAGCAGATCAAGCTGTCTACCAGACACGAAAAGGGCGTATAACAAACTAACAATCAATAACAAGGTGGTTGCATTAGTGGCAGCAACCATAGGGGGTCAAAATCACCGTACTGCTCACTCTAGCACAAAACAATAAAAACTAAATGTGAAAACAATTAAAAAATAATTAGAAATAGTGAAAAAAAGTATCCTCTCCAAAAGTAAGGACCAGGCAAGTCGGATGGGTGGTAGTCGAAGCAAACAAGCTATGCTCCGACTTGCCTGGCCCCTATGCTTTTGAAGAGGATACTGTCTTTTCTAATTATATTCTAATTATTTCCATATTTATTTTACATTATTTTGTGCTAAGTTAACACTAGAGTAACCGGATCTAGGTTCTGTTGACATTTGCCTAAAAATGTCATTCCGAGGAGCGCAGCGACGAGGAATCTCCAGCAACGAGGACAAATTCAAGGCAAAATAGGAGATTCTTCGCTCCCTGTGGTCGCTCAGAATGACATAATCCGAAATGTCAACACGCCCTAATAGGAAACTCCTTTTTTATAGGACAAATTGCTAATTTGTCGATGGTGCTGCGGGCAAGTTAGCCACTTGCCCTACATAATTTAATACTACAGGAATTTTCTTTTTAAGGTGTGACACGCCCACGTGCCGACTGCGAAGGGTGCCACACGTAGACCTGCTAGTCTATGCTCCACATGGGTGCCCCTCAAATTTAGGTCCGCTGAGACTAACGGGGAATTAGTTCAGAGGAAATTAATATGCGACGAGTAATTTACCAAATACTTAAATTATCAATGAGCGAACTCCGGGGCATTGTACTGGTAATATTAGGGATAACTGCCCTGGGATTTTACTACAGTTGGTGGTTTGAAGCCGGACGCCTGACGTCACCCTGGTTGGCTCTTGGGTTCATCGCGGCCATATTTTATGGGGCATTTCAGATTGTGGGCAGTTGGCTGCTCTATCTGGCCACCCATCACCGGCCTATCACCCCAACTCGACGGGTCAAAGATCTAACCGTTGACGTTTTTGTGACTGCCTGTGGAGAAAATTATGCATTGATCGAACGGGCCCTGACGGCAGCCTATAATATGCGGGGCGAACATCGGACGTGGTTACTGGATGACGGTGATGATCCGGCTCTGGCTTCTCTGGCGGAACGTTTGGGAGCCGGCTACTTAACCCGTCCGGGCCATCGAGATGCCAAAGCCGGTAACCTCAACACTGCTTTAGGCCGTACCGACGGTGACATTGTGGTTATTTTTGATATAGATCACGTACCCAAGCCAGAATTTCTCGAACGGACTTTAAGCCATTTTATGGATGCTGAGGTTGGTTTTATACAAGTGATGCTTACCTTCCAGAATGGTGCCGATGGTTGGGTCGCCCAAGCAGCCGCTGAAACCAGCCACGATTTTTATAATCCCACTTCAATAGGGGCGGATGGTGTTAAGGGGGCCTCTATGATGGGCAGCAATGCTTTAATCCGGCGTAAAGCGCTGGAATCAATTGGCGGCTACCAGCCGGGGTTGGCAGAAGACCTGGCCACCTCTGTCGCCCTGCATGCAGCCGGCTGGCGTTCTGTCTACGTTCATGAACCGTTGGCCCCAGGCGTGGCCCCACCTGATCTGGCGGCCTGGTTTACGCAGCAACTTAAATGGGCCCGAGGCGTTTTTGAACTGCTGCTGACAAGCTATCCTCGTAATTTTTTGCGTCTAACGTGGGGACAGCGACTCTCTTATGCAGTCAGGATGACTTACTACTGGCTAGGTCCGGTCATTTGTATTCACCTCTTGCTCAGCCTATTCACTCTGTTGCAGGGGAACTATGAGGCCCTGGCCAGTTATCAACAATATCTACTACACTTTTTCCCTTTGTCATTTATGACCTTGTCAATAAGGGTACTGGCTCTGCGCAGATGGAAGCACCCCTCGTTAGAAGATAATTTACAGTTGAAACCGGTATTTCTGGTGTTTTCCACCTGGCCTATTTACACCCTGGCCTGGATTATGGCCATGTTCCGTCTGCCACTGGCATTTCAGCCTACGCCAAAAATGGCCACCGGCTGTCTTAACCCCTTATGGTTGCTGCCTCAGATTGTCTCGACGCTGTTGTTGATCGCGGGGTTAGTCTACTCCTACATTGTGACTGAGGGACAGCTCTACCTGCTGGTATATAGCTTTGCTGTCGCTCAAATTACCGCTCAACTGTTAATGTTCCAGCAGTGGTTGGTGGCGACAATCAGAGAAAAGTCTTATCCACAACGTATAGCTACAGCGCTACAAGCTCGAGCCAAGGTCTAAGAAGACCCCTCAAACCCGTAGGGCAGGCTAAATAAGTAAAAATCCGCGTTTATTTGCGTCCCAAATCTTCTTTCTCGTCTGCAACAAAGTGGTCAGGTTATGTCCAATCCCATTAAAGTGATTGACCTCGACTTGAGTCAACCACTCACAGATATTGAAAATCTGGAGGGGTACCAGGCTCTAAAGGTGTTAGTACGTCTGCATAACAGGCCTCTTGGGTATGTGAATGTACCGGTAGTAAGTGATCGTTGTCCGGCCCAGATTCTTGGTCAAGCTATTCTGGCACAACATAGCCGGTCTATCATTCGTTATTTGCTGGGTAATGGCCTGGTAGCCTCTCCTGAAGCGGATGGATTGCGACTTAACAATCTGCTCGATATATCGCCGCCTGTTTACAATGGTCCCTGGCCCCTGGTCACCGTGGCTGTTTGTACCCGTGACCGCACCGATGATCTGACCCTGTGCCTCGAAGCCCTGATGAAACTTGATTATCCCAACCTGGAAATACTGGTGGTCGATAATGCCCCCAGTAATGACGCCAGCGAACAATTGGTACGCACAAAATATCCCTCCGTGCGGTACGTTTGCGAGGTCCGGCCTGGTCTCAATTGGGCCCGTAACCGGGCTATTATTGAAGCTAAGGGCGAGATCATAGCCTACACCGATGACGATGTGATAGTCGATCCGGCGTGGGCCAGCGCTTTGGTCAAAATCTTTGCCGGAAATCCCGAGGTCATGGCCGTCACTGGCCTGGTTGTGCCCTATGAGTTAGAAACTGAAGCCCAGGTACTTTTTGAAATCTATGGGGGGTTCGGGCGTGGCTTCGAACGCAAGTGGTATCATGGGCATGATAGCCATACTCCGGTAGCAATTCGGTACGGTGGGGCAGGAGAATTTGGCACCGGGGCCAATATGGCCTATCGCCGCAGTCTGTTTGAACGGATTGGCTACTTTGATCCGGCTCTGGATGTAGGTACAGTCACCAACGGAGGCGGTGACCTCGAAATGTTCTTTCGTGTCTTGAAAGAGGGGTATACGCTGGTCTACGAGCCGGGTGCAATTGTGCGTCACCGTCACCGTCGTGATTATGCCCAACTACGCCTCCAGTTGGCCAACAACGGCCTTGGTTTCTACTCCTATTTAGTCCGAAGCAGCCTGGCCTATCCAGATGAACGCCTCGCCTTTATCCTCCTGGGGTTATGGTGGCTGTGGTGGTGGGATATACGTCGTCTGTTGATCTCTCTCGTGCATCCGACCCGCTTTCCCCGTGATTTAATCCTGGCCGAACTACGGGGCTCCCTGGTGGGTCTTGGTCGTTATCAGCAGGCCCGGCGCACTGCGGCCCAAATCGAGGCCACTTTCGGTTCTCTGCCTCAAGCTGTGGTACAGAAACACCAGGATGCGTCACAGGAGACACGCAGCCCAAACCAAAACTCTATCGGGGTGCGTACTATTGATCTGAGTCACCCCTTCTCTGCGTTGACTGATGTGACGAATTACACGAGCGTGCGCGTCTTTGTGCTCTGGCATAACCGTCTCCCTCTGGGCAGCGTGGATATCGTCAATCACCGCCAACCTATCAGCACGACCCGTCTGGCCGAGGCCATTGTAGACAACCTCGGCCATAAGTTGCTCGAACCGAACCGCAACCTTGACTCAGAGGGGTATAGAGATTCTCATCTCCCGGTGAATTTATCGACACTATACCAAAAAATTAAAGAGTTTAGGAACAAACAGGATGAGTTGTCCGGTTTATATAACTACTGGACAAAATATTTGGCATGGGAGATAATATCTACATCCAGCCCAGACTCTTACTCTCCTGAAGGACGATCTGTCCTGCACCTACGATACAAACTCACACCAGAAGAGACAAAGAATCCCAAGCCTGCCCGATTGCCTGCTGAGGTGTCAGTCTCTGTTGTAGTAGCGACACACGACCGGCCTGATGATCTGCGCCAGTGTCTTCGCTGTCTGGTGACCCAGGAGTCATCCCGACCGGTCGAAATTATCGTTGTCGATAACAAGCCGGCCTCCGGCCTGACTCCACCTGTAGTGGCGGAGTTCCCGGAGGTGGTGTTAGTCCGTGAGTCGCGTCAGGGGCTGTCCTATGCCCGCAATGCAGGCATCAGCGCCAGCCAGGGAGATATTGTTGTTACCACCGATGACGACGCGACAATGCCCCCTGATTGGCTGGAAAAACTGGTGGTGCCTTTTAGTCGTCCTGAGGTCATGATTGTAACCGGTAACGTATTGCCGCTGGAACTGGAAACTACTGCTCAACGTCTCTTTGAAATCTATGGGGGGTTGGGGCGTGGCTTCGAGCGATTTGAAGTTGATAAGGATTGGTTCGATTCGTTTCGTTTGCAGGCAGTGCGAACATGGAGGCTTGGAGCAACGGCTAACGCAGCTTTTCGGGCTACTATTTTCAGCCACCCCCAGATTGGTTTGATGGATGAGGCCCTGGGAGTTGGTACGCCTACAGGCTGCAGTGAAGATGCGTACCTTTTCTATCGGGTCCTCAAAGCTGGTTATACGCTCGTGTATGAGCCAACGGCCTACGTCTGGCACAAGCATCGCCGCCATATATCCGCCTTCCATAACCAAATCTACAACTACAGTAAGGGGCATGTAGCTTATCATCTGACCACCTTGCTCCGTGATCATGATCTGCGAGGCCTGGTACGAGTGTCAGTCGAGTTGCTGTTGGTGCATCTCTGGCGCAGCATAGAGAGATTGTTCGGGGGAAGCAACTATCCATTGTCGCTGATCTTGCTTGAAATTGCGGGTAATCTGGTCGGACCCTGGGCCCTATGGCGGTCACGTCGTCGTGTCAAACGTGAAGGGCGCAGCCAGCCGTATATTCCGGTGTCCCGACGTTCGGTCGTTAGACAGGAATTGCCCGTTGGTTGAAATCCACCAGCATGTATTTTATAGTATATTTATGGAAATTGGCTATGCTTTACACCTGGAAAGTTCGATTTTTAAAAACATTACCTGGTAACTTTCTTTGGCGTTGGTGGCGAGCCTGGCGGGGCGATAATGTGGGTAAATATAAGTACCTGCCGGAATATATTCGCACCTATACCCCCGGCCATAGCTTTGCTGATATCGGTTGTATGTGGGGGGTTAACGGCGAGTATGCTTTTATAGCAGAGGATGCAGGGGCCACCATTGTCAAGGCGGTCGATGTTTTTGGTCCAACGCCAGAGTTTGAGGCCAAACACCAGGCTCGCAATTCCCTGATCGAGTTCATTCTCGGTGACGCGAGCCATCCCGATACAATCGCCCGGGTAGGGGACATTGATGTCGTCTTCTGTGCTGGCGTCCTGTATCATCATCCCAGCCCCTTCGACCTGTTGGTGGCCCTCCGACGGATGTGCCGTAAAACGCTAATCCTGCGCACGTCAACCATCCCTGAGATTAAGGGGTTGCCCAATGCGGCGGTCTATTACCCAATGCTTAAACCCAAAGATCGAAAGTTATGGAACCTGTCCAGTCTGGGTGTAGGCCGGCAGGTTGGGATCACGGATGGTTTCGAGCCGGACGAAGGTTACGGCAACTGGTTCTGGGGGCTAACCCCCAGTTGTGTGACCTCACTGTTAGAGACGGCTGGATTCCGGATCGATCATCGTGCGACCGAGCCTTTCGCCCAAACCTTCATTTGTACACCGGTCGCTATCCCTTTCGCCCACCGTTTACCTGACGAAGTCGAGGCCCGTCATATGGCCGAGGTGATATCCGCCTCAGGTGCTGCGCATCCTTCCTGAATATATTAAATAGATTCCTGTTTCACCCTTATGAGGTAAATGTACTCATGTTACCTGCTAAGAAATTAGCGGACTCGCCAGATTTACAAGAGAACATTATTCGTCCTGCCAGGAGATGGGTTTCTCTTGACCTTGCCGAGTTATTAGCCTACCGAGAGTTGCTCTTTTTCTTTATTTGGCGAGACGTTAAAGTGCGCTATAAGCAGACAGCGCTGGGAGCTGCCTGGGCCATTATCCAACCTTTTTTTACCATGGTCGTCTTTAGCATCTTCTTTGGCTGGCTGGCCGGCATACCTTCGGAAGGCGTGCCCTATCCTATATTTACATATACCGCCCTTGTCCCGTGGACCTATTTTGCCAATGCCCTGACCCAAGCCAGTAATAGTCTGGTGGATCATGAGCGAATGATTACCAAGGTCTATTTCCCCCGATTACTCATCCCTATGGCCTCTGTGTTGGCTGGCCTGGTAGATTTTGTCATCGCTTTTACGATCCTGATCGGGATGATGTTGTGGTACGGCCTTGTCCCCACGACCGCAATCTGGACCGTCCCCCTCTTTATCCTGATGGCCACCGTCACGGCCTCCGGTGTCAGTCTGTGGTTGGCCGCCTTGAATGTTCAATATCGTGACGTGCGTTATGTCGTCCCCTTCCTGGTTCAGTTCTGGCTCTTTGCCACGCCCATTGCCTACCCTAGCAGCCTCGTACCGGAACAGTGGCGTCCCCTTTACGGACTCAATCCTATGGCCGGTGTGGTGGAAGGCTTCCGTTGGGCCTTGCTTGGCCGGGCTGAAGCCCCTAATGCCTTGCTCACCGTTTCGATATTAACGGTTATTGTGGTGTTGATTGGCGGGATGTACTACTTCCGCCGGATGGAAGAAACATTTGCCGATGTGGTCTAAACAATGAGTAATATCGCGATTCGAGCGGAAGAACTGAGTAAGCGTTACCGGATTGGTGAGAGGGAGCAGCAATACAAAACATTGCGTGAAACCCTGACGAAGGCCATAGCCAAGCCATTCCACCGCCTAACTTCGATTAGAGATCGCTCTTCGTTAGCCAGTGCCCACCAGCATATCAACACTAAGGAACATATTTGGGCCTTGAAGGAGGTGACATTTGAGGTTCAACATGGGGAGGCAGTCGGTATTATCGGCCGGAACGGGGCCGGTAAAAGTACGCTACTTAAGATCCTGTCTCGCATTACCAAGCCAACCACGGGTTACGCCAGAACTCGGGGCAGGGTAGGGTCGCTGTTAGAAGTCGGCACCGGTTTTCATCCAGAGTTGACCGGACGCGAAAACATTTATTTAAATGGGGCCATCCTGGGGATGCGCAGGACAGAGATTCGGCGTAAATTTGATCAAATCGTGGCCTTCGCTGAGATGGAAAAATTTATCGACACCCCGGTCAAGCGTTACTCCAGCGGTATGTATATGCGTTTGGCCTTTGCTGTAGCGGCCCATCTAGAACCGGAGATTTTAATCATTGATGAAGTATTGGCTGTTGGCGATGTGGCCTTCCAAAAAAAATGTCTGGGGAAAATGGATGATGTAACCAGAGAAGGACGGACCGTTCTATTTGTCAGCCATAATATGGATGTCATCCAACAACTGTGTCCCCACTGCATCATGCTTGATCGGGGACAACTGATCGCCCAGGGCGACAGTGCGAGCGTTATCACTAACTATTTGTCCAGTTATTCTTATCGAACCACGCCTAATCAGTGGATCGACGTATCACGTTTAGAGCGAACCGGAGGAACGGGAGAGGCTCGTTTCGTGGAAATCCAATACAGTAGTGGCAACCAAATTGCTGGGTTCCATCCCTATTCAAATGGGCCACTCGAATTTTTATTGACCATTGACTCAGACAAATCACGCTCGGTCGGGAGCCTGGCAGTTTTTATCTCCAGTCAACTGGGCACCAAGTTGATTAACGCCGACACGGTTTTGTACGGTCAAGTGATCAAGCTACGAAAAGGTTCTAATCAAGTGAGATTGAGGATCGAGAATCTGCATCTGAATCCTGGCGTTTATCGGGTCGGGGTGTGGCTGGCCGATCCGATCAGTTCTCGCGCAAACAGTGCTTATGATTATATCGAATCTGCATTTGAAATGGAGGTGATTAAACTGGAAACGGAGAAACCTGGTTTGCATCCTAACGCTTTCGTAACATGTCACTTTGATGTTGTAGAAGTGACCTGATGGTTTAATTCACCTGTTTGTGAGTAAGCTTATGCAGCCTGCTACCAACTGTCCCACCGTGGCCCTACTGCCATGGGGAGATGTTTTTGAAGATTTTTTGGATACAATTGGCGTTTCACTTGAAGCTTTCTGCAATGAGATGAGCGGAGGTTGGTTGTTTGGATATGTCGAAGCCCTGCAGCTAGCCGGCGTGCGAACCGTGGTCGTTATTTTTTCGGCCCGGGTAGCTGCCCCCAAGCGTTTGACCCACGCTCCCACCGGTGCCACCATTTGTGTGCTGCCCGCATCCAAACTTTATCGCCTTGTTCAGCGTCTCATCCTGAAACCCTATGAACGGACATTAACCTCATCGACCGGTCCTGTCCGTCACCTGCTGTCTCCGTTTCGATTTTTGTTAAAGCAAGTTTTGTCTTATCTAAGCACGCCGTTGGGATTACTGGCTCGCGAACTGCGGCGTGAGGGTTGTGATATCATTTTGTGCCAGGAGTACGAGTACCCCCGCTTTGATCTGTGCGTGTTGTTAGGGTTATTGACCGGGTGGCCGGTTTTTGCTTCATTTCAGGGAGGTGTTCTAGAGCGAAGTGGTTTCGGGCGTTTTATCCGCTCCTTGATCCTGCGAGCCAGTGCCGGCTTGATTATTGCCCCCAAAAACGAAGCTCGGCGAGTGAGTGCTCACTACAATGTATCATCCGCCAAGTTAGCTCAAATTTTCAATCCGTTGGATTTGCAGATATGGACTGCTGCTAATAACCCCAGTCAAACACGCACTGAACTCAATATTCCGCTCGAGGCCCGGGTGGTCGTGTGGCATGGGCGTATTTCGACATATATCAAGGGGCTAGATATCCTGTTGGATGCCTGGGAACGTATTTGTCGCAAGCGTCCGGAGCAAGACTTGCGGCTACTGCTCGTAGGAACAGGAGAAGACGTGGACGACTTGCATCGACGCTTGGCCACCAGGCAATTGAAGGGTATGCATTGGATCAACGAATATCTCCACGACCGCTCTGAAATTCGACGTTATCTCTCGGTTGGTGATGTTTATGCTTTTGCCTCGCGCCGCGAAGGCTTTCCCGTGGCCCCCCTGGAGGCTATGGCCTGTGGTCTGCCTGTCGTAACGACCGAGGTACAGGGAATAGCAGACATCTTTGAAGGCGGTGAAGCATCCGGGGGCATCGTTGTACCGCGCGAAGATGCGGCAGAGCTAGCCCTGGCTCTTGGCCGGGTTCTGGACGATAGGGCCTGGAGTCGCGAACTGGGTCAGCGAGCCAGACGCCGGGTGGAAGCATGCTTCTCCCTTGAGGCAGTGGGCAAACAACTGCGCGCTTTTCTGTTAAATGGCCAATATGAGCATTATCAACAATAGTTTGAGCAAGATGTCTTACGCCATTATTGATCTGGAACTCACCCAACCGTTACCCACTATCCGCCTTACTGCAGATAATAGGGGTGTGGCCCTGGTTTTACGCCGCAAGGGTAAACCGGTTGGCTTTTTGATGCAACCATTACCGGCAAAAACTGCTCTCACTCCCGAAGATCTGGCCCCATTGCTCAGTCAGGAAATAGGAACGAAACTCCTTCAGGAAACTCTCCGCGAGGAATTGGTTTCTCCTGCCAATCAAGATCAATTTCCCGCCTTGACGGTAGCTATTTGTACCAAAGATCGCCCCGAAAATGTGGCTCGTTGCCTGGAGTCTCTACTAAAATTACAGAATTTAGAAAATTCACCACCCCGCTTTGAAATTTTAATCGTTGATAATGCCCCGACCGACGAACGAACCAAAGAACTGGCTGCCACTCTACCGACTGTCCGTTATGTGCGAGAACCCAGAGCCGGTCTGGACTTCGCTCGTAATCGAGCTTTACAAGAAGCGACCGGTGAGATTATCGCCTACCTTGATGATGATGTCACTGTAGATTGGAAATGGTTAGCTGGTTTAATGGAAGTATGGGCGGAAAACCCCGATGCGGCAGCTTTTACCGGACTGGTGCTACCCTATGAGTTGCAGACAGAGGCCCAAATTCTCTTTGAACAAAGGGGAGGATTCCGGCGCGGTTTTGAGAAAATCCGCTATGGTAGCGTTTTACCGGGCAATCCCCTCTATCCTTGTGGGTCCGGAATCTTTGGAGCCGGATGTAATATGGCTTTTCGGCGGGAGGTTTTGCTCAAACTGGGCGGTTTTGACGAAGCCTTAGATACAGGCAGGCTGCTCCCAGGTGGTGGGGATTTGGATATTTTTTACCGGGTTATTCGGGCCGGTTATCCGCTGGTGTACGAACCTCAATACCTGGTCTTTCACCAGCATCGTCGAGACTTAGCCGGACTCCGCCGCCAATATTGGAGTTGGGGCCTGGGCTTTATGGCCTTTGTGGTCAAGTCTTACCAGCACGATCCTGCTCAGCGTTCAAAATTTCGCCTTCTGGTGTTATGGTGGTTTAAGGACCAATTGCGCCAACTGGGAGAGAGCCTGATTGGGCGTCATGTCTTGCCACCCAGAATGATTCTGGCCGAATTATGGGGGGGAATAATGGGGCTATGGGGGGAATATTCCCGTTCACTACGACGGATTGAGCAGATAAAGAAGCAATTTCCTTCAGATGTGGAGTCGTCATTACAACCGTTCGGATACCCTCAAGATGATCGCCCCATATCAGAAGTAAGCTCTCAATCCCCAAAAATCTGATCGAACAGAGTAGCTATGAATAACTGTCCTTCTATTGATTTGATCATTTGTACTTATAACAATGCGGCCTTGCTAGATCGAACCCTGATCGCAATTTCCAAACAGCAAGTTTCACCCGAGGTTGAGTGGAAAGTGTTAGTGGTCAATAATAATTGCACGGATGATACCGAGGCTGTGGTAGATAGGCATATCAGGTCTGGCCAGATACCTGGCCTGTCGATGGTCTTAGAGCCAACCCAAGGTCTAACCCCGGCTCGTCTGTGCGGGGTTAAAAACACGACCGCAAAATGGTTTGCTTTCGTTGACGATGATTGTCTGTTGGAGAAAGAGTGGGTTGCTGAAGCCGTCAAATTTGCCCTGGCACATCCTGATTGCGGAGCCTTTGGGAGCAGAGTCATTTTAGAATGGGAAACACCACCGCCCCCTTATGTGCTAAACTTTAAATACTCATTTGCTGAGCAGGATCATGGGATGCATCCGCAGAAAGTTTCCTTTTTAGCGGGGGCCGGGTTAGTGGTTAACCGTTCGGCAATCATCGGCAGCGGTTGGGTGGATAGGCAGTTTCTGGCTGACCGGGTGGGCAAAAAACTGATATCTGGGGGGGATGTGGAAATTACTCTGCGGCTTGCTGCTAAATATGAGCTTTGGTACAACCCGGCATGTCAGTTGAAGCACTTTATTTTTGCAAAGCGAACCTCCAAAAAATATCTGATGAATATCAACTATGGTCTTGGCACTTCCCAACTATACGCTGATTCAATGCTCTGGGCTGGTTCCTATCCGGCTTTGCTCTGGGCGTCTGGGCTGGGTGCGCTTCGGCATAGCTTTTATGCTTTCACTCAGGCCTTGAAAGCCGCACTTGGACGCGGCTCGATGGTAGAGGTGGCGATCACGACCAGTTTTGTACTAGGAAGATGGGCCGGTATAGGCCGTATGCTGCGTATGAACCCGCAAAAACGCCGAGATTTGTTGGGATGCGCAGTGGCAACAGATCAGCAAGCTGTTTAGGCATTGCAATGATTCTACCCGGTAAGGTTTTACATATTGAATTGAGCGAAGGCCTGCCTGAGTTACCTTCTCTGCCAGATTATGACAGAATTTATGTCCTCTTTTGGTGGCATGGTATTCCCCTGGGGCATCAGGAAATTTTACCAGCCCAGTTGCCTATGCCTGCAACGCAACTGGCAAATCTGGCTGTTCAAGCCATCACCCCAGCCGTGGGAGGTCAGCTTTTACCACATAGTTTCAAAGCGCCACTTTCTGAACACTTTGAAAACCGGCCTCAAACAGTATCCCCAGATTGGCAATCTCTACTGGCAATAGACCACCCCCTGGAGACACTTGCTCAACGCTGGTCAAAGCCTGTCGATGAATCGGTTAGTGAAACTGTTTCTGTTGTGATCTGTACCCGAGATCGCCCGGAGCAGTTGGCCCAATGCTTGCAGTCGCTCCAGCAGTTATCCCCTCCCCCGCAGGAAATTCTCGTGGTAGATAATGCCCCCCGTACAGACAAAACCCGTCAACTGGTGTCGCAGAGGCCCGGTATTCGCTACGTGCTTGAACCTCGGCCCGGTTTAAGCGTGGCCCGGAATACAGGTATTCGCCACAGTACGGGAAATATTGTTGCTTTTACAGATGATGACGTCGTTGTTTATCCAGATTGGCTGGCCCGGCTGCGGCAAGCTTTTCAGAATCCGCAAGTGATGGCTGTCACCGGGCAAATCTTACCGGCAGAACTGGAAACAGAAT
Source organism: Anaerolineae bacterium (assembly GCA_034409055.1). GTDB lineage: Bacteria > Chloroflexota > Anaerolineae > 4572-78 > J111 > DAOUMU01. The sequence goes on from DAOUMU010000263.1 coordinate 18,241, forward strand.
CTCAGCTCATCTTTGAAGTTGATCTGGGAAACTTTGGCTGGGGATACCATCCCAAAACTTTTGATCAGGAATTCTTTCAGGCTACAAAACATGTGGGGGTCCCGGTGTGGCGCATTGGAGCAGGGGCCAATATGGCCTTTCGCCGCCAAATTTTTGAACTGGTCGGAGATTTTGACGAGCGTTTAGGCGCAGGCGCGTCGGGCTGTAGCGAGGATTCTGAATTTTGGTACAGAGTTCTGGCTGTAGGCTGGCTTTGTCGTTACGAGCCATTAGCCGTAGTTTTTCACCACCACCGCCGAGACCTGGATGGTCTGCAACAGCAGATGTATCAATATACGCGGGGCCATGCCGCCGCCCTCCTGGTTCAGTTTGCCAGGTACAAACACTGGGGCAACTTGCTGCGCTTGTTCGTCATCTTGCCAGGATATTACGTCAAACTGCTTCTGGTGGGGCTTCTGAGAGGTTTCAAATCCAGGCACAGAACATATCTGGTGGAAGTTTTGGGCTACTTAGCCGGAATAAAGTTCTATATACAGAATCGGGCTTAAAACCGGTCCAGACCGGGCATAGAGATGCCCTGTCCACGAGTTAAATATAATGCTCTTGTAGCCACAAAAAATAATAACTTAGTGTTGAAAGTTATTTAACTATGTACAAAACTGCACTCGGTCCATTTTTAGCCAAAAATCCCTTTCCCCAGCCGTTCACTCTGGGTTTCTTTTACAGGGAAAAAATGCGCGCCATTCATCATATTGCCCCCGACCGTCCTTTCCAGGATATTCTCGAAGTCGGTGGGGGCCGCAGTGGTCTGACCGCCTTATTATATCCTCAGGCCAGGATTACCAACCTGGATATGGATCCTGAATATGCCCGGGCTCCCTGTCATCAGAACGAACGGGTTCATTTTGTGCCTGGAGACGCCACGGATCTACCCTTTGAAAACTGTTCGTTCGATGCCATCACCATGTTCGATCTTTTGGAACATGTACCCGATCACGAAAAAGCGGTTTCAGAGGCCCTGCGGGTGTTGCAACCAAGGGGCTTTCTACTGGTCAGTTCCCCTAACGAAAACTGGCGTTTCCCCTATTATGGCTTTATGAGATCGATCTGTCCCAGCGAGACCGAAATGTTCGAGGCGTGGGGCCATGTCCGGCGCGGCTATTCTTTGCAGGAGTTGAAAGATTTGATCCCGTTGCCCTGTCAGAGCTATGCCACCTTTATTACGCCTCTCACCATTCTATGCCACGACATCGCTTTTTCACGCTTACCCCACCTCCTGCGTCGCGCTATTTGTGCTGCGCTCAGCCCGTTGACCTGGTTAGGCTATGCCCTGCACCAACCTGGCAACACCGGCACAGAAACTGCATCAGCCTGGCAGAAGATGTAACAGGCAACTTGTATTCATTAACTGCTCTCGGTTCGCTGGCTGAAAGAAACCCTGGGGGCTGGAATTGAAGGATTATCCGATGAAAAATCTGTTTTCGTCTCTTTTAAAGAATTGGCGCGTACTTGTATTATCCCTCCTAACCGCTTTTGTATTGTTGTGGGGCTTGGGAAGAGGAAGTTTGGAGGATTTTGATGAGGCTATCTATGCTCAAATTTCCAAGGAGATTGTAGAAGACGGAAATTGGCTAACGCTGCACTGGGGATATACACCCTGGTTAAAAAAACCACCTGTGTTCATGTGGTCAACCGCTATCCTTTTTCACCTGTTTGGGGTTAATGAATTTTGGGCACGGGCAGCATCAGCCTTTTCTGGGATCGGGCTGGCAATTATTACCTATTTTATTGGCCAATTTGTGTATGATAAACAGATTGGTTTATTGGCTGGTCTGATCTTACTGACCAGTAATCAGTTTGTGGCTTCTGCTCGGTTTGGTACTACCGATATTATGCTAACCTTGTTTATCTTTCTGGCTATTTATGCCTACCTCCGTCTTGAAGAAGGCACCCAGAAATGGTGGTATATAATTTGGCTTGCATGTGCTCTTGCTTTTATGGTCAAATCGGCTGCTGCTCTGATAGCGCCTCTGGCTATTGCCCTTTCACTTTTGCTAGATAAGCGTTTAATAACTTCAATCCGGTCGAGACATTTTTGGCAAGGAGCCTTATTGGCGTTTGTTTTGGTAGTCCCATGGCATATTTTCATGTACATGCAACATGGACAAACCTTTATAGATCAATATTTTGGTCACAGCATTATTACTCGTGCTGCTGGTTCACTAGAGGGGCACACCGGAGACCGTTTTTATTATATTGACAGATTACAAAAATATTTCTTTCCCTGGGTCTACCTGGCCCCCTTTGCTCTGGCGCTAAATCTAAGAGAAAATATCAAGTTCAAATCGCGCTCTCGCATTCTTTTGATTGTGACCATCCTGGTATTTGGTCTCTATACTATCGCTCAAACTAAACTACGTTGGTATATTGTTCCAATGTATCCTGCTCTAGCTATTCTGGTAGGTTCCACGGTCATACAGGGATTCAGATCACATACATCGGTGGCATTTGGTAGCTTGGTTGTAACAACATTTGTCGTCATCCTACTCGTTCCAATGGAGATAGTTTTAATAATAGGCGGCGCAAGTTTGCTTATAGCTTTAGCTGTTCTGGTAGTAACCAAGAGGCTTCCTTACCGATTGACAGTAGTTGTTATGTGTATTTTTCTTATGATGGCCGGTTTGAATACGTTTAGGCCGATCTATAGCAAGGACAAGACATCGGTCGCCAAAATAGCCCGCTTTGCAGGCCGTCAAAATCCCAATGATCGACAACCACTCATTGTTTTTGAGGGGCTTTATCAGCCAACGCCTCTATTCTATAGCAATCGCCCAATTCAAGTGGCATGGACTCTACAAACATTAGCAGAATTTACCTCAATTTATCAGACAAAGGAGATAATATTGGCCAAAAAGGACCTGAAGTTTCTCTCAACAGCCTATGAAATTGAGGTGGTGACTGAGGTAAAACCTTTTGTTTATGGCACAATTAAACCTAAAGCTGTGCCATGAAAATACGTGGTTTCCACATCACAACTTATCTATTCATAGCAATCCTCATTATTGCAACCCTCCTGCGCCTCAAACGTATCAATCAACCCCTTGTCGATGCTTTCAGTTGGCGACAGTCCAGCACGGCCATGATGGCGGACAACTTCTACCGCCGGAATTGGAATATCTTTTATCCAGAAGTAAGCTGGACCGGGCCGGGACCCGGTTACCAGGGACGCGAATTCCAAACCGTAAGCTATATCTCCGCTCTGCTCTATATCGTTATCGGTCAGCATGATTGGGTCGGGCGAAGTGTGGCCGTTCTATTTGGCCTGTGGGGTATCTTCGCCCTTTATAAATTAGTGGAGCGCGTGTGGGACGAAGAACACGCCCTTATTAGCGCGGCAGTCATGGCCGTATTACCGGGCAGTATCTTTATTGAGCGGTCATTCCTGCCTGATCCGGCCATGGTGGCTCTGGTGGTCACGAGCTTCTGGATGTTGGTGGCTTACCTGCAAACTGGCCGGTGGCCTTATCTATTACTGGCGAGCCTGATCGGGGCGTGGGGATTCTTGACCAAAATTCCCGGCTTAATCGTTGGTTTGCCGATGGCCTATGCCATGCTGACCATTCTTGGCCGGCAACGGATTCTAAAAGCGAAAACGCTGGTGGCCCTGGGGCTATTCGCGCTTCTCACGCTCATCCCGGTGATCGCCTACTACCTCTGGGCCAGACATCTTGCCCTCTCCTATCCACCCTACCATTTTGCGGGGGGGGGAGCAAACTGGCTTTGGAATGCCGGACTGGAGCAGTGGTTGAGCTATAACTATTTTCTGCCCGACCTGAGGCACCATTTCACCATCTGGCTCTGGACTCCACCCGTCATCATGCTGGTTCTGATTGGTCTGCCTTTCCGGCCTCGCTTTGCGGCGGGCAAGCGAGAAATTGTGAATGACCAGGGGGTGATAAACGGATCAGGTCAAGCTCCCTGGCTATTTCACTGGTGGCTGCTGGCCAGTGTCATCTACTATTTGATGGGAGCGAAAGAACTCGTGGGGAACCCGTGGAACTTTCATATTATCAACCCGGCCGCCGCCGCATTGGTCGGGCATACGATTCTCTTGATCGGATCATTCACGGCTCGCAGCCTACGATGGCCATTGGTCTTATTTACAACCGCTATCCTTCTCTTGCTCATCATAGGTATAGTGGGACAGATTGGTTTAAGAGGGATGTACAAATCCTATGCCAAGGAAAGCTATCAGCTAGGACTGGCTTTGCGTGAAATAGCCCCTCCTGATGATCTTGTCGTTACTGTGGCCAATGATATTGGCGACCCTGTCGCTATTTATTATAGCCAGCGGCGGGGCTGGGTCTTTCCACCGGCTGAGCCAGAGAAAGCGTGGGATTACCTTCCTGACGACGATGAGGCTATTCGACTGTTCGAGGAACTCCGCACTCAGGGTGCAGACTGGTTGGGAATTGTTAACGAACACAATAATGAACTGCTGGAAAACAATCCCAAATTCATGAAACATATCGAGCGCACCTGTGAACTCAAGCAAGCAAGTTCAAAATGGGGCATTTATCACATCTTAACTTCAGAAGATGTTACAAAATAGAGCTATGAAAACACTTAAAGCTCGCACCACAACTTATCTACTCATAACCATCTTCATTATTGCAGCCATCCTACGGTTCAACCACATCAACCAACCACTCGTCGATGCTTTCAGTTGGCGGCAGTCTGATACTGCGATCATGGCTGACAACTTCTACCAAGGAAATTGGAATATCTTCTATCCAAGCGTAAGCTGGAACGGGCCCGAACCTAACTATCAAGGCATGGAATTTCAAACGGTGACCTACATGGCCGCATTGCTCTATGTCCTTGTTGATCAGCATGATTGGGTCGGGCGGAGTATAGCAGTGATGTTTGGCTTGTGGGGGATATTTGCCCTCTATCAGCTTGTCCGTCGGGTATGGGACAAAGAACACGCCATTGCCAGTGCCACGGTTATGGCGCTATTACCGGGGAGTATCTTCATTGATCGTTCTTTTCTTCCTGATCCGGTAATGGTCGCACTTGTGGTAACTAGCTCCTGGCTACTGGTGGCCTACTTTCAGACAGATCGCCTGCACTATTTGTTCCTTGCCGGTGTGATCGGTATGTGGGGCTTCTTAACGAAACTTCCAGGCTTAATTGTCGGGATTCCGATGATTTACGCAATGCTCACCATCCTCGGTCACAAGCGAATGCTGCGTCTGAGAAGGCTTGCTATTATCAGTATTGCGGCGTTACTCACCCTTATGCCAGTAATTGCGTACTACCTCTGGGCCAGACATCTGTCCCTCACGTATCCGCCATATCATATCGCGGCTAAGGGAAATTGGCTTTGGGATGCTGGCTTGGCGCAATGGTTGAGTCAAAACTATTTTCTGCCAGGTCTGTATCACCATTTCAATGGCTGGATATGGCGTTCATCTATAATAGCCCTTGTCCTGTTTGGCCTACTTTTTCCTTTTAGAGAGGAACGTGGTCAAGCTGATATGTCTGATCAATCACCAATGAACCTCTCAGGTAAAGTGTGTTGGCTGTTTCACTGGTGGCTCCTTGCTGGGGCCATTTACTACTTTATCGGAGCCAAGGAGCTTGTTCATAACCCATGGAATTTTCATATCATCAACCCTGCCGCCGCAGCCCTGGCGGGGCACGGGATCATTGTGATCGCCTCATTCACCACTCGGATTGTCAGACCTTCTGCTACAGTGTTGATTGTAGTAATACTCCTATTCTTCATTGCTATGTCTGGGCAAAAAGGTTTGAGTTACATGTACTACCCGTATGCGCAAGAAGCCTATAAATTGGGACTGGCACTGCGCCAAATGACTCGCTCAGATGACCTTGTTGTTACCATAGCCAATGCCATTGGTGACCCTGTTGCCGTTTACTATAGCCAACGACGTGGATGGATCTTTCCACCTGTAGAGCCAGAGAAAACGTGGACGCAACTACCTGAAGACGATAACGAAGCTATCCGACTACTCGATGAACTTCGAGATCAGGGGGCAGGCTGGTTGGGGATAGTTAACAAGCACAGAGATGATATCTGGAAGAACCACCCTCTGCTGGCCGAGCATATCGAGCGCACCTGCGAACTCAAGGCGGAAAGCCCGGAGTGGGTCATTTATCGCATCCTCACGCCAGAGGAAGTTGCAAATATGCCCGCAACAGACAGAGACTCCACCCGATGAACACCCCGTTTATGTCGTACAATGGTCGATCACTGCTCCGAGTCGAGAGAGTCCCTATCGTAAAGTAAAATCCGAATTCCCTTGAATTCTTTTTCCTGTCGAAACTAAACACTTAAAACTGTTACGTCCCTCGCTCGCCGCGAACGTAAGGGATGCCCAAGGCAGCCGGAGCCCCCAGACGCTTGCGGATGGCTTCACGGGAGGAGAAAACCAGGGCCAGAACGGTGAAGAGATAGGGGATCATCTCCAACCAGACGCCCAGGATGGGATTGCTGGCGAAAGGCAGCCAGGCCACGGCTTGCAGGTCCAAGGGCAGGCGGCGCAATGCACCAAAGATATAGGCCCCCAGCACGGCCCGCCACGGATTCCAGCCGGCGAAAATCACCAGCCCGACGGCAATCCAGCCCTGGCCAGCGGTCATATCGTCGATCCAGAGCGGAGTGATGGCCAGCGATAGTGAGGCCCCCCCCAGGCCGGCAAACATTCCCCCGATAAAAACGTACAGGTAACGCTGCCAGACGACATTAATCCCGACTGCATCAGCGGCGGCCGGATATTCACCCACCGCTCGCAGGTATAAGCCAGGCCGGGTGCGTTCGATCCAGAACCAGACTACCGGAACCAGGAGGAAGCCCAAATAAAGCACGATGTTTTGTTTGCCAAACAGGGGCCAAAGAATACTGGGACCGATCAAGGGTACATCGTACATAAAGGGCAGTTCAATCGCCGGTAGGCGGGGCACGTCACGAATCTGGACATATGACACGCCCAAGACCGAGGTCAGCCCGCGTCCAACAAAGGTTAGGGCCAACCCACTGACCACCTGGTCACCGCGTAGGGTAACGGCCACCAGACCGTGGAGCAGGCTGAGCGTTCCGGCAGCCAGCATACCGAGCAAAACGCCGAGCCATGGGTTACCGGTGCCATACGAAACGGCAAAACCGGCCAGCGCGCCGACCAACATCATCCCTTCAACACCCAGATTCAGCACCCCGGAGCGCTCGGTAATCAGTTCTCCTAAAGTGGCAAACAAGAGGGGGGTACCGGTTCTCAGCCCGGCCCCAATGATATTGACGATAAAAACAAGACCTGTCAGTTCCAACGTTCTAAACCTCCCCCGTGGTTACTGCTGCCGGTTTTACCAGGCGAATGCGGTAGCGCGTGAACGTGTCGGCGCTAATGACGCAGAATAGAATGATGCCTTGAATCATCAAGGGGATGCCGGCTGGCTGGATGGCATCTCCACCAACCAGCAGTCCACCGAACAAATAACCTACCAGGATAATGGCCAGTGGATTCAAACGGGCCAGCCAGGCCACAATGATGGCCGTAAAGCCATAGCCGGGTGAAAAACTCTCTTGCAAACGGTGGACTGCCCCGGCCAGTTCTGACATCCCGGCCAACCCGGCCAGCCCACCGGAGAGGACCATGGCTAAAATGATGTTACGGGATAGGTTCATCCCGGCGTAACGGGCCGCATTGGGGTTATCGCCAATAACCTTTAACTCGTAACCCCATTTACTGTATTTAAGTACAACGTACAGCACGACTGCGGCAATGATGGCATAAACAATGCCCAGATGAGCGGTCATTCCCCGCAAAGCGGGCGCTATGTTAGCGTAGTCGGTCAAGCGGGGGAACCAAGCTGATTTAGGGAAGGGGGCAGTCAAACCAAATCCACCGGCGGCCCAGGGACCGTAGATGAAATAGTTATTGTACTGGATGGCCACGTAGGTTAACATAAGTGAGGAAATAATCTCGTTAACCCCTAACTTGGCCTTTAAGAAGCCGGGGATGGCTCCCCACAGCGCCCCGGCCACAAAACCGGCCACGGTCATCACGGCTAACATGACCGGCTGTGGCGTGTCAGCAGGGAGCCAGAACAGGGCAACCCCGGCTGTGGCCCATGCTCCTAGAAAAAGTTGTCCTTCGGCCCCAATATTCCACAAACGCATCCGAAAGGCAATAGCCACACCAAGCCCGGCCAAAATCAGCGGCGTAGCCTTGACTAGGGTGTCGGAAATGGAGTAGGACTCGAGGAAACCAGCTTTGAACATCTGCCAATAGGCGGTAATGGGATCAAGTCCGCCATAGGCCAATGGTATCGCCCCCAAAAGCAGGGCTGCCAACAAGGCCACAATAATGCTCAAATAGGGCATCCAGCGGGGAATATCTAATCTGGGTTCAATTTTAATTCGCATGGGCTGCCTCCACTTTTGCTCCAGCCATCATCAGCCCAATCTCGCCAACCCGTTCGTCTTCGGGGGGCACTTCGCCCACAATTTGCCCTTCATAAATAACGGTCAGGCGATCAGATAATGAGAGCAGTTCGTCCAGGTCTTCCGAGATGAGTAAGATGCCCGCCCCCCGGTCTCGTTCGTCAATCAACATTTGATGAACCGCCTCAATGGCCCCAACATCTAAACCTCGGGTGGGGTAAACGGCGATCACCACCTTGGGCTGGCGAGAAATCTCCCGGGCCAGGATAAGTTTTTGTAGGTTGCCCCCAGAAAGAGACCTGGCTGGCGTATCAATATTGGGGGTCTTCACATCAAACTGCTTAATCAGTTGCTCGGCCTGCTCGCGGACCAGCGATAAGTCGATACGCCAGCCTTGACCGATAGGCGGCTGGCGATAGGCTTTCAGGATAAGGTTATCGGCCAGACCCAGGTTAGGCGATGAGCCGACGCCGGTGCGGTCGGCGGGGATGTAGGCCAACCCCCGGTCAATCGTGATTGTAGCTGGCTGATTGGTCACATCACGTCCCTGAACAATGACTCGTCCCCCAGCGGCGAGGCGCAGCCCTGTGATGACTTCGGCCAGTTCGGTTTGACCATTACCGGCCACCCCGGCTATACCTACCACTTCGCCAGAACGAACCGTCAACGATAAATGCCTAAGCGCTGGTAGACCCCGGTCATTTTCGCAAGAAATATCTTCGATCAGCAGCACCTCTGAACCGGGTTGGGCCGGTAGTTTCTTAATTCGGAACAGTACTTCGCGACCGACCATCAGCCGGGCCAATTCCGCTTTGGTTGTTTCCCGACCCTCCACCGTGGCCACCACCCGGCCTCGTCGCAAAACAGTGACCCGGTCGGCAATGGCTAAGGCTTCGTCAAGCTTATGGCTGATAAAAACCACGGTATGACCGGAGGCGGCCATACTGCGCAGCGTCTCAAATAAATCGATCACTTCCTGGGGAGTCAGGACAGCCGTGGGCTCATCCATAATCAGGATTTGTGCGCCCTGGTAGAGCATCTTCAAGATTTCAACCCGCTGCTGCTCCCCCACCGAGAGCTGCCAGATTTTGGCGTGGGGGTCCACGACCAGGCCAAATTTTTTGGATAACTCCATTACCTGGCCCTCAATCTCCTGATAATTGATGTAAAAGCGGGGCAAACTTTGGCCCAGAATCAGGTTTTCGGCGACCGTCTGGGTAGGCACCAGCATAAAATGCTGGTGGACCATACCAATCCCGTGGATAATGGCATCGCGCGGCGAACTGAAGTACACGGGCTGGCCTTTGATGAAAATCCGGCCTTCATCGGCCCGGTAAAGACCATCAAGGATGTTCATCAGCGTACTCTTGCCCGCCCCATTTTCGCCCAGCAGGGCATGGATTTCGCCTTCCCGCACGGCAAAGTCCACCTGGTCGTTAGCCAATACACCCGGAAACCGTTTGACGATTCCCCGCATTTCAAAGGCAAATTGCGACTCGTTCAAGCGTAAATCCCCTTCAGTTTTCTGATTTTTCCCCAGAGGTAAAAAAAGTACGCGGGTTTGTTAACCCGCGCACTAGTATACTAACAAATTAGGATATTCGCCAATCTTAAATCGATACGACTATTCAAGAGGCGGAATCTCAGCCGTGGGATCGAATCCTTCGACCAGGTAATCCATACAAATGGTGCAGGGTTCTCGGCCGGTGATGTTAAAGGCGGCCATGTAGCCTTCTGTCAGGCCTTCCAGGTCCGATTGGGTCAGGCTGACCCCGGCCGGAATTACTTCGTTCCCCTGGTTATCGTTGATGGGGCCGGTGAAGATGTCGAAGCGGGTGAAGGTACCGGCTTGCATTTGGGCCAACATTTCACGGACCTCGGGAATGACCGACTCAGGCACGCTCGGGTAGGGCTGCTGGCCCTCCATAAAGCCGTAGAGACCGAGCATACCATCAGCGGTTGACCCATAGAAATTTTCCGGCACCCAGGTGCCCCCCTGAACCCTTCCGACGAGATCTACATAGAGCGGCCCCCAGTTCCAGTAAGGAACAGTCAAGCAGCGTTCCTCAAGACCAAAACAGCCGTTTTCGGAGTCATAGGCAATGCCACTCATTCCCCGTTCGGCGGCAGCCTGGACCGGACCGGCCGTGTCAGCACCGGTGATAATCACCGTGGCTCCAGCATCCAGCATCGACTCGGCGGCCTCGCGCTCCTTCACCGGGTCAAACCAGGTAAAGATCCAGCGAATGTCCATCACACAGTCGGGACAAGTGCGACGCATGCCCAGCGCAGCCGCGTTGGAGAGACGAATCACCTCGGCAATGGGGAAGGGAGCAATGATACCGATACGCTTGGAACCATCCTCGGCCGCCTTGGCCCCGGCAACCATCCCGGCCAGGTACTTCATTTCTTCCATAGCCCCGAAGACGTTACCAAAGTTGGAATCATTCTTTTTCTGGCCAGAGATGTGAATAAAGGCGGCATCTGGAAATTCTTCAGCCACCACCCCGGTCGGGTCCATGTAGCCGAAAGATGTGGTGATGATAACATCAAACCCCTGGCGGGCCAGGTTCCGGATGACGCGCTCAGAGTCAGCCCCCTCAGGGACGCTCTCTACGTAAGCCGTATGGACATTATCGCCAAACGTCTCCAAATACTTGCGTCCTTCGTTGTGAGCATAGGTCCAACCACCATCGCCAATGGGGCCAATGTAAACAAAGGCCACGTTTGTCTTGCCCTCTTCAATGGTTGGAAGTTGGGCGGCCTCTGGTTCCGCAACCGGCTCGACGCCAATACCTAACACAGTTTGAGCATATTCAGCGGTGGGAATGCACAACTTCCAGCCGGGTTCGATAATGTTTACGTCCTCAATTTTAGCGTAGCTGTCATCAGTACCGGCTTTAGCGTTGGTCGCTTCGGCAATGGCCGGATAGGCCAGTACATCGCCAAAGAACTTGTCAGCAATCTTTGAGAGCCAGTCATCAGCCTGCACCACCACGTCGGTATCGCACACGACCTCTTGCTGAGCCAAGGCGGCGGTTGGGGCCAGCGTTAAGATGAACGCCAGCAACGTTACCATACTTATGGCACTCACTACCTTTTTCATATAGACTCCTCCTAGAATATTAAGTCACTATTCAGCCTATTAGCTATTAGCCCTAAGCTTCAGCTTGGGACTAAAGTTTACATTACTTACTTACATCTTAGATTTGTATTAATTTTTTATGAGTTAACACCTCCTTTTTGGGCAACATATGCTACTGTAAATCGTTAGTGAATTATGTGGGGTAAGTTGCCAACTTGCCCACAGTACGTTGACAAGTTAGCAACTTGTCCTACGAAGTGAAAGTTGTCTCATTCCAACTAACAAGTATATTCAATAAATGTCAGCCAAGCCAGTGACAAATGTCACCATTAAATTAGACAAAGGGCACATTAATTCTTGGGAAGCGAGCCCTTTACACAAACAGGGGGACGAGTTCAAATTTATCGACATCAACCAGACCGTGGTCGGTTAGTTTAAGGGAAGGAATGACCGGTAGGGCTAAAAAACTCATAGCCATAAAAGGATCGTGCAACGGCGAGCCCAGTTGATGGGCCGCTTTGAGCAGTTCGTCCATCTGGTCTCTGACCCGCTCAATGGGCTGATCGCTCATCAAACCGGCCACGGGTAAGGGAAGTTGGGCCAAGATGGTGTCACCATTGATGGCGGCCATGCCTCCCTTTGTGTCGGCCACGGCGTGGGCGGCCGCCAGCATACTCTGCTCGTCTACCCCAATGACCACAATATTGTGATGGTCGTGGGCCACGGTGCTGGCGATGGCCCCCCGCTTTAAGCCTATCCCCCGTACCAATCCTTTACCCACCCGACCGGTCGCCAGGTGACGCTCGATGACCGCCATCTTGAGCAGGTCACGGTCGACATCGGCCACCACCTGGCCATCCGCGCGAGGGGGCTCCTCGATGATATGGTTGGTGATGAGTTGGTTGGGGATGGCCCCGATGATCCGGACCTGCTCACCTGCAACAGGAATTACCAGATCAACTTTGCTCCAGTCTATGTTCATCGAGCTGCGCAGAATACTACGCCGTACCTGGCGTTCCCAGGGCAGCATGACCCCATCTTGAGCCACCAGTTTGCCGCCCCGAAAAACCAACTCGGCTACAGGGGTCTGCAAATCCGAGAAAACCATCAAATCGGCCCGGCGACCCGGGGCAATGGCTCCCCGATCGTGCAGATGGAAATATTCAGAGGGGTTGAGGGTGGCCATACGGAAGGCCCTGATGGGCGGCACACCCGCGGTAATGGCCGTGCGTATCATGAAGTCGATATGTCCCTCCTCCAGCAAGTCGGCCGGTTGGCGATCGTCGGTACAGAAGCAAATCCGGCGTGAGTTTTCGGGGGTAATGAGGGGCAGCAGCGGTTTGAGGTTGTGGGCATTGGTCGCTTCACGAATAAAGATATACATGCCCAGGCGCAGTTTTTCCAGGGCTTCTGCCACCGTGGTACATTCATGGTCGCTGCCGATGCTGGCATTCACGTAAGCAATCAGCCTTTTGCCACTCAGACCGGGGCAATGACCATCTTTAACCACCCGCCGGAAGGAGCGAATTTTGTTGAGGGTGCTTTCATCCCCGGCCACCACCCCCGGAAAATTCATCACCTCGGCCAGGCCGATGACGTACTCCTCCCGTTGGAGGGGCTCTAAATCGTACCATTCCAGCGAAGCGCCGGTAGTTTCCATATGCGTACTGGGCACACAACTGGGCGCGTTGACGTAAACGCTGAGAGGGTTATGCTTGGCCATTTCTAGCATGTAGCGGATACCCTCCAGCCCCAGTACATTGGCAATTTCGTGGGGGTCGGTCACGACGGTAGTAGTCCCCCGTGGCACCACGGCCCGGGCAAATTCGGGGGGCGGAACCATAGCACTTTCAATATGAACGTGACTATCAATGAGGCCAGGGGCCACGTAGCGTCCGCCCAGGTCAATCGTCTGGTGGGCTTCATAAGACCCCAGCCCTACAATCCGAGAGTGGACGATGGCGATATCGGTTTCGATAATTTCACCGGTAAAAACGTTGAGTACTTTACAGTTTTTTAGCAGGGTGTCTGCCGGTTCGTCGCCCCGGGCAATTTTGATAATTTGTGCAAGTTCCATCGGTTTCTCCTTTTTAAGACCCCATTATCCTCTTTAAAGCGAACGGTGACAAATTTTGACCAGAGTCTTGTGAGGCTTAGACATTGACAACCTACCAAGAATATGATATGTTGAGTTTTGATGCTGCTTTCTTAAAATTTTAGAATAGACCCATTGTGATTGCTCGATAATCAACCTCAATTCAGTCCAATAATAAACCTTAACGTAACTACCTGCCATGTCATTCTGAACGAGCGCAGCGAGTGAAGAATCCCCAAGGTTTTGGTAAAGTAGACCTCTTTTGGGCCAAAGTTTCGGAGATTCCTCGTCGTTTATGCCCTTTGGGTACTGCGCTCCTCGGAATGACATGAGGG
>DAOUMU010000264.1:0-26006 GCA_034409055.1 Anaerolineae bacterium
TCCCGTCGTTAAACAGACGGTAGTTATTGGGATTGGTCACGTCGTCGGCCCCAGTGTCCCCGCCCGGATCCTGAACCGCCTCGTCAAACGTGACCAGGAGTTGGGTGATGTCCACCGTGGCCGTCTCGCCCTCGCCTAAACTGCCGTCGCCCGTGTCCTGGTTGGAATTGACCTGACCGACTTGCGGCGGCATATCTACACTGAAGTTTCGGGTGAAGTCGTCGCCACCGGTGCCATCTCCGTTGCCGTCGAGCGAGTGGCCGGCCACATCTTTGATGGAGGTGCTGCCGCAGACTAACAGCCGGTAACTGTCGTCCGGCAACTTCGTCCCACCGTTGACATTCAAAGTGGCCACCCGCGTCCCACCGTTATAGGTGACACTGTTGATCGTGATGGCCTGATCGTCGCCCTGGGTCGCGCCGCACACACTCGTTTGGAAGGTGCCGTCGGTCCCGTCGTTAAACAGACGGTAGTTATTGGGATTGGTCACGTCGTCGGCCCCGGTGTCTCCGCCCGGATCCTGAACCGCCTCGTTAAACGTGACCAGGAGTTGGATGATGGCCACCGTGGCCGTCTCACCCTCGCCTAAACTGCCGTCGCCCGTGTCCTGGTTGGAATTGACCTGACCGACTTGCGGCGGCGTGGTATCGCAGTTGAAAGTAAAGTTGGCATGCCAGGTGCCCCAGCGGCCGTTATTTCCCCCGCCAGACGCCGCCACCCTAGCGTATTCGTGCGTGACCCAGAACGAGTTATCCACCGGGTCGATGACCGTCGATGAGTAGTCGCCCCAGCGCTCGGGTGGACCGGTAAAGTCATCAAAGAAAAAGGCACTGGCCTTGGCCACCACCGGGGTCTGCATGGTATTGGCCGCGTCGCCAGCGGCCCGGCCTGTATAGCGCATCTCGGGAAAGCGGTTACTTGAACTCTGGGTGTAGGTGAGAGCCGCATTGCCACAGGGGTCAACTGAGATGGAGGGCATAAAGGTGAACTCGCCCGTGCCGCCGTCGATGGTGCCATGCTGCTTTAAGGTAGCGCCCATAGTAGAGGTGTCATACTCAAACCATTGCACCACCGCCCGGCTGTCGGTCGTGTCAGAGCCGGTCAGGGTGCCCCACAGGGAGTTGTTCCGCCACACGGCGTTCATCATGCGCGGGCAGACGGTGTCGATCTCCTTCGTGGTACCCTGTTGGGGGGCCGGGTTAACACACGGGCCCTGGTCGGCTGTCGTGACCAAGGTCAGAGCGTTGACGGTGGGCGCAGCGGGCACGCCCGTCAGCGTCGTGACCGCCAGGGTTGTCGGGCCCACCCGCTGAAACATATAAAAGGTCCCGCTGGGCGGACTGCTGAGATGGTGCGCCGGCTGGACCGTAAACCCACCCTGAGCGGAGGTCCGGTCAATGTCCTGGTAGGTGGCGGTGGCATCCCCGTCGTACAGCTCAGTTTTGTCAAAGACACGAATCTTCGTCCCTTGAAAAGTATTAATAGTGTCTTGGAACATATTCCCGGTCACCACCACCGCGTCCGGGCTAACACCCAGCCCGGGGTAATCGAACCAGGACGGGTTGCCATTGATGGTGGCCCCGGTGTTGTGGACGAACTTGTCCCAGTCTGTGGTCAAGTTGGTTGGGTTGTTGGTTTTTGAGACCATAATATGCAGCTTGCTGGTCGCAGACGTCTTGCCCTCCAACACCACCGCCACAAAACGACCGGAAAACTGGTCGTAGATTACCTTGGGGTCGAAGCAGCCCAGCGCAATGCCGCAGAAGCCGTTGAGGGTGACTGCGCCGCCGCCGCTATCACCGCCGGCAATGAGCCCCCCCGTTTTGTTGTAGATGCCCACGTGCCCGTTGGTCACTTCCACAATACTATTCGGTCCCGTGGCTGCGTGGGTATCGGGCGGACTGAAGAGAAAGCCACCGGCGGATTGCTGACCAATGCCGATGAAGTTGGTGCCTATCGCCGGGGCCTTGGCCTCGGTTAGAATGCCGGGAGCGGCAGGCACGACCACTTCAGTTCCGGCCGGAGCAGCCGAGGCCCCGTAGCTCTCCAGGAAAGCTTCAATGTCCTGGGCTGACTCCTCGTACCTGCCCCGGGGGACCTCAACCCCTTGGGGGCCGTCGGCCTTTACCGGCGGCGAGGTCAACCAGATCAAAGTCATCGAGACCAGGCCAATCACCACAATCATTACTACTTTAGACAGTTTGAATGGATACAACATATCACCTCACTTTGGCTTTGATAAAAATGGTTTTATTTATGTAGTTACACTTTTTCTATGTCTCCAATATACCCTCCTGATGTGTTTCAACGGATGCCGCTGTCGTAAGTGACGGTCAACTGGGTGAAGGTGCCAGCCTGAACGTTGAACGGGATCGGCTTGGCAAAGGGCGGTATTTCAGGACCGACTGACCCCGGCACCAAGACATACGCTCCCGGGGCCAGGGGGATATGAAAGACACCATCTGCGTCAGAGCTGCCCTGGGCCACAATCTGCCCCTCGAGGTTGGTCACAGTCAGTTGGGCCTCGTAAGGTTGGTTCGAACAACCAGCGCCAGACTGTTCGGCGGTGCAGGTCGGTCCCAGCCACACCTGGCCTTCGACCCCGCTATCCGTTGGCTGGGATGGCAACGGGGGCAAGGTCGATGTCGGTAATAGGAGCATGGGGATATCCTCCACGGTGGGCGCTGTGGTCGGCGTTGGCGGCAGCGGCGTATCGGTGGACGGTGATAACGTTGGAGTAGGGGGGACAGATGTTGCCGTAGGCACGACAGGGATGGGGGTGACTGTGGGCGCTTTGATCGGCGTTGGCGGCAGCGGCGTATCGGTGGGCGGTGATAATGTTGGGGTATCCGGAACAGATGTTGTTGTGGGCACGACGGGGGTGGGAGCGAAAGATGGGCCGGCCAAACATCCATTTGCAAAAAAAGCAAAAAGAATCAGGAGCAAGCATAATGAAGCATACCTTTTCATTCAATACACCCCTACAAAATTTCACCAATTGGCACAAAGAAAAGAAAATAAAGATGTTACTTAAAAAAGGCAACCGCAGAAAAAAATCAGAATAAGGAACAATGAACACGCCCACGTGCGAGCGGAGCCATACGCGAGCGCGTAACGCAGCACGTGGGCGTGTCTCATGCAATACCCTGTGGGTACTCTACAGTACTACTGGGGAACCGCAAAGACCTGTGTCCAATAGTGATTCCAATTCTCGTTACCGGTATCATTTTGCAGGAAGTAATACCCCACCCCAATTTCCTTCCAGTTACAATTCAGAATGTTGGCCCGGTGGCCGGAGCTGCTCATCCAGCCTGCTACGACCGCCGCAGGAGGGCTGTAGCCCGCGGCGATGTTTTCGCCCACCCCTGCCGCCTGATAGCCTGCCGCCGCAACCCGAGTGGCCGGGGTAGAACCGTCCTTGCCGATATGGTCAAAGAAGTCCTGGAGGGCCATATTCTGGGTGTGGCCCTGGGCGGCATTGTACAGTTTCTCGTTGAAAGTCAGGGCCGGACAGCTGGCGTTGGCCCGTTCGACGTTGGTCAGGTTCACCACCTCGGTCACGAAGGTGGGCACAGAGGTCGAAGACGAAGCCCGCATAATAATCGGCAGGTAAACTTTGCCCGTCGTGACCGCGGTCTGGCTAAAGTCAGCCGTCATGGTTGGGGCACAGGCACTGATATTGGTCACGGAAACGCCGCTGGCGCTGCCACTATAAAGTTTGCTATTGGGAGTGGAGGTATCGTTAAAGGTGGTCTTGTTGCCGGAGCCGGGGAAAGGATCGCCGGCATCGCCCCGGTTGGTCTTGCTGTCCAGGTGATTCAGGCCGTCGGCTTCCTCCACGTCGACCAGTTTGCGCGTCTCGTCGGCATTGGCCGAGTTTGTCTGGGTACGAGTCTCGTCGATGTGCCAGATGAGCAGGCCACAGCCGGGCAGAGCGGCATCATAGCCGACCTTTTGCCGGTTTTCCACCAGGAAATATTCGCCCGTGCCCGACTTTACGCCGAAACTCCAATCGACGCCGTTCGGATTATCCAGCAGTTGAATGACCGAGTCGGTTTTGTTGGTTTCTACCTGGGGAATATTCGTGGTGACCGCCACCTGGATGCCACTATCGTCGGTGGTCGTGATCTGAATTTGCTTGGGGGTCAGCCAGCCCTGGTACCATTTCTCCCAGGCCGAAGGATGGGCCGGCGTGTCCCCGCTGAAGGTGGTGCCCAGCCACGAGCCGGCACCCATCACGCTCCAACTACCGACGCCCTCAGAGCTTTGGTCAGTGTCATACAGGTCGGGCCAGCCGAGCAAGTGCCCTAGCTCGTGTACCATAATGCCGATGGTGGCGGTGTGGCCCGGATTATCGAAGTTGTTGGCGTGCCATTCACCAAATTGACCGTAAAGGAAGCCGGCAATCCCATCGAGGGGGGCTGGAGTGGTAAAGCCACTCATATGTCCCCAGACATTGGGCGTGAGCGCCTGGGCGCCCCCGTAGCTGTTTTCGTAACCGGCCACAATAACGATGATCAGCAGTTCATTGCTAAGCAGTACCTTGTCCCCATTGGTATCGAAAGCGGCGTAGTTGACACAAGCATCGGCCGCTTGTAGAGCCGCATAGGTGAGATTAGCGTCCCCATTATTAGGATGAGTGGCGCCGATTCTCAGCCAGTTGGTAATCCCGTCGTTATTTGTGCCACATGTTTCGGCAGCCGGAGTGATGGTGAAGCCATTGTAGGATACTTCTTCGTAAAAATTCTTGACGCTATTCGTATTGCCAAAGAATTTGTTGATCCAATTCGCTTCCGAATTCATCCCCCCCACCGGGGTTCGGTCATCGTAGTAAACCAGCAAGCCCAGGGTCGGCACCGAGGGAACCCCAACGCCAGCCTGCACCTCAAGCTCACTCTGGGGTCTGACCACCACGGGCCGAGCGCTACGGGCAGAAGCCGGGGGAGAGTCTTTACCGGCTACTTTGTCCGTGGCTGTCAACTGGCCGGTATCTTCATCGACCTCGGCGTAGAACCAGTAACCGCTGTCGGGGTCTTGCAGGATGGTGTAGCCGTCAACGGTTTCCATACCATTGGCATACTCATCGCCCCAGGCGCGGGCTTCAAACGTGGTCACCCCATCCGGTTGGGTCATGGTAAAGGTGAGCGGGGCCGGGGGAGCAGCCAGAGCTGGGAGGGCTGGCCGCCCGACAACGACGGCCACAGCGGCGACGATCGCCACTAACAGCCAAAACTTTTTATGGATACATAAATGTTTCATAAGCGTTTACTCCTTGATATTCAGTCTTGGAAAATATTTTGATGGTTTGTCCTGCCGGTCCGGTGAGTTGATTCATAAATCCTGCTACATCTTTAGCCTCCATAATTTCTACATCGCGTTGACAAATTTTAAGGAGAGATTTTAACCACGGAAACACCGAGAACACAGAGAAAATCTATCATACTGTGATCTCTGTGCCTGTGTGGTCAGTCAACTCGAAACATTAAATTTGTCGGCCAATCAGCCCAATCTGCGAGAATGTTGAGAGATTAAACGAAGAATCTTAAGAAAGACAGGCCCCGAAAAGCTCTCAAATAGGACTCGCATTGCTACCTAAATAACTTAATTCAGCACATCAATTAACAGCTTATGTGGAATAATGTGAGGAACCGACGGTTACTGGCCCAAGTGCAGCGATTTGGGTCAGCTCGGATTTGTGGTGTAATTAGCCCCCTAATAGTGAATATGAACTTAAATACACTACAGCATCGAAACAGAAGCTGGCTTCCCCACAAGACAGCAAGTAAAATTATAAGCGATAATCGCAAAAAATTACAGGGCCAAAAGTACTTAATATATCAGCCAAATGACCAGTAATTTCAATCTTTACTAGGCATTTTGGCCTAGGTCATTACGCTGAGGTAATCATTGTGTAACAACCCTAACCTGATTTCAAGCTGCTTGTAAGGTAAGTGCAGGTTCGATGGTTGCGCTTTTGGTTCAACCGGCAATAAGATAAATCATAGAGCTTCCCTCAAACGCTATTTTCGGTTATAATTTTTCAAACTGGGCCACAATCTAAATAAAAGGAGTGACATATGGCTGTTCCCTACGGAGAATCTCTTTATCTTTATGGCATACACGACCCGGGTGGCGAACACCTGATGATGGTCAATAATCAGGCTAAAGGGTGGGTCTTGGTCACGGAGGCCATCGGGACCGATCCCAACGATCAGGGTGGCCAACCAGAGTTATATAAAAAATTAGCCGATCAAGGCTTTGGGGTGATTGTGCGTCTCAACCAGGCCTATGGTTCCCAAGGGACTATTCCCCATTCCTCCAAATACCGGGACTTTGCCCGGCGGGTGGCTAATTTCGTCAAAAATTCGCCGGGCGCTCATATCTGGGTGATTGGCAATGAGATGAATTTTGAGCGGGAACAGCCACGCCAACCCGGCAGCAGCGAAGCCGAGCCGATTACGCCGCGCCGCTATGCCGATTGTTACCGGCTCTGCCGTGAGGCCATCCATCGATTATCCGGCCATACCAATGACCAGGTGATTATTGGCGCGCCAGCACCGTGGAATGCCCAGACGGCTTATGATGCCGATCCCCAGGGCAAATACACCGCCAACCGCATCGCCGGTGGGCCGGCTGAATACCCCTTTCGGAGTTTTTTCGGGGACTGGATCAAATATCTAACGGATATCTGCCTGGCCATTGGGGCCGACAATTGTGACGGGATTGCCATCCACGCTTATACCCACGGCGTTGATCCCAGGCTGGTCTTCAGTGCCCAAAAAATGGATTCCCCTTTCGATAAATATCACTTTCATTTCCGCACCTATCGGGATTACATGAATGCTATTCCCGAGGAGTTTCGTTCCTTGCCGGTTTACCTGACCGAGATGGACGAGGACGAGGTCTGGGAGGACGCCAATAGAGGTTGGGTCAAGAATGCCTACCGGGAAATTGACAATTGGAACAAAGCCGGTAACCAGCAAATTCGCGCGGCTGTTCTCTACCGCTGGCCCCGGGCCGATAAATGGCATATTGACGGTAAACTTCGCGTACAAGAGGATTTCCAAGAGGCCATTGCCCAAAATTACCAGTGGGATCCGGCGGTGGTGGCCGAGATCGAGGCCAGAATAACCAGGCCCGAAATTCTGCCTCGTCCCGGCTACCGCACCCGCTACATCCAGCACAATACGCCGACGACCGTCTCGGCCGATCAAACTTTAACGGTGAACATCACTCTGCAAAATGCAGGGGGCTTTACCTGGGTACGGGGCGGCTCTAATCCCTTCCGCCTGGGCTTTCAATGGTATACAATGGCCGGCCAGATGGTCAGTTTTCCATCCCAACTCGATTTTCGGACCTCGCTGCCGGCCGATATTCCGCCTGATGAAACCGTCACCTTGCTGGCCCGGCTGCGTACTCCCGATACGTCCGGTACCTATCACTTGCGTTGGGACATGATCCACGAATTGGTGACCTGGTTCACGACGCAGGGTGATCAGGGACTACTGATCAGCCCGGTCACCGTCAACCCCGCCGGGGTCGGTCCGGAGGTGAAGCCCACCCCTGTGCAGATTCAGGATGTCAGTGCCAGCCTGGCTCAACATGCCTCGAAACGATATCCCACCCGCACCCGGACGGCCATCCGCCGGATCATTATCCACCATACGGCCACCCCGGCCAGCGTTTCCGTGCAGCGGATTGCCGACTACCAGGTCAACAACCGCGATCTGGCCGGTATTACTTACCACTTTTGCCTTGATGCCCAGGGGACAATCTTTCAAACCCAACCGCTAGAGGTGGTGTCCACCCACGCCGGTAATCACAGTCGTGACAGTGTTGGGGTCTGCTTGATTGGCAACTTTACCGACACCCCGCCCCCTCAAAACCAACTGGATGCAACGGCGGCTCTGCTGGCTCAGTTGGTGACCCAACTCAACCTGAGTGTAGACCAAATCTTTGGCTACAGCGAATTAGTTGTCACTGGCAGTCCGGGGGCGACCTGGCCCACCTGGAAAGAGCCGCTTTTAGCCCAGGTGCGTAGCCTGCTGGCCGCCGCTGAGCCTACCCCCACTCCCGCCGAGAAACCCATTGAACATTACTTGCTGCTATGGTATCACAGCCCGGACAACTGGGCCAAATGGGATCTGCTGGGGGCGCTCGAATATATCGAAAGATTCCCGGCGACCATTGGCTTTTCGATTGAAGAAGCCAAATCGGCCAAATATGTGACCATTATCGGTGGTCCGGGCGGTGTCCCGGCTGAAACGGAGCAAATTTTACAAGCCGCCGGTTGTCAAGTGGAACGCCTGGCCGGAGCCACCGAAACCGAAACCCGCCGGATATTGGAGCAGTTAGCCGCCCAGGGCCAACGGTTTAGAACGTTGCGGTAAGGTAGAGCAGGGCATGGGGATGCCCTGCCTACGATTAAAATATGAGCCTACCATTGGCTAATCCGTGAATGACGTAGCCGAGGCATCCCCATGCCTCGGCGGGCGTAGCAGGGCATAGGGATGCCCTGCCTACAACCAAAATGGGATACCCCGCCTACGCTCAAAATGTGAGGGCACTGATTTCAGCTCAGTGCCCTCAAACTATTTCAGCCCATATCTGACTCGATAATTGACAAATATCAAACCATATAGTACAATTTGTGCAATTGAACGTTTAGCGTGCATTTGCACAGCAGGGTAGCCGTCTTCAATGATTGATGATAGTCAGCATGCTTTATTAGCCCAAGTTGCCTCGATGTACTATGAAGAGGAGATGACCCAGAATGAAATTGCCAAGCAGTTGGGTCTGTCACGAGTTAAAGTTTATCGTCTCCTCAAACAAGCCAAAGCTGAGAATGTTGTTCAAATCACGATCGACTGGCCCCTTAAACGTAATCCCGAGCTCGAACAATTACTCAAGCAAACCTTTGGCTTAAAAGAGGCTCTGGTTCTTAAAACAATCTCCCCTACCTCCCCCCTGACATTGCAACATCTTGGCAAATTGGGGGCCCATTACTTGGAGCGCGTGTTAACAGATGGCTCAACTATGGCCGTTTGCTTGGGACGTTCCACTTATGAAGTCATCCATGCCATTAGTCCCAATTTTCAGGCTAAAGTTCGGGTGGCCCAAGCGATGGGCAGCATGCCTTTTGCTGTGCGAGAATTAGACAGCGCTACCCTGGCCCGCCAGCTTGCCCAAAAACTGGGCGGCGAGGTCCTGTATTTATCCTCCCCGCTTATGGTCGATAGTACTGAAGCGGCAGAAATTCTGCGCCGCCAACGAGAAATCAAACGCACCCTCACCGCCGCCCGCCAGGCGGATGTGGCCCTATTGGGGATCGGTAATCTTGATCCGGCCACTTCCGGCTTTGTCAAAGCCGGCGTGATCAGTCCCAAGGAATTAACAGCATTAGTCGCTGACGGAGCGGTAGGCGACGTGGCCGGACAAATTTTTACCATCACCGGAGAGTTACATCCCTGCTCATATAATCAGCGAGTGATTGGGGTTACCTTCGAAGATTTATGCCAAATCCCCACGACTATTGCCGTGGCAATGGGTCCAGAAAAAGTGAAAGCTATTCTGGGATGCCTCCGTACTTGCATCATAAAGGTATTTTGCACCGATGACCAAACCGCCAGCGAAGTGTTGAGTCTAAATGGAGGTTCATAATGGAAACAATGCACGTTCCCATCTTCAAAGGCGAGGGACGACTTGAGTACGAAGACCGCCCCATTCCCCCCCCAGAACATCCCGACGACGTTCTGGTCAAGATCGAAGCCTGCGGCATCTGTGGCACCGATTTGAACATTCTGGCCGTACCACCGGCCCACAAAGCCACGCCCAACATCATCATAGGGCACGAAGGCGTCGGCCTGGTCGAGGAAATCGGGTCAAACGTGACCGACCTGCAATCCGGCGACCGAGTGGTCATTGCCAACCGTCTCACCTGCGGTCAGTGCCGTTACTGCCGTCAGGGGTTGGACAATCAGTGTACCAATTACAAAACCATCGGCACGACCATTGACGGCGCATTTGCCCCCTACCTGCGCGCTCCGCAGCGGGCGCTGTTCAAAATCAGTCCCGATGTCCCCCGTGATGATGCCGCTTTGTTTGAGCCCCTCTCCTGCGTGGTCGGTTCAGTTGTCCGTGCCCCCATCCAGGCCGGGGACAACGTGGTCATTATCGGCGGGGGACCTATGGGCATGCTCTTTGCCTTGATGTACCAACTTCTTGGAGCTGGCCGGGTTATTGTGGCCGACATTGCCCCCTACCGTCTCAACTTTGCCCAAGTAATGGGGGTGGATACCGTGCTTAATCCCGCTGAAGTTGACTTGCCGGAAGCGGTGCGAGAAATCACCGAACTGGGCGCAGATATGGTCGTGGATGCGGTAGGTAACCAGATAGGCTTAGCCATCAAATTGGTCCGACGAGGGGGCCAGGTCATTCTTTTTGGCCTGCGACCCCGCGACAACCCCGAGGTTAACCAATACACGATTACCCGCTACGACCTGACGGTTCACGGCACTTTTGTCGGACTTAAACCCTTTAGGCAAACCGTCCAACTGTTGGAAAGCCGGCGCTTACAGCCATCAGTCCTCATCACCCACAAGTTGCCCCTGTCAGAGCTAGGGCATGGCGTTGAACTGATGCGCTCCCAGCAAGCGATGAAGGTATTGATAGAGAATTGACAACGTGCTGCGTGTTGCGTGTTGCGTAGAATAATTCACTCCCGCCACACGCAATACGCAACACGGTTTTAGTTAAAACAGAATCTTACGACGGCAGGGAAAGACACAAAAACCACTATGAAAAATACTATTGGTAAAGTAAGCCAAAAAGTAAAAATTTCAGCCGGGCTCTTTTGGGCCGACTACGCGGTGCTGGGCGCCCAGGTCCAAGAACTGGAAGCGGCTGGTGTGGACTGGCTGCACATCGAGGTACGTGATGGTAAATACATGGACTTCGGTATGCCTCGCGGTGGGTTCGACATCATCGAGGGCGTGCGCAAGAGCACGAATCTGGAAATCGAAGCCCAACTGCAAATGGTCCGGCCCAGCTTTGATGTGTTCAAACAGTTGGCCGATTTAGGGGTCAACTTGATCACCCTACCGCTCGAAACCATGGGGGAGATGACGATACAAGCCATCACCTATATTAAGGACGCCTTGGATTTGAAAGTTGGGGTCTGGGCCTGGCAAGGCACGCCGATCAGCGCCTTTGAACAGTATATTCTGCCCTACATCGACATCATCGAATATGAGAGCCGGGCCCACTTCTGGGTCAAAGAAACCGGCCAGAGCCCGCATACCATGGACCCAATCATGGTGGACAACATCCGGCGGCTGCACGAGATGATAGTAGAGGCTGGCCTGGAGGGCAGCGTGGAACTGATGGAAGACGGTGGGCTCAATGCCGGCAACGTGGCAGACTTTATCAAGGTGGGCATGACCGTTGGCGAGTTTTCCTCCCCCTTGCTCAAAGGTCCCGAGGGTAAGTTCGTGCCCGGCACCGGCCAGATTGAAGCGGCGGTTAAAAAGCTGCGGGCCGTCATGGATGAGGCCAGTGATAAGTATCGGGATGAGAAGGGGTTGAGAAAATGAAACAACTTGGCATTGCCATGATCGGTTACGGTGGTATTGGGCGGGTGCATGCCCTGGGCTATCGAGCCATCACCTTCCACTACGGCCTGCCCGCCGATACGGTTAGGATTGTGGGTGTAGCCACCACCCGCCCGGAAACAGCCGAAAGAGCGGCTCAAGAAATCGGTTGTGAGGTATACACCACCGATTACCGTGAACTGCTGGCTCGTGACGACGTCGACCTGATCGATTGCTGCGTGCCCAACTACAAACACGCAGAGGTTGTGCTGGCCACCGCCGAGGCCGGCAAGCACATTTACTGTGAAAAACCCCTGGCTATGAATGTGGCTGAAGGACAGCGCATGGTCGAAACGGTGAAAAAAGCGGGCGTAAAAACCCAGATGACCTTTAACTTCCGCTTCTTTCCGGCCGTCATCCGCGCCCGCCAACTGGTTGCAGACGGCTTCCTGGGGCGTGTTTTTTCGTTCCGGGGACGTTACTATCGTTCCAGTTACATCAACTACGACAAACCCCTCTCCTGGCGCTTGCGTAAGGATATCTCGGGCGGCGGCGCCCTGTTCGATATAGGCTCCCACGTTCTCGACTTATTCTACTATCTCCTGGGGGAGTTCGGTTCGGTTCAGGCTACGCTAGATACCCTCATCAAGGAACGTCCCGTTGCTGCTGGAGCCACGGAAAAAGGCCCAGTGGATGTGGATGACATCGCCTTTATGCACATCCGCATGGCCGATGGCACCCTGGGGCTGGTCGAAATTTCCCGCATGGGTACTGGCACCACGAACGATCTACAATTTGAAATTTTTGGTGACAAAGGCGCGCTCCGCTTCAATGCGGCCGACCCAAGCTGGCTGGAGGTATACGACGTACGCGAAACCGGACAACCCCTGGGGGGGATGCGGGGCTTTAAGCGTCTCGAAACGGTCCAACGGTACGAGGGCCAAAAAGTGCCCGACTGGTCGATGCCCCCCACCTTCACCCGGACTCACGCCGAATGCCAATACCAGTTCCTCAAAGCCATTTCTGATGACCTGTCTCCTTCCCCCACCCTGGCTGATGGCTTAAAGGTGCAAGAGATTATGGAAGCCGTTATTCGCTCTTCGGCAGAAGGTCGGTGGGTTACAGTTGAAGAAGTGAGATAAATCATGAAAATTGCCGTTATTGGAGCCAAAGGCATGCTGGGTCGGGAGTTGAGCCGGGTATTGGGGACCCGGCACGAAATTCTGGCCTGGGACATCAACGAGATTGACATCACCGATCGGCCCCGAACACTCGAACTGTTGAGCGCAGAGCGGCCGGAACTTATTGTCAATTCGGCGGCTTTTGTTGATCTTAAAAAATGTGAGGCCAACCCAGATCAGGCCTGGCGCAGCAACGCGGTCGGGGCGCAAAACTTGGCCCTGGCCGCGCAACAGACCGGCAGCGCCCTGGTTTACATCTCGACAGATTACATCTTTGACGGTCAGTCTGAGGTAGATTATGATGAAGTGGCCCAACCTAATCCGCTCAACCAGTATGGACGGTCGAAGTTAGCCGGTGAGCGGCTGAGCCTACAGATTTGTCCGCGCACCTACGCTGTCCGCACGGCCTGGCTTTTTGGCCACGCCCCCAATAATTACGTCGAACGCGTGCTGAAAGCCGCCGAAAAGGAGGGGGGGATACGGATGCCGGTCGACCAGATTGAGTCGCCGACCTACACCGGGCACCTGGCCGAGGCGCTCTTACCCCTGACTGCCACCGGCGCCTACGGCATCTATAATGTGACCAGTAGGGGAGCCTGTACCCGGGCCGGTTTCGCCCAATTCGTACTCCAGGCAGCCGGACGTTCAGAACCGGTAGAAATTGTGGAATCGGCTACCCTCAAACGTTTTGCCAAACGTCCGGCCCGGGTGGTGTTAGATTGCCGGCTGTACCAACTGGTCACCGGGCAATCCCTGCCCCCTTGGCAGCAAGGGGTACGAGATTACCTGGCAAAAGAACAACAGACATGAAACCTTACGCAATTGGCATAGACGTTGGCGGTACCAAAATTGCGGCCGGACTGGTAAATCAATCTGGCAAGATTTTGCAGCGCTACACCACCCACGCTCATTCTGAAAAAGAACCTGAATTTGTCATTGCAGCCATCGAGCAGGCCTATCGTACGCTCATTGCAGAGAGTAAAGTTGTAACAGCCGATATTGAGGCCGTCGGCCTGGGGTTTCCGGGCAACACCAATGGTCCAGCGGGCGTGGTGTTGGTTTGTTCAAACTTGCCGGCCTGGGATCATGTTCCGCTGCGCGACATCGTCGCCGAACGCATAGGCTTACCAGTCCTGTTAGATAACGATACCAATCTCTGTGCTGTCGGTGAGCATCGCTACGGGGCTGGACGTGGGACCAGGAATATGTGTTATGTTACCTTTAGCACCGGCTACGGGATCGGCATCATCATCAACAACCAGCTTTACGTCGGTCATACCGGCACAGCCGGTGAATTGGGCCACGTCGTGATCGACATTGGCGGTCCTCCCTGTACTTGTGGCAAAAATGGCTGTGTCATGGCCTATGCCAGTGGCATCGGCCTGTCTCGGATGGCTTACGAAAAGATAGAGGCAGGCGTTGAGACACGACTCCGGGAGATGGCTCCGGCTGGTGGACAGCGTATTACTGGCGAACAGATTGCCGAGGCAGCCGACCAGGGCGATGCAGTGGCTTGTGAAATACTGCAAACAGCCGGTTATTACGGCGGGGTCGGCTTGTCGATGATCGTTCAGATTCTCAATCCCGAGTTGATTGTCATGGGGGGCGGATTGACCCGCATCGGCTCAAGGCTGCTCGAACCGGCTATGGCTGCGATGCGGGAGCACACGCAGCCGGAGTTGTGGGACTCCGTGCGTGTTGTCCCCTGGCAGTTGGGAGATGATCTGGGAATTATTGGCGCGGCAGCCAAAGTGTTTGCCGAGGCAGAGGCACAAAATGGTTGATACTGCTTATATCAAAGACATAAGCTATACACGAGCATTAGCCCCATGGCAATCTGACCCAACCGTAGGCTTTCCGGTTGAAGTGTGGGAAACCACGCGTCCAACCGGGCAAGCGGCCCGCATTAAAAAGCGACTGCTGGAGAACGAGCGGGTGATCGACGTGGAGCGGGCTCGCTACGCCACCGAGAGTTACCAGGCCACCGAGGGTGAACCCATGGTGATCCGGCGGGCCAAAATGTTGCTGCACCTGGTCCGCCAGATGAGTATCACCATTCATCCCGATGAAGTCATCGTCGGCAATCGCTCCTTATTACCCCGGATGGGCATTATTGCTCCAGAAGGTGCCGTCGATTGGATAGATAAAGAACTGGAGATTTTGCCCACCCGCCCCCAGGACCGGTTTAATATTCAACCGGAGCAAATTAAGGAGTTACGGGAAGAAATTTTTCCCTACTGGCGCGGTAAAACGCTGGAGGATATTGTCGCCGCCCGTATTCCCGAGGAGGTGGGACGGGCGGTAAGGGGCAGGGCTTTCTCCCTAAACCAGACCGACCATGCCCAGGGGCACATCCTGCCCGACGTTGAAGCCTGGTTACACCTGGGCGTCCAGGGATTGCGTGAGCAGGTCACAGCCGGCCGGCAACGACCCGAGGTCCAAACGGAGGCCCAGCAGACGTTTTACCAGGCCACCCTGATTGTGTTGCAGGCCGCTCAGGAGTTTATGCTTCGCTATGCGAACCTGGCCCGGCAAATGGCCAACGAGAGCGACAACGAGGCCCGCCGACAGGAACTGGAACGGATCACCGCAATCTGTGAGTGGTTGTCTGAAAATCCGGCCCGTGATTTCTGGGAAGCGTTGCAGGCCGTCTGGTTTCTATTTGTGCTCCTCCAAATCGAGTCGAATGCCAGCAGCTTCTCGCCTGGCCGGTTTGATCAATACATGCCGCCTTATCTAGAACGCGACCTGGCCTCGGGCTGGCTAACCCTGCCCCAGGCCCAGGAGTTACTGGAATATTTGTGGCTCAAATTTAGCGAGATTGTCTTGCTCCGCAGCAGCAAAAGTGCCCGCTATTTCGCCGGCTTTCCCATCGGGTTCAACATCGTGGTGGGTGGCCAACTGGCCGATGGCAGTGACGCCACCGACGTTCTCAGCTACATGTGCTTACGAGCCCAGGCCAACCTGGGCCTGACTCAACCCAACCTATCGATCCGCATTCATCAGAACAGCCCGGAAGCTTTCTTACGGGCGGCCTCCTTTGTCATCGGTCAGGGCAGCGGGATGCCCCAGGTTTTCAACGACGAAGTCATCATTCCCGGTCAGTTGAACCGGGGTGTTGCCCCAGACGACGCCATGAATTATGCCGTGGTCGGCTGTGTGGAGCTATCAACCCCCGGCAAGGCCCTGGGCTGGAGTGATGCGGCTATGTTCAATCTAACCCGCATCCTGGAACTGACCCTCTTTGGCGGCCAGGACCCCCAAACCGGGGCGCAGATTGGCCTGGAGACACCCCCTCTGGACCAGATGGATTCCTTTGCCGACCTGGAAGCAGCCTACGATAAACAGTTGCAACATTTTGTCGGGTTGATGGTGAAGGGATGTAATCTTGTGGACAGCACCCACGCTGAAGTTTATCCCTCCCCGTTTCTGTCCCTGGTCATCTCGGATTGTCTCGACCGGGGGCTGGATGTCACCGCTGGCGGGGCGCGTTACAATTTCTCCGGGGTGCAAGGGGTGCAGATTGCTAATGTCGCTGATAGTTTGGTCGCCATTCACCAGGCTATCTTTGACGAAAAGTGGCTCTCGGCTAAAGAACTACTGATCGCGCTGGAAGCAGATTTTGCCGGGCACGAAGTTTTGCGCCAACGTCTCATCAACCGGGTGCCCAAGTATGGTAACGATGACGACGGAGTAGATCAGTATGCTAAAAAGTGGGGGGATCGCTACAGCGAACTGGTCGAACAGTACCCGACCATCCGGGGCGGTGTCTACCAGCCGGGCTTCTACACCGTTTCGGCCCACGTACCGATGGGGGCCAACGTCGGCGCGACCCCAGACGGTCGCCACGCCGGGACGCCGTTGGCCGATGGGGGGCTCTCGCCGACGGCGGGTCGGGACAAGCGAGGGGCCACGGCTGTGCTGAATTCTGTCAGCAAGATCAATCTCAAACTGGCCTCTAATGGCACCCTGCTGAATATGAAGTTCCTGCCTTCTTTTTTTGAAGGATCAGCAGCCATCAAGAAGTTTGTCCTTTTACTGCGAGGTTTCTGCCGTTTGAAGATTCCCCACGTTCAGTTCAACGTGGTTTCGGCTGAAACCTTACGCCGGGCCCAGGCCAATCCCGAGGAATATCGCTCCCTGGTGGTTCGAGTGGCCGGTTATAGTGCTTACTTTACCGAACTTGACAAGGAACTACAAGACGAGATAATCAGAAGGACGGAATTCTCAGATATTTAGATGAGAGGTAACTACTCAGCCATACCCATTTGGGACATTGGGGATTGGAAAATCGATTATGAATGAACATCAGCCTACAGAGCCGACCAAAGTTTTACGCCATGTGGTGTTATTTTCGTTCAAAGAGACATCTAAACCGCAACAAATCCAAGAAATTGAGCAGACATTCGGGAATTTACCCAATAAGATCGACGAAATTTACGATTTTGAGTGGGGCACCGATGTTAGTGTTGAGAACATCGCTCAGGGCTATACCCATTGCTTCCTGGTTACATTTCTAAGTGAAAAAGACCGTGATACATATCTTGTGCATCCTGCTCACCAGGCGTTTGTCTCGCTGGTGACACCTCATCTGGCTAACGCTCTCGTTGTTGACTATTGGCCAAGTAACTAAGCCTCGCAATGAAAAATGGTTGAAACAGAAAAAATACAGTTGGAAAAAGTCGAAGGAATCGTTTTTGATATTCAGCGTTACTCATTACACGACGGGCCGGGTTTGCGCACCAACGTCTTTTTGAAGGGCTGTCCTCTTCGCTGCCGGTGGTGCGCCAATCCCGAGTCACAGCATTGGCAGCCAGAACTGGCTCTCTTTGCTCACAACTGTATCAACTGCGGCCAATTTGCCGAGGCTTGCCCGGTTTGTTGGGACAGTAGTCACAATGGCTCCGGCTGGACAAAGGCATTAGAGGAAAAATACAGCGCTCGGGCCATCGTTTGCCCGACCGGGGCGATGCACTGGATTGGTGAGCGGCGCACGGCCGGAGCAGTGATGCAGGAAGTGCTGCGTGATGCCCCTTTTTATGAAGACGGGGGCGGTATGACTTTGACCGGTGGCGAGCCAACTATGCAACCCGACATGGCCGAAGCGCTGCTCCGTTTAGCCAAGACAGAATATATTTCGACAGCAATTGAAACTTGTGGCCATACCCAATGGACAGTACTGGAGCGTTTGCTGCCTTATCTCGATCATATTCTTTTTGATCTAAAGCACGTCGATGGTAACACCCACCGGGCCTTTACCGGGTTGGATAATGAACTCATCCTGTCCAACCTGAGCCGGTTGGTGAGGCTGAGGGCGCCGGTGACCGTCAGAGTGCCGCTTATTCCCGGCTTCAACGCCTCAACCGAAAGCGTCCGGGCCATGGCCGAATATGTGGTGAGCTTGAATGGCCCGGTGAAAGGGATTGACCTGTTACCTTATCACACCCTGGGCAAAGCTAAATACAAGGCCCTGGGCCGGGAGTATCCCTGGGAGGGCCATAACCGTCTGGCTGAGACAGAAGTTGAGGCTTTGGCCGGGGTAGTCGAGTCCTACGAACTGCGGGTGAATATTGGTGGCTGATCAATTTGACAATGCCTTTTGACAACTCTTGCTACACGAGAGAAATAATCATGAATCCAACGCTTATCGAAACCAAAGAAACGGAAACGAGTCTTAAAGACAACGATGGAACGGTTAAATCTGGCGATTCCCCTTTACCCGCCGGCTCCACCGACCGCGTGCGTCGCTTACGTGAGCGACTGGTGAACACCACCCCCTCCCTCTGCGCCGAGCGGGGGCTACTGATCACCGAGGCCTATGAAAAATATCAGGCAGACCCGCCTGTCCTGCGCCGGGCCAAAGCCCTGGCCCACATTCTGGCCAACATGACCATTTATATCGCCCCGGAAGAGATCATTGTGGGTAACCAGGCCAGCCTCCCTCGAGCGGCTCCGCTTTTTCCAGAATACCTGGTTGACTTTCTGGCCAACGAAATCGACGAATTTCCCCAGCGCCGGGCCGACGTTTTTGAAGTCAGTCCAGAAGTAAAAACCCATATTTTGAATACGATTGAGCCGGCCTGGCGAGGCAAAACCCTCAACGACCGGGTCATGGCCATCATGCCCGCAGATGTGGCCGGGGCTCAAAAGGTGGGTATCATCTCCGGTCGGGGTATGATTACTTCCGGCGATGGGCACATTATTCTGAACATCGAAAAGGTCATTGCCATCGGCTTGGAGGGCATTATGGCCGAAGCAGAGGCAGCCCTGGTCAATTTGTCTTCCTATGAAGCCACAGAATTTAAGAAGCGCCCCTTCTTGGCAGGAGCGATCATTACCCTGAAAGCGGCTATCCAATTTGCCAATCGCTTTGCTGCTGAAGCCGAACGGCAAGCGGCGCTGCCTGACACCCCCCCAGAGCGCAAAGCCGAGTTAGAAACCATCGCCACAGCCTGTCGCCGCGTGCCGGCCAGGCCGCCACGTACCTTCCAGGAAGCCGTCCAATCGGCCTACTTTATCCATCTGATCAGCCAGATTGAAAGTAACGGTCATTCCTTCTCCCTGGGTCGCTTTGACCAGTACACCTACCCCTTTTACCAGGCCGACCTGGAAGCCGGCCGCATCAGCCATGATCAAGCCCTGGAAATATTGGAACTGCTCTGGCTCAAGCTCTTTTCCATCATCAAGGTCCGTCCCTGGGATCACACCCGTTTTGGTATTGGCTACCCGACCTATCAAAACGTAACCATCGGGGGCCAAACAGAGAACGGCCAAGACGCCACCAACGACATTTCCTACATGGTCCTGGAAACAATCCGCAACGTTCGCCTGACCCAACCCAACGTTTCAGCCCGCATTCACACCGGTACGGCCGACCGCTTTTTGATGGAATGTGCCAAAACCATCAAGCTGGGCTTTGGTATGCCGGCTATGAAAAACGACGAGATCATCATTCCGGCTCTCCTGGAAAAAGGGGTGAGACCGGCCGATGCCTATAACTACGCCATCGTCGGTTGTATTGAAACGGCTGTACCGGGCAAGTGGGGCTATCGGGTAACCGGTATGACCTTCTTGAATGTGCTCAAAATTTTAGAGATAACTCTCAACAATGGCCTTGATCCTAACACGGGCTTACAACTGCTGCCGGGTCGGGGGGAGTTGACCGTCTTTAATTCATTTGAAGAACTGTACCAGGCTTTTTACGAGCAGTACATGTTTTATACGCGTATCTCTTTCCACATGGATACGGTTGCTGATATCAGTCTGGAAGAGATGGTGCCGGATGCTTTTTGTTCGGCCCTGGTGGACAATTGTCTGGAACGAGGCCTGACCATCAAAGAAGGCGGGGCGGTATACGATGTGGTTAGTGGCCTGCAATCCGGCGTGACCAACGTGGCCAATGCTTTGCTGGCCTTGAAAAAGCTGGTCTTTGAAGAAAAGAAGTTGACGGCCTCAGAGGTGATGACTGCGTTAGCGGCTAACTTTGAAAATGAAGGGGGCCAGGTGGTGCGGCAACGCCTGCTACGGGCGCCCAAGTATGGCAACGATATCGACGAGGTCGATGAACTGGCCATACGAGTGATGAAAGATTACCAAGAGGAGATGGTCAAGTATCACCACTCCCGTTATGGACGCGGTCCGATTGGGGATGGTTACGCCGGTTCTACCAGTAACATCTCGGCCAATGTCCCACTTGGGTCTAAAATCGGGGCGACGCCGGATGGTCGCAAAGCCGGGGAACCGATTGCCGAAGGAATTTCTGCTGTCCACGGCACGGATACCCGCGGCCCCACCACCATTATGCGTTCGGTCAGCAAGCTACCGACCATCAAGATGCTGGCCCAGTTGCTAAATCTTCGCCTCTCCCCCACGGCTCTGGCCAGCGAAGCCGGTCTGAAGCGCCTGGTGACTCTGCTCAAGGGCTTTCGCAATTTGAAGATATGGCATGTTCAGTTTAACACGGTCGATACCGAAACGTTGCTGGCCGCCCAGAAAAACCCCGACCAGTATCGAGATTTGGTCGTCCGGGTAGCCGGCTATAGCGCCTTGTTTGTCACGCTGGATAAAGCCACCCAGGATGATATCATCCGGCGGACGGTGCATGAACTAAATTGATCTTCGATAGGGTCATAGAGAAAGCCAGCCAGTTTTTGTTGCAAAACGTAGCAAGGGCATCCCTATGCCCACCGTAGATGCAGGGGGATGCGTCTACAAGGTTTTGCAACAAGAACTAGCTAACAATGACGTATAACCAGCGTTGGAGGAAACATCAATGAGTGACTGGGTAGTAGGCATAGACTTGGGCGCCACCAAAATTGCCCTGGGATTGATTGATTCAGATGATCGTATTGTCGCATATCATCGGATACCGACCAATGCCCCGGCTGGCCCTCAATCAGCGATAGAACGCATTGCCCAAAGCATCACCGAACTCGGGCCAGACCTGCCAGATGAGAAACGGATTGCCGCCGTAGGTATCTGTAGTCCCGGCCCCCTAGACCATCAAACCGGGGTGATTCTTGACCCACCAAATTTGACCGGTTGGCGTAATGTTCCTTTCCGGCAGATGCTAACTGACCGCCTCAACTTGCCCGTAAATCTTGAGCACGACGCCAAAGCTGCGGCATTGGGGGAGTTCTATTACGGTGCCGGGCGAGGTGAAGGAAGTATGGTATACATCGTCGTTGGTACGGGGGTTGGTGCTGCTTTTATTGTTGATGGACAATTGTTTCGGGGGATGCATAATTTGGCTGGAGAGGTAGGCGGTATTACCGTTGATCGAGATGGTGAATTATATAAATCTGGTATCAGGGGGTGCGTACAAGCTTATACCAGTGGCCCTGACCTGGCTCGTCATTACCAACGTTTGCGAGAGCAGACAAAAGAGCAACCCGGTCCCGGTAGTCAACGACCTGTTACCGGCGAACTGGTAGCCCAATTGGCCGAACAGGGTGATGAGTTGGCTTTGCAAGTGATGACTCGAGCTGGGGAAGTATTGGGTACAGCAATTGCTACGATGGCCATGATTCTAGATATTGATCTGTATGTCATCGGCGGCAGTGTGGCCAAATCTGGCGATTTACTGCTTGAACCGGCCCGCCAAACTGTACCAGATTACGCTTTCCAATCCATTGCTGCCCATGTACGCATTGTGCCCGCCGCACTGGGGGATGACGGTCCCATTTTGGGTTGTGGTTGGCTGGCCCGCCAGGCCTTGCCTGGCAATTAAGCGGACAGAGTTCTCAGCTATCTAAAGCAGGGTCACAACCGCAGAACTGAGAACTTGAAAATATTCGAAATGCAAGGAGGTGCTTTTATCGATCAAACCCTGGTAAGTAACAAATCTTTCTTCTCAAAAACAGTTCAAAATCCAAGTAGAAAAATTTTTAACATTTAGGGAGGAGTTTTTAGTGATGAAAAAGTTCTTAAGTATTACCATCTTACTTGCTCTATTAGTAATCGTTTTGCCAGCCTCGCTGGTTAGCGCGGCGCCGCCGGCCCAGGGTGAAGATTACACCGTCCAGGCCGACGACTGGCTGTCAAAACTGGCCGATAAGTTCTACGGCGATGTGAATGCCTACTGGGCCATCATGTCTGCCACCAATAAGGCCAACGCCGAAGATCCCTCGTACGCCAAAATTATTAACCCTGACGCCCTGGAAGTGGGCGACAAACTGCGCATCCCCTCCAATGATGAGGCGGTGACGTTTATGGCGGACTTCGACCCGGCCGCAGGTGACATCGATGTTCTGTTTGCCAGTGGTGAGGCTGGACAGTTGCTGGTTGGCAACTGGTGGACCTCCGCTGGCGAGTTTGCGGCGATTAATGCAGTTTACGAATTATATCGCCAGGAGCACCCGGATGTCGAGTTGATCCACGCCGGTCTGGCCGGTGGTGGTGGGGTGAATTTCAAAGCCGCTAACGTGAACAAACTGATTGCGGGCGATCCTTATGACACCTTTATGATGCATGCCGGCCTGGAAGCCGAACTTTATACGCCTGAACAATATCTGGAGCCGGTGGATGACATCCTGGCCGAAACTGGCGTGTTGGAGGTGATGCCCGAGGATTTGAAGGCCCTGCTAAAGATTAGAGGCAAGACCTACACTGTCCCGATGAACATCCACCGGGGGAATGTGATGTGGACCAACACCCGGCTGTTGGAACAGGCTGGTGTGTCTGTGCCTACTAACTTTGAGGAGTTCGTTGCCGTCTGTGAAACGTTGCAGGGCCAAGGGATTGTGCCCTTAGCAATTGGCACTGCCGATGGCTTTGAGTTAAGCCAGACCTTTGAGACCGCGTTGATCGGGACTCTCGGCCCTGACAAACATTTGGGCCTATTCAATGGCTCTGTTTCCTGGACCGATCCTGAGGTTACCCGGGCCTTGGAAAACTTCGACAAAATGTTGGACTGTACCAACGAGGACCGAGGCACGCACGGCTGGGCCTCGGCCATTCGCCTGGTTATTGATGACAAGGCTGCTTTTAACATTATGGGTGACTGGGCTTATGGTGAAGTGATTAATTTTGATGCCACGGATTACGTCACCTGGAATCCAGCGCCGGGCAACAAGGGCTCGTTCCTCCTGGTGTCCGACGGCATGGCGGTGCCTAAAGAGGCGCCTAACAAAGAAAATGCGATTGAGTGGATCAAACTGATTGCCCGCAAGGATGCCCAGGAAGCCTTTAACCAGCTTAAAGGTTCCATTTGCGCCCGCACCGATTGCGATTACAGTGGTTTCCCGGCAGCTAGCCGGGCCTACTTCCAGAGCAGCGCTGACGATTTTGCCGTGGATCGCATCATCCCGATCGTGACCCACGGTTCTGGGGCTATTCCCGCCTGGCAAGAGCAATTCGGCCAAATCGCCACCCAGTTTGCTTCTGACCGTGACGTGGCTGCGGCCCAGGCCGCCCTTGTGTTAGCGGCCGAGGACGCCGGGTTCCCCCAATAGTAACTTTAGTTGTTTTTTTGAGCGAGGCGGTTCACTGGGGCCGCCTCGTCTCATCATTCTACGTGATGCGTGAAACGTGAGAACTGGCGGCGGGAAATCATCACGTTTCACGTTTTACGTTTTTGCTACACCAAACAAATAGGCGTACAGGAATATAGGGAGATTTATGACTATCAATTGGGAGAGAAATTGGGAAAAAATAGTTGCCTTTACCTTTGTCCTGCCTTCACTGGTAGCTATTGCTATTTTCGTTTATGGTTTTATCGGTTGGACCGGCTGGGTCTCTGTTTCAAATTGGAAACGGGGTGCAGCGCCTAATTATACCTTCTCCGGTGTTGAAAGCTACGCTCGCCTTTTTGGGGTGCCCGAGAAATACGCAGTGGGCATTGACGCCAGGCGTTTTGCGGCCAGTATGCGGAATGTCATTGGTTTTACTGCTCTTTTTATAGCCGGCTGTATTGTGGTTGGTTTTACCCTGGCTAACCTTTTAGATCGCCACGTTGTGGGGGAAGGGTTTTTCCGAAGCATCTTTTTATTTCCGATGGCTCTGTCTTTCATTGTCACCGGTCTGACCTGGCGTTGGATATTTACCCCAGGCGATCCTCTCATCGGCAGTACGGGCCTTAATCTTCTTTTGGAGAATCTTGGCTTAGGTTTCTTTAAGCCCAATTGGGCCAGTGACGTGGTTTACCATATCCCTGCTGCGTCGGGTTTGGGCCAATTCCTGGCTTATATTGGCTTGGAGTGGCTGGCCTCTCCCAGAATTGGCGTGTCCCTGGGAGTAATTACCCTGGTCATTGCCGCCGGCTGGCAACTTTCGGGCTACACCATGGCCCTCTACCTGGCCGGTTTGCGGGGTATCTCTGAGGACTTACGGGAAGCAGCCCGGGTAGATGGGGCCAACGAGTGGCAGATTAATCGCCACATTATCATTCCTTTGTTGAGACCGATCACCTTGAGTGTGGTTATTGTCCTGGCCCACATTTCCCTCAAAATCTACGACTTGGTGGTGGCTATGGGCGGTGAAGGTCAAGGTTTTATCAAAGATGTGCTGGCCCTCGATATGTGGGATACGACCTTTGGCCAGGCTCGCTTTGCCCAGGGGGCAGCCATCGGCACGGTGCTCCTGATTCTGATTGCGTTACTCATCGTGCCCTATTTGGTCATTAGCCTACGGCAGCAGGAGGAGTAATAATGACAACACGACCCATCACTGCTACCAAACCCCGCTTTCGTTTTAGGTTGACCCGACTGATTATCTACGCTATTCTCATTTCGTTTTCTGTTTTTTATATTCTACCCGTTTATCTGATTCTCATTACCAGCTTCAAACAATATGTTGATATTGACATCTACCACATGTGGGATTTGCCCCCTTTTTTGACCCTCGATAACTGCACTAACTCCTTCATCTTTTGTTTTGATAGCTTTTACGAAGCTTGGTTTGGCAGCGAGGCGGTAATTGGCATGGGGCAGGCCTTTACCAATAGCGTCATCATGACCGTGCCGGCGACGATTATCTCCACGATGCTTGGCTCGCTGAATGGCTATGTTTTGTCGAAGTGGAAGTTTAAATATGCCGACGTTATCTTTCCGTTCGTGCTGTTTGGCATGTTTATTCCTTATCAAGCTATCTTGATCCCTCTGACTATTACTTTGAGGACGATAGGGCTTTATGCCAGCTTAGGGGGTCTGATTTTTGTCCACGTGGTTTATGGAATTCCCATTACGGCGCTTATCTTCCGCAACTACTACGCCACCATCCCCAATGAGGTCATCGAAGCGACACGGATTGATGGGGGCAATATCTTTAGCATCTATCGCTACATTATTCTGCCACTCTCTCCCCCAGCTTTTGTAGTCGTGATGATCTGGCAGTTTACCAACATCTGGAATGATTTTATTTTTGCCGTCACCATTGTGCAGAATGAATACCAGCCTATGACGGTGGCCCTCAATAACGTCGCCGGCAGTTTCACGGTCGAATGGAACGTCCAGATGGCCGCGGCTTTCCTGACTGCCTTACCCACGTTACTTGTTTATATTGTGCTGGGACGTTACTTCTTGCGTGGTCTACTGGCGGGTTCATTGAAGGGGTAGGTATACGTTCCTCTGTCACTACCGCATTCAATACTCGTAACTACCTACCCTTTAGGTGACAGGCACTTAATGATACCTTCGCCCGTCAATCAGGTTCGCGGCTGGAACCGTCCGGGCGAAGTTTCAATTCAAAAGAGACTATCCGCAAGTAGCCCCCTCACAATGCTTCCTACGATAAGCCATTG
>DAOUMU010000265.1:0-42893 GCA_034409055.1 Anaerolineae bacterium
AATGGGTTGGTTGGGGCTGTATTGTCAACAATCTGGTCAAGATTGCTGAAGCCATACTCAAGCCGCGCCGCCGGAAACGACGCTCGGCGGTGGCAGTGGCTTGAACAGGGTTTCCTGACAGAAACTACCTAGCGCGGCAATGCCAATTATAGGGTGAAAGGGGCGTTTTTTATCGCGCACTAAATAAAACATTTGGCGACCAGGTGTAGGGTTATAAGGAGTAGCCCATGTGTAGCGCAAATAACGCCAAATATCTAATAATCGTAACCCTGTGTGAATGCAACGATTATTTTCCGCAATGAGTTGCAAATAGGGCTGAATAATGGAACCAATACAACTTTTTTGCTCCTCTTTATCGTTAAGTTCAACGATTGCTTGTAGATCTTGGGCCAATGCTTTGCCATTTGCAAACAAGGAACGAATAGAAACCATTTCACCATTAAAAGACCTTGGTTTCTCCATATACCTAATGAACTCACATACTGAGTTTCTTTGAAATTGAGCCTTTCGTTCCCAACTTAGAGATTGCCTTATAGCTTCTTTGTGATTTTGCACCGCCTGATTCCCCTTGACTCTTTGTGTCCAGGTAGGCGGTCGTAGATATAAATTTCCCTGACGATATTCAGGCTGCCACTGTTGGCGTAGCAAATCAAGTAATACTAAAAGATAGGAACGATAGCGCAGCCGTGCCCCTACTGAATTAGGATAGGCAGGTAAACTCCTAATTTGTTCTTCAATAAGCGAAATACTATCAGAAGGGGTTTCGGTTCCATCCAATTTAGCTAGCAGGATTCGTAAATCCGCTTCGTATGGTCCAATTTCCTGCGGCCAAAACAGATAAGGAGTATTATCGATCATAAATTCCCTTAAATGTGCATAAATTTGGATAACTATAGGTCTTAGTATAATGAATGTCAAAGCAAGCTTAATTGTTCAAGTGCAACCACACTGTACACAAGGTGTGTTGTTTTTCATGGAGTGATCTTGGCAATTTGATTGAGCAAATCGAGAGAAGCATTTTCTGCGGCTTCGCGCTCTTGAAGGACGTAAATTGTTGAATTCTATTGGGAAATTTTGAGGTCGGTTAATACAGCCTCCTGAATTGTTCTTTGATTCGATTATACCACTAATTTGCTCTTTTTTTAACCCTCCTTTTCATTGTTCTTTCTTGACAATCAGAAAAAGTTATGATAAACTAAGCTGGTAACAATAATATCACCTGCTTTTACACAGAAAAATTAAAATGCAGCAAATCCTAACAGCCGTGCCCCATAAATTGACAGTAATCCCCTCTCGCATTATCATTGACCATATGGAATATGTGAGCGTCGAGGAAGCTGCTGAAGTTACCGGGTACGCACCCGCCTACATTCGTCGCCTACTCCGGCAGCAGAAAATCAAGGCCGAGAAAAAGGGGACCATGTGGTGGATCGATTTGGAGTCCCTTAAAGCCTACAAGCAGGAGATGGACGCGCTGGGTACGGATAAATATTTTCAATGGCGGGAGAAGGATTAGATATAAATTTTTTTGCGCTGTGCTGGTCACGTTCTTGTGACTGGCACATCAATATGATCAACTCATTATCTATAGGAGGTATACCAATGAACACAAAAACAATCGCCTGGCTCACCGGAACCCTAACCTTGCTGCTGGCCCTGTTCAGCTTCGTCTTGAGTTTCAACGCCCTGACCGACCTGGCCGCCAAGCACGGTATCAGCATCCCCTTTCTGTTTCCCCTCGTGGTCGAAGCTGGCGTCATCATCTTCAGTCTGAACGCTCTCTATCGTTCCCTGTTCGGCCAGCACGCCCGGTGGCAATGGCTCTTGATCATCGGCAGCAGCCTGATCGCCGGAACGTTCAACGTTTTGCACGCCAAGCCTGACCTGATTTCGCGCACGATGGCTGCGATGCCCAGTCTCTTTTTGCTGCTGTCCTTTGAAACCTTCGTCGGCCAGATTAAACACGCTGTTCAACGAACACACACTGTGCAAAGCCTTGAACAGTTGACAGATGAACTGAACAGTAAACGTCAGGAGCTTGACACCTTGATTGAACAGAAGCAGGCCGAGTTGGACAGCCTTGTTCAGACCAAACAGGCAGAAGTTGACAGGCTGACCCAACAGGCTGACGAACTGCGCAGTAGCATTGAACAGTCCCAGGCTACCCTTGCACAGTTGCGCCAAGAGGTTGAACAGGCCAAAGCTGTTCAACACAGCACTCTTGAACAGGCCAGAGCCGCCAAGATTAAACAGGACCACTCGGCCATTGAACAACGCCGGGCCAGGCTGGTTGATATTCTGAACAGTGAGGGTGACCTCGGCGTGTCAGCCCTGGCGGAGAAGCTGAACACCTCTCGCGGTACGGTGTACAGCGACCTGAAAGCCCTGTCAGCCGCCGGTCAGATTACCAAAAACGGCAGCGGTTGGGAGGTGACAGCATGACCACACGACAGTTAACCCTCCAGCATCAAACCCGGCTGGCCGTCAATGTTGTCATCGAAGATGACACCGGCATGCTGGCCTTTTCCATTGTCCTGGCCACCAGCCTGTTCACCCTGTTCTGTCAGGCCAGCCGCTTTGTCGCTGCGGCCAGTTATGAATTATCCACCCTGGTCAGTGACCTTAAAGCCGCCCTGGACTTCACCGCCAAAGTCCTGGTCATCGGCTTCAATGCGCTGGCCTACGGCTTGGGAGTGGCCCTATGAAACAACAACTCATATTGATGCTAACCAGCTTAATCATCCTGTTCGTCCTCGGTTGGTATATCGACAGCCTGGCTCACGATGAAATCGCCGAGGCCGTTAGGTTAGTCATCTATACCCTCGCTTTCAGCCTCATCACCGCTCTGCTTGGCATCGCCCTCTTTTCCATTCTGATTGTCCGCGAGCGATTACTCAGAGAGCGAGCCAACCGGAAGGTGCTGGAACGGGAGGCCACGGTGATGTGCATTGTGGCCGACGAAGGCCAGCAGGTTTACATCCGGGATACCGACGAGAGGGTCACCTGGCGCAACGCCCATCTGGATGGCCGGGTCTATGCCAACGGGCGGCAGAACACGCCCAGCCAGGTGGAATGGATCGCCTGGCAGACCTACACCCTCCGCCACAGGCCGAACGTGATGAACCAGGCGATTCCCCCATTGCTGC
The DNA here is from genome assembly GCA_034409055.1 of Anaerolineae bacterium. Classification (GTDB taxonomy): domain Bacteria; phylum Chloroflexota; class Anaerolineae; order 4572-78; family J111; genus DAOUMU01. Next base: position 3,147 of record DAOUMU010000265.1, read on the forward strand.
CAGTCCAGCCCCAAGTTGACTTGCTGGCCGCCCTGGACAGTGTGCAAAGGTGCCTGATCGTCGGGGCCAGCGACTCCGGCAAGACTACCCTCCTCCAATGGCTGGTCAGCCGAAAGCGACAAACGTCCAAAGTGATCGTCATCGACCCGCACGCCTATCCTGACAAGTGGCCGGGCTGTATCGTGGTCGGTACGGGCCGGAACTACCGGGAGATCGACAAGGCTCTGGATGCCCTGGTCCGCCTGATGACCAAGCGTTATGACGAAATCGGCAAAGGCATCGTGGCCGAGCAGGGGCACTCCCGCATCACCATCCTCATCGACGAATGGCGAGCCATTGTCTACAACGTGAAGGGGGCTGGCGAAGCGATCAAGGCCCTGCTGACCGAGAGCCGGAAGGCGGCCTTTAGCGTGTTTGTGGCCTCCCATTCAGACCGGGCCAAGCCACTCGGCCTGGAGGGTGAGTATGACCTGAAAGAGGGCTTTGCCGTGGTCAGATTGTCCATCGCCAACGGCCAGCGGCAGGCCACCCTGGATACCGGCAACGGGGAAGTCCCGGCCACTCTACCCGGTCCATTTGTAGCCGGTATGCAACCGGTGCTTGAAGCCAACGCCCCCTCGACCGGCTATCAGGCTGAGGCTCTCAAGGCCGGAAATCCAGGAGGCGGCTTGATCAATCTGGAAGTCGAGCCGACGCCAGTCGAGGCGCATATTTTGCACCTGTACGAGGCGGGGGAAAGTATCTCGGCCATTGCCATCGCTGTGTATGGCAGCAAGGGGGGTCATCAGAACCAGCGGATCAAAGAGACTCTGCGTAAATATATAGATGACTTCGAAGGAAAAATCGTCAGGTTAATATTCGATTGGTTTGCTGAGGGTGTACCGATCACTCAGATCGCTGAACGGCTGATGGAAATGAAGGTCCCTGCTCCCGGTGATGGTCGACAAAGCGGCAAAAAGGATAACAAAAAGGGAAAATGGTATGTCAGTTCAATCAGAAGACTACTGCGTAGCGAGGTTTATATTGGGATTTGGCACTGGAGGAAATACAAGAATCCTAAGCGCAACTGCTTAAAGGTCAATGTTCCCCCAATTATTGACAAGAATTTATGGGATATAGCTCAAGAAAGGTTGGAACAGAATAAGATTATGCGTCCTCAAAGATATGAATACCTTTTAACATCTCATCTTAAATGTGGATTATGCAATAGTGCTGTTCACGGAGTAACTCATATTCAAAATGAGAAACAATACCAATATTATAGGTGTAGCCATAGAGCGCTTAACATCGATCGTCGAGAGCATCCCAAGTGCAAATTGCCCAATCTACGTGTAGCGGTAGTAGATAATGCTCTCTGGAACTGGCTGAAAGAAATATTGACCGACCGAGATCGTCTAAAGGCCAGTATTGAAGAATATCAGTCGCACCAGGATCAGATAGATGAACCGATAAGACGTGAGTTAGACATCATGAACACACTTTTGGATGAACATAAACAGAAATATGAGCGTCTCATCGATTTGTACTTATCCAGTGGAATTGATAGACAATACTTACAGGACAAAAAAATAGATCTAGAGCAGACGATCAATGAACTGGAAGAAAAGCAGGTTGAACTGAAAAAGAAATTGCGAGCGAACCGCTTGAGCCCAGATGATATTGATAGAATTCTGGCCATGGCTAGCAAAATTGCAGAGAATGTAACCGCAATAGATCAAGGGGATGATTTCGAGGGAAAAAGATGGTTGATTGAGGCTTTGACTACGTGTGTTTTTTCCTCTATTCTGACGCTCTCAGATATTGTGAGCTTACTTCAATAACGTATCCTCAGTAGATCCAAATTTGAGGAGTACCCGAAGGGCATAAACCAGCATCCTCAGATGCGGCCTCGTTCGGCATCTAAGGATTCCTTGCCTACGTTTTACCCTGAAGCTTCGTTACCCGACATTTGAAAATCAGAAACCAGGTTTTTCACTTGTTGAGGCATTTTTGGTTCTCCAGAATGCTCAAAAAGCAACGATTAGCTTGGTTCAGACGACAAAAAACCTGGATTTCTCTCCTCGTGTCGGGTAGTGAAAACTAGGCTACAATCTTCACCCGCCGCAGGCGCAGACTATTACTAACCACCGTGACCGAGCTAAAGGCCATAGCAAAGGCAGCCGCAATCGGATGCAACTCGCGCAGGTAGACCGGTAAGGCGGGGAAAAAGAGGGCCAGGATACCGGCGGCAATGGGAATGAGCAGGACGTTGTAGGCAAAAGCCCAGAATAGATTCTGTTTGATGGTGCGCAGCGTAGCCCGGCTCAAGTGGATGGCCCTGGACACGCCGCGCAGGTCGCCGCTGATGAGGGTGATACCGGCTGTCTCCATGGCTACGTCTGCCCCGGTGCCGATGGCGATACCCACATCAGCCTGAGCCAGGGCCGGGGCGTCGTTAATGCCGTCTCCCACCATGGCCACGGTCAGTCCTGCTTGCTGCAATTTGGCGATGTGGGCCGATTTGTCGCCGGGCAGCACTTCGGCCATCACCTGATCAATGCCGGCCTCGGTGGCAATCCCCTGGGCCGTGACCGGATTATCGCCGGTGATCATCATGACCTCTAACCCCAGGGCCTTCAAGGCAGCAATTGCCTCCGGTGAACCTTCTTTGAGGGTGTCGGCTATGCCAATAATGGCCCGGCCCTGCCCATCCACGGCCACCCACATGGCTGTTTTGGCTTCATTTTGCAACTGTTCCGCTTTTTCCTCCAGGTCGTTCAAGGCAATGTTCCGACATTCCATCAGCCGCAAGTTACCCAGCAGGACATCGTGCCCGGCCACCCTGGCCGCAACGCCATATCCGGCAATGGCCTCAAAAGCTTCGGGATCACTCAGGGGAATGTCTTGAACTTGGGCGGCCTGTACAATGGCCTCACCCAGGGGATGTTCCGAGCCACGCTCGGCAGAAGCAGCCAGGTGGAGAATTTTGAATTTTGAATTTTGAATTGTTAATTGTGAATGGGAGATTTCAGTCACCGCCGGTTTACCTTTGGTAATGGTACCGGTCTTATCCAGGACAATGGTGTGCAGTTTATGGGCCAGTTCCAGAGCGGCGCTGTTTTTGAAAAGAATGCCATGACTGGCTCCTTTACCCATTCCGACCACGATGGCGGTGGGGGTGGCCAGACCCAGGGCGCAGGGGCAGGCAATGAGCAACACGGCCACTAAGCGAACCAGGGCCGTGGTAAACGTCGCGCCGGTGGCCAGCCAGATGATGAAGGTCAAGATAGCCACGGCAATCACCATTGGCACGAATATGGCTGCCACCTTATCGGCCAGGGCCTGAATGGGGGCCTTAGAGCCTTGCGCCTGTTCGACCAGATGGACAATTTGAGCCAGGGCCGTTTCCTGGCCCACTTTGCTGGCCTCAATTTTGAGCAGGCCCTGCTTGTTGAGGGTGGCCCCAATAACCTCATCGCCGATTTTTTTATCGACCGGCAGGCTCTCGCCGGTCAACATCGACTCGTCTACGGCTGAGTGACCGCTGAGGACCAGGCCGTCAACCGGGATTTTTTCGCCGGGCCGGACGATCACCACATCGCCGACCGTCACCTGCTCGACCGGCAGATCCACCTCTCTCCCGTCCCGCTCGATGCGGGCGGTTTTGGCTTGCAGGCCGATCAGCGTTTTAAGGGCGGCGCTGGTTTTGCCCTTGGCCCGCGCCTCCAGCAGCTTGCCGATTTTGATCAGGGTAATGATCATGGCCGAGGTTTCAAAGTAGGTCGGGGCACTCAAGAGACCAATCGTGACCACTACAGAATAGAAATAGGCCACCGACGAGCCCAAAGCGACCAGCACATCCATATTGGCCGACTTGTTGCGCAGGCTCTTATAAGCCCCCACATAGTAATCCCAACCGGTATAAAATTGGACCGGCGTGGCCAGGAGGAAAAGGACGAAATTAACCCAGCGGGGATAAACCCAATTGTCAAGCGAGTCAAACCCATGCACGGTCAGAAACAGCAAAAGCCAGTTGTGGGCAATCAGAAAGATGAGCCCGGTAAAGAACAGACCCACCCCCAATTTGAGGGTTTGGTTCCTGATCTCCTGGGCCCGGGCCGCTTCTGCCGCGTCAAGCAACCCTTCTTCAGCCTCAACCTGCACCACGCCATATCCGGCCCGCTCAATGGCGGCGACCATGTCCGCCTGGCTAACTACGCCGGGAATGTATTTGATCGTGACCTTCTCCGTGGCAAAGTTGACGTTGGCCTCGACAATGCCCGGCACTTTTTTGTTGAGGGTGCGCTCCACCGTATTGGCGCAGTTGGCGCAGGTCATGCCGGTAATGGGCAGCTCCAGGATAGCGGTGGGGATTTTGTACCCGGCCCGCTCAATGCGCGCTATGATCGCTTGGGGCGTGGCCAGCGCCGGGTCATAGGTGACCGTCACTTTTTCCGTGCCAAAGTTGACCACGGCCTCGTTAACGCCCTCGACCTTTTTGGCGTTTCGTTCAATAGTGACCGCGCAGTTGGCACAGGTCATGCCAAGTACCGGCATAGTGATTTGTTTTTGAGGAGCCATCATTTGGGTTTTGAGTGATAAACCTGAGTTTTATTTTGCGGACAGATAACAATTTTATATCACGAAATATTGTGGCATAAAGTAAGCTTGACCACAAATATTACTCATCATACTCATCTAAATGGTGATCACTTTATCGGCGCGACCTTGGGCCTCGATGATGTCGGTCATGCCCCCAATAATACCCACTTGAACCTTGTCGATCAGGCCATAATAGTTCAAACAGGTGCTGCAAAGAATGAGGTGCACTCCTTTGGCCTCCAACGCTTTCAATTGATCAATGACGGACGAGCCTTCCACGACCAATTTAACCCCGTCGGTATAAAAGCAGATGACCGATGGTAAGGTATTACTGTCGTCAAGCAATTTTAGATAAGTTTGGATTAGCTTATGTTGGAGTGGTTTTTCACCTTTCCCCATACCATCATTGGTGACCATGATGAGGACAGAGGGTTTTTCGTTAGCGTTAGCCATTGTTCTAATCTCCTTATGCTTGAATATTGTGTTCGCCAGACCAGTTGTCAGTAATTGGCCTGGACAATAAAAGCCGCCGCCAGCATACGCTGGCAGCGGCTCTACAAAGGAGACACACCATGCCTATCTCAGAACAGCACCATACCACCACTGCTCTGCCACGTATGCTGACCGGTCCGTAGGCGCAGTCCAGCGCCCAAGGTCAATCCTCAGATGCAACGGTGATATAGCGTAACCACACTCATACTCCTTGAATTAAGGAAAAAAAGGCTGAGTAACGGTAGCAAGTATAACATAACCCGCCCTGTCTGCAAATTTAGATATTGAACCGATTAGGCCTAATTAACCCATAGTTTGCTCCAATGACGTATTGCGTAAAAATACACCTTTACGTACTAAAAGTCATTACGCAGTACGCAATACGCAGTAGACTTAAGGCCCAACCTGATGAATTACGCATACGTATATCGAGTCTCTAATGCGGCTCAATGATAACATCGTTCCAGAAGTTCCATTTGATGGCCGACGTCGGCAGCTTGCTCACCCACGGCTTGATCAATAGATGCTGCCGGCCATGCAGCAGAGGCATAATGGCCGCTTCCTCGACCAGAATTTTATCCGCCTGTTGGTATAGTTCCATTCTCTCCGCTTGATTGGTTGTTCGCCTGGCTTTTTGTAGCAATCCCATATAGGTCTCATTTTGCCACCCAAGCCAATCCTCAGTATGGACGCCCATCCTCAGCAGATTGTCGGGGTCGGGATAGTCGGGGGACCAGCCCATTCGAAACAGAGGGGGTGGCGCTCGGTTCAGCCTGTCCAGCAACATGCCCCATTCGATGATCTGCCACTTGATCTCGACGCCCAGATTTTCGCGCCATTGCTGGCTTATATAGTTACACTCCAGGGTATGCTTGGGCTTGGTTAGGGCCTCTACAACCGGAAAATTGCGTCCGCCTGGATAGCCAGCTTCAGCCAACAGGTACCGGGCTTGCTCGGGATCATAGGGCAGACCAATCCCTGGCGAGTGTCCCGGCATCTCCGGGGGAATAAATCCACCGCTGGCCGGAAAATAATATCCTGACAAGGTCACACTGGCCAGCGTTTCTTTATCGCAGGCCAGCACAAAAGCCCGGCGTACTCGTGGATCATTGAAGGGAGGCTGCCTGACATTAAAACCAACATATTGGGTATAAAGTTGCGGTACCGATAAATATTCGGCAGCACGCTGCCGTCGAATGCGGTCCATTTCCGACAATACAAAGATTCTAACAACGTCCAGGCGATCTGTCTCATACATCTCCAAGGTTTCAGCCGATGAGGCCACGTTCAAATGTAACACGACCTGTTGTACATTGCCCGTGGCCTGGCCCCGGTAGTCAGGGTTACGTTCCAGAACCATTAACCGGCCCGGCTGCCACTGTGTTAATTTGAAGGGACCGTTGGTGACAATATGGTCCGGTTCCGTCCAGGCTTCACCGTGCCTGGCCACGACATGTCGAGGTAGAGGATAAACCACCCATAAGGTTAAGAGTTGCGGAAAGTAGCTGGTGGGTTTTACCAGTTCCACCCGTAAAGTAACCGGATCAAGGGCCTGTATGGCCACTTGATCTGGGTCTGATATTTCGCCCTGATGAAAAGCCCTGGCCCCCTTAACGTCGAATAAATAAATGGCATTGGGTGAGGCGGTGGCCGGATTGAGCACTCGTTTCCAGGCGTAGACAAAGTCCTCGGCTGTGACCGGGAGGCCATCGCTCCAACGTACGTCGTCTCGCAGATGGAAAATATATTGGCGTCCTTCCTCTAGCACTTCCCAGCTTTGGGCTACCTCGGGGATAACATCCAACTCCGGGGTAAGGGTGACCAACCCGCTGAAGATCTGGTTTATGAGGCCGCCTGAAACATCATCCATAGCCATGGTCGGATCCAGGGTGGGTGGATTGTACCATGTTGTTCTCAGAGCGTGCGGGGCCGGCGGTAGAGGTGTGGGCTGACCGGTGCCGGCCTGCTGCCAGAGGGCAAATCCCTCGCCGTAGGCTTCACGTGCTTGTTGAAAGTTAAAGGCCAGGTGATAGGTCAGGCCCAACTTCATCAAGGTACGGGCGGCGCGTTCGTAGGCTCTTTGTTCCTTCAAGAAAGTCAATGCCTGCTGGTAGAAGTCAATGGCCTCCTGATGAGCATACAGATAACGAGCCCGGTCCCCTGCCTGGAGCAAGTAATCAACGGCCTTCTCGATCTGGCCCGCTTCAGCGTAGTGGTGGGCCAACTGGACCGTAACCTTTTCAATTCGTCCTTCGTAAGCCTCCTCCAGGGCTACGGCAATTTCGCCGTGTAGTAGTCGCCGTTCCCCGGCACTGAGGGTGTTGTACAGATACTGCTGAAATAAAGTGTGGGCGAATTGATAACGGGACAGGAAATGGCCGTTAACCTGGATCTCGCCCTGTTCCTGTACCAACTGGTGGCGCTTTTCTAGCTCCTGCGACAGCACGCGCAGTAATTGGCGTTCTTGAGTTTGCTGCACCCGGGCGATGACCTGGGCGGTGAATCGCTCACCCTCCACGCTGGCGACAGCCAGGATGTCGCGCAGGTTTTCCGCCAGCCGGGCGATACGCTCCTCAATCACCGCTTCCACCCGGGCCGGCAGGGTACCCCAGTTCAGAGTAAGGCCCTCGATCCACCGACCCTGCTCATCACGAATGATATCTCCCCGCTCTTGCATCTCACGCAGCAACTCAACGGTAAACAAGGGATGCCCCTGGGTCTGATGATACAAGGCAGTCCGGAACTCCGGCCCCAATTGGTTTGGTTCGACATCCAAAAAGGCTTCAACAAAGTGGCGATCCATAGCCTGGTCCAGATCGATTTCAATGTCACCGTAAGCCCGCCTTATTTCGTTAACCACCGACTCAAGGGGATGACGCTCTACTGGCCCGGTGGCCGTAGCGTGTGTTGAAGGACGCCCCAGGGCAATATCGTGAGGGCGATAGACGATCACCATCAAGATGCGACTACCGGCCAAACGCCGGCTCAGATGAAACAACAAACCCAGGGAGGCCGTATCGGCCCACTGGGCGTCATCGATAATCAGCAACAAGGGGTGTTGTCTGGTCAGGAACTGCAGGACGTCGGTGAACTGCTCGAAGAGATCGCTCTGGGCGACCCCGTCTGCATCATTGCCCACAGACTGACGCTGGCCAAGCTGTTTTAACCGGTCTAATTCGTCGGTTTGGTCGAGGGACAGGCCGGCTGCGCGTGTGGCCAGGGCGGTGCTGGAAACAAAACTATCAATCAAATCTGGTCCCAGTTTCAACAGGGCCTGGATCGAAAGCGGAAGCAAGGTCCACAGGCGGTGGGCGTTTTCCTGGGTGATTGTACCTCGAAGCCACCCGGCCTCGATGTCGCCGGTCAGCAAACCTAACATCTCGCGGAAAGGTAGATAGGGATCACCAATGCCTGTATGGGCATTACAGTTCCCATTGGCTACAACCAGGTCGGCAAAACTATCCTGAGCCCGCCGGGCGAACTCGCGAATCAAGGCAGTCTTGCCACTACCAGCTTCCCCCGTGATGAAGACGACCTGTCCCTGGTCGGCCAGCATTGTCTCCAGGTAACGATTCAGTTGAGCCAGCTCCTGTTCGCGGGCCACAAAGAAAGCAGGGGGGCTGGGGGGTAGGGGAGCAGAGGAGAGAAAGGGCGGCAGGGGGGACGGTCGAGTGACAAAATCGCCCCTGTTCGTCTGTTCCCCGGCTTGTGTACGCTCCGGCTCAAGCGGGGCTCTGCTCAATCTTCTGGCCCGGATCTGCTCATACAGGGCTTCGGTCTCCGCCGAAGGGGAGATACCCAACTCTTTTTCCAGAATCTGGGCACACTCCTGGTACTGGCGCATGGCCGCTGCATGTTGATCGGTCCAGGCATACAACTGCATCAACTGTCGATGGGCCGGTTCGTGCAGGGGGTCAAGCCCCAGCCAACGCCGGGCATAAGCAATGGCTGGCTCGTATTCAGCCTGGGCAGTATGACCCTGCACCAATTTTTCCAACGCCCCGGCCAATTCGCGTCGCAGATTTTCCGTTTGAAAGAACTGCCATTCGTCAAAAGGGGGACTATCGCGCAGGGTGAAACCGGCCAAAAAGTCATCACGGTAAAGAGTCACCGCCTCGGTTAATAGAGGCAGGCACGCAGCACATACTTCGGTGTCTGGATGAGCGTGTCTCCGGCATGCAGCCAACCGCTGGTGGAATTGTTGCAGGTCGACCCAGAGCTTGGGGTCCTGCTTCAGGCCAATGGTTTCCCGGTCAACATCTAACCCGATGCCAGTTGAGGCTTTGTTCAGCACCGAGAGGGTGCGTCGCAGGGCAGCCCGAGCGCGCGTTTGGTCGTATTCTGGCCAGAGCAACGTGGCCAGGACATCCCGGCTGTGGCTATAGTCAGTCACCACCAGGTAAGCCATCAGGGCAATGGCTTTACGGCGCTCAACTTCGACCGGTTCGCCATCCAATTCAAGACGAGGCGAACCAAGTAAGAATATTGCCAGTTGAGACATATGACGATTCCCTCCTACCCTTCATGATACTGTAAACAGCATAAAATAGCAATGGAAAAAGGGACGATAACCCATCGTCCCTTTGTTTATTTTGTCGTATAATTTTGGAAGCAAACCAGAGCATCACACGGTAAGCGTGACCTATTTTACTGAAAGATGAGAGGAAATCGTTCGGGATGGTCTAAGGCCTCAAGTTCAATATCAATATCCAGATCGGGCCAATAAAGTGGGTAGTTATGATTCGATTGGACTGTCGGAATTATTGCCATACTCTTCCCAGGAGCCATCGTAGTTGCGTACGTTGGGATAGCCCAGTAATTCGCGCAGTACAAACCACGTATGGGCCCCACGCACGCCGGTCTGGCAGTAGGTAATGATCTCTTTATCAGGCGTAAAACCAGCTTTTTGATAGAGTTCGGCCAATGCTGCAGCGTCACGGAAAGTGCCATCCTCCGGGTTGACGGCGTTGGTCCATTCCACGTTGATCGCGCCGGGAATATGACCACCACGCGCCGAACGCACGTCAGTGCCCGTGTATTCTTTCGGACCACGCGTATCACAGAACAGCGTGGATGGGTCATCGGTGTGATCTACAACGTATTGCCAGTTGGTGCGGATGGCAGGGTCAGATTCCCCGGCTACGTATTGGCTGGTAGCAACAGATGCAACCTCGGTGGTTAGTTGCTGGCCATCGGCAATCCATTTTTTGCTACCGCCGTTGTAGAGGCGCACCTCATCGTGTTGGTAGTATTTGAGCGCCCAGTAGGCTCGGGCCGCAAAGAGATTATTGGTGTTATCGTAGAGTACCACGGTGTCATCGTTGTCTACTCCCAACCTGCTCATCAGTTCCGACAGTGCTTCGCCAGTCAGAATTTGACCGCGCACCGGGTCATCAGGGTTGGTCAGGTCAGTTTGCCAACTGACATACTGCGCACCGGGCAGGTGACCCGCCTCAAAAGTTTCCGGCTTGTCACTCACGTCGATCAGATGCACGTTAGCATCGTCCAGGTGATCCGACACCCAACTTGTGTCTACCAGAACTTCAGGATGGGCGTAGCGGTCGGGGGCTGATATCTCCGCCCCGCTCGTCGTAACACCACAGGCACTCAGCCCAACAATAGCGAGCAACAAAATCAAGATTAAGAAGCGAATTTTCATTTCTATTAACCTCCTCTTATTAACTTTCTGTAGAAATATTTCGGTCAGCTTGACCGGGTAACAATAATACGCCATTCTGACGGATTGATCCCCTCAATCTTGGTGGTAAAGCCAAGGCGAACCGCCTGGGTAGGGATCGTTTCCAGGGCTGGGGCATGGTCGGTGATCACCTCCAGCCCTTCGTCGTCAGTTTGTAGTTTTTTCAGAGCCTGTACGGTTTTCATCATCGGATAGGGACAGATTTCTCCCCGTACATCCAGTTTCTTCAATGTCATCGATTAACCCCCATTTCTATAATTATTTAGAGTATTCTATGATCTTCACTAAGCAATCCGTTGAATGATCTGAGTGCCGAGCCAGGCCCCGATGGCCAGGAAGATGGCGAAAACCCAGCCGTTGAGGGCCAGGGAGGGAATAGCTGAGAAAAAAGCACCAATCGTGCAGCCCATCGCGATACCAGCCCCGTAGCCCATAATGAGCCCACCGCCCAGAGCTTGAACATAGCGTATTTTCTGGCGGGGGAGGCGAATTTTGAACTCACCGGCAAAAAGGGCGCCAATGAAGGAACCGAAGATCATACCCCAAACCAGAAAGAACATGTGGTTGAAGACAGTGGGGCCTCCTGTTTCCAGGGCGCAGCCGGGTAAGCTATCGGCTCCCAGTAGTTGGCCGGGACCGACATTCAACCAGTTGCTGATACCGATAGCCCAGCGCGAGATTTCGCCCGTGAAGCCCCAGGGGTGTGCGGCTGTGAAAAGCAGAACGTTAAGCCCGCCCAACACCGCACCGCCGACTGGAGCGGTCCAACCATGGACGAAGATGCGGCGCAAAATGTTGTTCAACTTTGCCGCGAAGGTTTCGCCCTCATCAGCCTGAAAGGGCAGATCAGGCATCACCAGCCCACTACGACTCTCCCACCAGAGCACCAGCAGGTACACCGCCAACAAGCCAACCAGAGTAGCGACTACTGCCCTACCATGGCCCAGATAAGTGGGCAGCCAAAGGCGTGGTCCCTGGCCAATTTGCACTTGCCACCACCAATTCCAGGTGAAACCTGCTCCCAGCAGGCCGAAGATGATGCCGATCAAGCTGACCCACGAAGCGATGTAACCTTCGCCCATGCGGTAGATACTGCCCGAGACACAACCACCGGCAACGACCATTCCGATTCCGAAGAGCAGCCCCCCCAACACGGTGTGCCAACCCAAGGGCAACACGTTGGCGTCCGGTGGCAGAATGCCCAGGGAAGGGTTAGGCACCTGCCGGCTCATCAGTACAGCAAAGCCGCTGGTGGCTACTGCCAGCCCCACCAGCACACCTTTCATATTGCGGCTGTGACGCAGCAGAAAAATGTCACGGAAAGCGCTGGCAAAGCAGAAACGACTGCGCTGTAGGACAAAGCCAAAAGCCAGACCAAGCGTCCAGAAGAGGGCCATATCACGGTCGAACCAGTTAGTCGACAAGAGGATGGCCACCGCTATAGTCGAGGCAATCAACCCTACCCAGACCCGGTGACGAATTTCCACTTTTTCTGTATAGCCCAGCGAACAAACAAAAGCTTGCAGGGAGGATTTGGGATTAAGTTTTGTGGTCAATAGACACCTCCTTCATTATTTTCATAGACCATTCCAGCCAAGACCCATCGTAGACACGTACCCGGGAGTAACCCAGACTGCGCAAGAGCAGGTAGGTGTGGGCTGCCCGTACTCCCGAATGGCAATAGGTGACAATCTCTTTGTCGGGCGTTACCCCCAGATCAGCCAACTCGACACGTAGCGCTTCCGCCGGGCGCATCGTATCCCAACCCTCTAGCGATATGCCATTCATCCAATCCCAGTGGAGTGCGCCCGGCAGGTGCCCCTGGATATATTCGCCGGGGGTTCGTGTGTCGAGCAATACCAGGTCTGAACGGTCCATCTGGCGGAGTAGCCAGGTGGGGGCAGCAATGTGGTCATCGTCGGGTTGCACTATGAAGTGGGCAGGGGTAGGCAGAAATGGCTCCGATGTCCAGGGAAGATCTTCCTCCTGCCAGCGATCTGAGCCGCCGGTGAGCACAGCTACATTGGTATGACCGTAACGGGCCAGCGACCACAGTATTCGAGCGGCTGGCATCCCCCAGTTATCGTCGTAGATCACCACTACACTGGCCTGATCCACGCCCAATCGGCTCATCTGTGCGGCGAAGAGGGCCGGTGACAACAACATACCGGGCACACCGTTTACCGTGCAGGTCAGTATGGCTAAGTCAACCTGACTGGCGCCAGGTATGTGCCCTTCATCGTAGCTCTCAGGTGGACGCACGTCGAGCAGACGTAGAGTCGGATGGTCCAGATATTGGACCAGCCAGTCAGGCGTTACGATCAAACCGGGTAGTGACAACCGGGGTACTCCAGGTCGATCTTTGAGGATTGTGATATTGGTCAAAGTAACCTCCTTTCTTTATTCAAACATCCTCTATTTAGGACCACCGAAAGTATCTTCGCAAAAAGCCCCGAATTATTGAGAAGATACCACCGAAACAAAAAACAGCGTTACTGAGATGGCCCAGTAACGCTGTGTAAACAAAAAACGCTCAGGGGAAAACTGAGCGATTCTTGATCAGATTCCCCACCAGGCCATCCGTGGTAAAAGCGGAAGGCGGTGGGGTTCATTCATAATCCGGCTAACAAATAGACTCCTGTGCCGGAGACGAATGCCACCGCCTCCGCGATAGACAGGAGCAACAACAGCTATTGAAATGAGTAACGATTAATAACGACATTTCTTTGCAGCGGGTAATGACATTATAGATACTTATATGAAACAAGCGGTAATATACGCAAATCTTATAAATTGTCAAATCTTGGTGATGCTTTCTCAGGGCTTTCGAGAATGGTTCCATCCAGAACGCCAGTTTTACCGGGGCACAAAACCTACCATCCCCCGACCAGGCTGTAGAGATACCCTAACGTTATCGCCCCAACCAGGGAAAATGAAACGTAAAGGGCAAAGACCCGGTATCGGGTTAGCCCCCACACCGCCGCCATGGCCGGGATGGTCGTGGTTGGGCCGGCAATCAGGAAGGCCAGGGCTGCGGCCGGATGCATACCCTGAGCCAGCAGGCCACTGACCATAGGCAGGGCGGCCAGGTTACTGGTATAAACCGGTACCCCAATAAGGGCTGCCGTGACAATGGCCCACGAATTCTGCCCCCCTACCAGACCGGCAATCCACTCGGACGGAATGTATAAGATAATCAAGGCTTCCAGGAAGAAGGCCAGGGTCATAAATTTAGCCACCATGACCGTGGCGCTCCAGGTCTCCTTCAGTAGGCGTTGGCGGAAGGAGACCGGTTTGGCACTGCAACTGCTACCTTCCTCGGCGGCAGGGGTTGAGCCACAACCACACTCCCCGGCGCTTACTGTAGAGGCCGGGACAGACGTAACCACAGACGGCCGGTGATCGACCAGCGTTATTTCAGCCGTGTTTCCACAGCAGGTCGACTCGGCGGCCAGGGCGGTGTTTCCAGGCACAATCCCCAGGACGGGCGCAGTGGCCAGGCTCCGTTTGAAGTTTTGCCAGCCTTGCTTCAAGAGGGTCCAACTACTCGTTGTAGTAACCATTGGCTGGTAGCGCAATATCTGTTGGCCTAACCAGCCTCGCTGCACCACAAAGTGGGTGATAAACCCGGCGCTCAAGCTGAGAATGAGCGTGGCCACCAGGCGCCACACAGCCAATTCCCAACCAATCGTGGCTACACTTAGAAAGAAAATTTCCGGGTCCATCGAAGGTGAAGCAATCCAGAAAGACATAACCGGGGCCAGCGGTACACCGCCAATCAGTAGCGTGGCCACGACCGGGATGACACTACAAGAGCAGAAAGGACTGAAAGCGCCTACAATTGTGGCCAAAAAAATGGCCACGATGGGGCTAGCCTGAAAAGCGCGATTGATATATTTTGAAGCGCCTGACATCTGGACCGCAACGGCCAGGGGAATGGTAATTAAAAGATAGGGCCAGATATGACTAAAAGCTTCGATGATGAACTGCGTAATCTGTAAGATTTGGTCAAACATTGTTCGCCTCTCCAATTGCACAGGTTAAAATTTTTAGTGTTTTTTCTATATCGTAGTTTTACGATATAAAGTCGTAAAAAAATTTAGGTCAATTTAGTCAGATTTCTATTGGCTAGCAGCCTGTCGGAAAAGTCAGTTTTGCCAGTTAGCCACATTGGCTGCAACCGGTTGGTGATGGAGTGGGTTGAGCCTGCAACTTTGCTCCCCATTTTACCAACTGGATCCCCAGCCAATTGATCATCTTTGATAACAGTTGCCCATAGCCGGGCTGCTGGAGACCAGCGGCCTGGATCAGCCGCTTATGTTCCGCCTGTCGTAGCCAATCTTTGAGCTGCTCTTGACGCACTTGAAAATCCATGTCACTTCGATACATAATATCTTCTCCTTAATAAGGGAGTTCCAGAATTTAAATGCTGCCAAAACTGTATCGTCCGCGTGTGACGTGTTGCGTATTGCGTGAGGGTTTTCGGCCAAATACCCAAAAAGCGGGCACAGGTTTAACACGCAGCACGCAACACGCAGCACGATTTTGGGAGCATTACCCGCCTATACCCACAGGGCACAGGCGGGCACAGGTATTTTTCTGGAACTGCCTAAATTAGTTCAGCTTAAAAAATCTCCCCCACCCTGGCTTTAAACCAGGCAATGTTTTTTTCGTTTAACCCATAGCAA
This sequence comes from Anaerolineae bacterium, assembly GCA_034409055.1. Taxonomy (GTDB): domain Bacteria; phylum Chloroflexota; class Anaerolineae; order 4572-78; family J111; genus DAOUMU01. Next base: position 18,606 of record DAOUMU010000265.1, read on the forward strand.
ATAGCCGGGCCTTCGGTGACGCCGGTGATCCAGCCGGCCTCTCGCAACACTTTAAGGTGCTGCGACACCGTGGCCTGAGCAATGGGTAAAAATTCCACAATATCGCCGGTGATACAACTGGGATGAGTGACCAGGTATTTCATGATTTCAAAGCGGGTGGGGTTGCTCAGGGCTTTGAACATTTTCACCAAGCGTTCCTGGTCTGTTCCGGAAATGTCCAGGGTGCAGCAGGCAGAGGACTCAGTTGTTTGTTCAAGTTTTACGGTCATCGTTTGACACCTTGCTTTATCGTATTTTTACGATAAAAACAGTATACACCAAAAAAAGAAGTTTGTCAAGCCCCTTTATCTCAATATTTCAGTTACCATTGAAATAAAGTGACAGGTGTCATCTTATTCATGTGACAGATGTCACTAGCCAGGTCAGGCTTGGTGGCATATAATTTTTCTGGCTTAATACTTCAATAAACGTTGAATTAGTTGGTGCGATAAGGGTAACAAGGGGGAAAATGGTTGAAACTCTATCTACTGAGACACAAACGTTGGCAGAGGTCACGGCCATCCTGAAGGCGATGGCTGATCCCAATCGCTTAAGGATCCTGGATGTCTTGATGCAGGGCGATTCCTGTAACTGTGAACTCAACGACCGGCTGGGATTACCCCCTAACCTGCTTTCCCATCACTTGCGGGTGTTGCGACAAGTTGGGCTGATTAACAGCCGGCGTGATGCCCTGGATGGTCGCTGGATTTACTATGCGGTGGACAAAGAAGCCGTCACTCGCTGGCGGACCTGGTTTGCTGAGTTTCTTGATCCGGCTCGGCTTCAGGAGCGTTCTCTGTGTGGACCAGAAGGCCAAATGGTCCTTGAATCGTCGTTGATTATGTCTTGAGTCGTCTAAACGATTTACTTGATAAGGAGTGTATCATCCATGTCTGAATTTTTGGAAGCTACAGTGGACAAATTTACCTTCAAAGTAGCCACCGACCGGCTGTACACCGAAGACCATCTGTGGCTAAAAATGGAAGAGGGGTTGATCCAGGTCGGTTTGACCGACTATCTGCAACAAACAGCTGGGGATGTGGCCTTTGCCGAACCGATAGAAGCAGGCACCGAACTGGCTCCCGGCGAAGAGTTGGCCAACGTCGAAACGATGAAAACCACCCTGATTATTCCCTCGCCGCTCAGCGGGGTGATCAAAACGGCCAACTCCCGGCTGGAGGACGAACCGGAGTTGGTCAACCAGGACCCTTATGGTGAAGGCTGGCTGGTCCAGATAGAGGTTAGTGATTGGGAAGCCGATAAAACGAGTCTCCTGGAGGCCGGTGTTTATTATGAAAAGATGAAAGCCGAAGCTGAGGAGGAGGCCAAGAAGGTATGAGTCAAACAAAGCGCGTTGTGGTTGTACCATGCAGCGGCATCGGTAAAACTTACGGGACCGTTGGGCGTGAAGCGGCCTACGAATTGGTTGAAGAACTCCGGCCCGAAAACGCCGAAGTCGTGGCCCTTTCCCTCCTGGTGTTAGGCGATGCCAACTCGCGGGCGCGGGTGCAGGCTGCCCCGGCCATCACGGTTGACGGCTGCAAACTAGCCTGCGCCAGTAAGATGGTGGCCAAGAGTGGCGGTCGGGTGGCTTATGAAGCCAACGTGCTCGACACTTTTCGCCGGCATCGCCAGTTGAAACCCAAAGGCATTGCCGAGTTGAACCCAGCCGGGCAGGAACTGGCCCGCAAGATGGCTGAAGAATTGGCGGAGGCGACCGATCAGATCATCAACGAGGAGGATAACCATGCCTGATCTAGCCAAGAAAAAAGTTGGAATTGTCGCCTGCAGTGGCGAGGAGATGGCCGCAGGGACCGTCACTCGCCTGGCCGCGCTCAAGGTATTGGAGCAACTGCGGCCGGCCGATACCGTCACCATTTGTTTACCTTTGTTCCTGGCGGGGGGTGAGGGAGACCGGGCCTTTGCCCGCTTTTACCCGACCATTGCCATCGACGGCTGCGACAAACGCTGTGCAGCCCGGGCTACGGAGCAGTACAGCGGCAAACCCGCCGCCAGCGTAGTGGTAACCGACCTCGTCGGCGAGGAAGCCGACCTGGGTACGCCCCGCCGCCTGACCGAAACGGGACGACAGACGGTTGACACCGTGGCCGAGGCAGTCGCGCCGTTGGTCGATCAGCTCTTGGGGGTCAAATGGAGCCGCCGCACCGGCCAGACTGCCGTTGAGGAGCCTGAAGAAGTCCCGGCAGCCGTCGAAGCTTCCTGTGCCTGCGGCTCGGGCATCCCGGTCTTGACCATGACCGTTGACGGTCGACGAGAGACCCTCATCGCCGTGCCGGCCATTTTTGACCAGCTTTACCAGCAGGGCAAACGCCCCGACACCAACGGCGTGGCCGATGAACTGCTCCAGACCACCCGGCTATACAACAGCATAGACGAGACGGCTGCCTCGGTTTACCGGTCGGCCTTGTTACGAGAATTTGAACTCTACTGCCAGAAAAAGGAGGGCTAAATGTCTCGCACCGCCACTTACCAGACCACTGTCACCTGGAAAGGAGAACACTGGGGTCACTTGGTCATGGGCAACGGGCCGCAGTATATGTTTTCCGCGCCCCCTGATGCCCATGGCCATGCCGGCGTGCTCACCCCGGAAGATGCCTTTGTGGCCGCGGCCAATACCTGTGTCATGATGATGTTCATCTGGGCTGCGGAACGGTTCAAGCTGGATTTGGAGTCTTATGAATGCACCACCGAGGGCACCAAATTGATCGAGTTGGACCGGACCGAAATCTTCACCGACCTGGTCTTCCGGCCCAAGATTGTAATCAGGGCGAACGGCAAAGAGGTGGCGCGGGTCCGCAAGCAGGTTAATCGGGCTCTGGAAGCGGCCCAGAAGTACAGCCTGGTGGCTAATTCAGTCAAGTCGAAGATAATGGTTGAACCAACGATCGAGATCATACCATAACGCTTTCCCCACCTGCGGCGGCTGTCTGTGGGCGCAGGGGGTGGTGCAATGTCCCTAAATGCAGGAGGCGAAATGATGGCTGTCTCTAAAAAGAAGAAGCCAGACAAATCTAAACCAACCACAGCCGGATGTAGTTGTGTCACCGACCCGTTTGCCGGGTTGCCACCGGAAATGAGACCTCGGCCCAAACCCAAAATGGGGAAACTGCGGCAGGTGACCTGTCCCGGCTGCGGGTTGAAGTATTGGACCAACCGGTCCACCGATTTGTGTATGGACTGTCAGAAAAAAGGTATCAAAACTACTCAATAACTCGGAGGTTATTCATGCTTACGATCAAAGTTTTAGGACCTGGATGTAAAAATTGCCAGATATTGGCCGAAAAAGCCAGAGAGGCGCTGGAAGCAGTCGCCGAAAGTCAGCCGGAGGAGTTCGAGGCCACGATTGTGAAAGTGACCGAGCCTGAGAATATCAAGAAATACCCCATTATGTATACCCCCGGTCTGGTCATCAACGAGAAATTGGTCAGCGCCGGGCGCATTCCTATGTTGGACGAGATCAAAGGCTGGCTGACGGAAGCATTAGCCGCGCCGGCCTGAGCAGGGCAGGATTGACAACCCCTCAAGGCTGTGGCATAGTATGGCCGCCAGTTAACTTATAGGTTTCCAAATCACGGAAACCTTTTTCTATCACCGCCTTCATTGTAAAAATACGATAGAGGTGTTATGTGAAAAACAAGGCAAACATTACCATTGAACCGGCTGAAGCGGCCGACCTGCCGGCCATTCTGTCTTTGTTAGAACGGAGTGGCCTGCCCCGGGATGGCTTGAGTGACCACCTGGCCACGACTCTGGTCGCCCGGGCTGACCAGACCATCGTCGGCAGCGCCGCCCTGGAGCTTTACAACCCGGCGGCGCTCCTACGCTCGGTAGCGGTCGACCGGCCATTTCGTGACCAGGGGTTAGGACACCAACTTACCCAGGCCGCTCTTGATCTGGCCCGGCAACACGGCGTCGATCAGGTTTATCTGCTCACCGAGACCGCCAGTGATTTCTTCCCTCGTTTTGGCTTTCACTCTATCAACCGGGCCGAAGTGGCCCCGGAAGTGCAGCAATCGGTTGAATTTGCCAGCGTCTGCCCGGTCAGTGCTGTGGCCATGAGGGTATCGCTGAGAATTGGTGCCCATACCCGATAAACTTTATGATATCGCTACCGGACTCTTTCACGGCAAAAAGCCGATAGGGTTCCGTTGGACTGTACCCTGCCTTATTTCAAAATGCAGGTGTGGGCCGGTGCAATTTCCCGTGCAGCCCATCTCACCAATTTGCTGACCTTTCGCGACGTTGTCTCCAACCTCTACGTAATAGATCTCCAGATGGGCATATAAAGTTTGAAAGCCGTTGCCATGATCAATCACGACAATATTGCCGTAACCGGTATCATCCCCGCCGACCGCAACCACATAGCCAGAATCAGCAGCGACTATCGGCGCGCCGGTCCAAGCGGCTACGTCAATGGCAAAATGACCGTGCCAATATCCCTGGGTAATCGTTCCACTGGTAGGCCAACCAAAAACACCCGAGCCTATTGTAGCATCTGCAGGAACTGGGCCACTGTAAGCCGTTACTGTACGCGGAATAAAAGGCTTAGAACCTCCAGGTACAACCAACCACCGTCCCACTTCTAACCTAAGTTCATCGGGCTCTAGCTCGTTGAGGGGATAATCGATAATAGCCCCAGGTTCCACTTTATAGGTGGCGGCGATGCTGTCGATGGTATCCCCCTCGTTTATTTGATGGTAGACCCCGTCAACCGGTAAGATGATTAATTCTTGCCCCAATTGTAGCCAGTCTGGATTATCGGCCGCGGTGCTGTTGGCCCACAAAATTGTGTCAGGCCGCAGGCCAAATTTGGCCGCAATACCAAAGATTGTATCACCATTTTGAACAACGTACGTTGAGATTTTTTCCTGCTTGCGTTCCGGGATAATCGTGTGGGGCACAGCCGCTCGGACGATAATGTAATCTTGATCGTCGTCCAATTTAGTGGGCAGCAGGAGTGGATTCCCCGGTTTCTTGACAGTCGTTGCCACCGGCTTTGGAGACGACGATTTAAACGGTTTGATAACTCCAGCCCCATCCCAGGAAAACGATACTTTGCTCAAGCCGATCGTTAGAGCGATTAATGCCACAACAATCAAATGTTGCATCGTTCGGCTCAGCAGAGCTTCATGGCTTTGGAACAATTTTATCCATTGGGGGATACGATACGACCTAAATTTTAGTTGTCGGGTAATGAATAGCATCATCTTGACCACTACAGTATATTAGTAAATAATGAGAAGTTCTGCAAAAAGCAACCAACAAAATTGGTTAATAGTGAACTGACCATCCGTTACCCGACATTGGAAATCAGAAACCAGGATTTCTCTGTCCGTGTCGGGTAGTGAGTTTTTCCTAAATGTGTAGTAAAATCCCAAGTTTGGTGTATAACTATATAAAGAATTTTTTATCTGGGCCCAGGTAAAATTGATAATTCTACAAACTATTCTGGCCGAAGAGGAAACGCAGCAAGATATAAGTGTCTCTTCGAAAGAATTGAATTTTTCTGATCTCTTCCGGCAGTATTACCCCCGGGTTTATAACTATCTTCGTTACCGGGTCAGTATGCCGGAGGATGCTGAAGATTTGATCAGCGCTGTCTTTGAAAAGGCGTATACCCATCGCGCCCAATTTGATGCGACCAGGGGCACCTTTTCAACGTGGCTGTTTCGTATTGCTCACAACACGCTGGCTAACTATTATCGAAGTCGCCAGCGCCTGTCGGCCTGGGAAACTGAAAGTGGATTGCCAGACGGTTTGGTTACTTCTGAGTCGTTGCCCGAAACACAGGTGATCCAGAAAGAAGCGATTGCCCAATTACTGCGAGGTTTAGAGCGATTGAATGAACGTGATCAAGAAATTATCAGTCTCAAGTTTGCCGGCCGGCTGCGTAATCAAGAGATTGGTCAGATTATGGATTTGAAGGAAAAAACGGTCAGTGTCGTTCTGTTGCGAGCCATGCAACGTTTGAAGCAGCAAGTAGAGGAGATGGCACGATGAACGAACAGCAGTTGGCCGACCTCTTTTCAGAACAAATTGATTGCCTGCTGGCAGGCGAATCATTCGTTACCCCCCCTGATGTCGACGGCTTGTCGGAACTGTTGAATTTGGGACAACAACTGTCGCAAGTTAGTTTCCAGGCCAGTCCCGTCGCCCAGGCCGCTTTTCAAAGTCAACTGGCAACCTGGTTTGGCCCCCCAGCAGGTGGACTATCCACGACAATTCTGGGTATACCAAAGATTTTGTTCATGGTGATAAGTGGCCTTGTCATAGCCATTGGTATAGGGGTGGTCGGTCTGCTTGTTTCTGGCTTCGCTGGTACTACCCTCATTGATTTTGATAATGAATCATTGATGCCGGAGGCTACCGCCTTACCGCCGGCTTCCGTGACCCCACAAAACACACCTGTACCAGCTTTGAGCCCGGCAGAGACTCCTGAACAACCGGTTTTGAGCCCGGCAAAGACCAACGAGCCACCGGTTCCAGCCACGCCGGCTGATAGCCACCCTTCAGCCACATCGTCACTGGGTGATACGCTTCCTGTCGCCACCTCCTCATTGGGCGAGACGATCCCTACGATGACCCCGATGCCCACCGACGAAGACCCCGCCGACAATGACCCGATTGACGATGGCCGTACCGGTAACGGCAAGACTGATAATGACGATACTGGCGACAGCGATCCTACTGACCAGGATGCCGGAGATGATGCTCCTGACCAGGGCGATCATGATCGGGGCCACGGCAATGACCCGGATGGCTTCGACGAGGATAATCCCGGTAAGAGTGATGGGACCGGTAATGATAATGACCGGGGACAAGGTCAAGGGGGTGCTTCGACTGACTCCAATACAGGCGACCTCGTCGGTCCTGGGGGCGGCAGCGGTGGCCAAGGCGGCGAAGATCGTGGTAATAGCGGTGGCAGTGATGGCAGTGGTGGCGCTGGCAGCCGCCCCAGTAATCCTGGGGGGGGGCGCGGAGGTTACGGTGGTAACAGCGGTGACCACGGTGGCGGTGGTGATCAAGGCAAGGGTGGCAAAAAGTAGCTACTAAACTAAAATTTTCCCAGGACCCTTGAGTTTAGACGGAGAAAAGAGACACCAACCTGACTTACCAAAAGTTATTCAAGGAGAAAGTAATTAAAGATGCTAAAAATAGATAAACAAGCCCAAAATCACTCAGTTTTGTCCCACTGTCCAACTACCAGCCAGTGGGTCGTAGGTTGCGACTGGAAACAAGTCTCTATGCCGGGCGGACAGGCCACCTGGTGGCACTGTCCGGCTTGCCGGGGATGGCATGTCTCGACGGTGGAAGTTCAAGAAACAAGCAAAGAAGTATATGGCCTGGAAATGAACCAATTAGGTTTAACCACTGCCTGATTAGAGGATGTTTGAAAAATCCCTGTGATTCTGTTTGACTATTAGAAGAAATCGCTGACGATAATAACAGAGAAGTTGCCCAAGGAGATAATAATATGAGCACCTTGATGTATGCCCAAAAACAAAACTTCCGAGTCCTGGCTCGTTGTCCGACCACCGGTGATCGGGTCTGGGGAAATAGCTTGATCCATCTCTCTATCAGGGGACATAAAGTGGTTTGGTGGTATTGTCCCACCTGCCAAAGTTGGCATGTCTTGATTATTGACGAAGAGCACGAAACAAGCTGAGAAATATATAACCCGGGTATAAACCAGCTTGTCTAATTTTAGATTAACTTATAAAAAATTTATTAGGAACGTTCAGGAGATGTTAAAATGTTTCGCAAAAAGAATTTATTAATTTTCACCTTATGCCTTATTTTGTTGTTAAGTATTGTTTCTGTGGTTCAAGCAGCCCCTCCTTTGCAGCAGCCACAAGGTAACAGCCTGGGCGACAGTTTTGACCTGGATGAAAATGGAGACCCGGTCGACGCAACCAGCAGAGGCAACAACCTGGGCACAATTATGTCCGGGAAAAATGAGCCTGTCCCGGAGCCTACAGAGGAACCTCCCGCTGAGGAGCCCACTGGGCAGCATCCTGTGGCCAAGACGATTGCCAAATTTTTTGAGGTAGAGTATGACGAGATTATGGACCTGCATCAGGCCGGAAATGGTTTTGGGAACATTACTAAGGCCTACTTCTTCGCCGATATGCTGGACATGACCCCCAGTGATTTGCTGGATTTGGTCCACGGCTCCGGTTGGGGCAATGTCTTGAAAGACAATGGCCTGCATCCGGGCGCTGTCGGTAATGGGAATGGCAATCGACCGGATCATGCCGGTCCACCGGATAAGGATGACGTATCCAAAAAGGGTGGCCCTGACAACGATGGTCCCCCCGGTCAGAACCGGGGCAATACCCCTGGTGGCAGACCTGACACGAACCCGTCCGACCTGGTTGGGCAAGGAAATGGTAATGGTAACGGCGGCGGCAATGGTCACGGTAATAGCGGCGGCAATAGCGGCGGCAACGGCCAAGGTAATGGGGTCAGTGGTCGTCCTAATGATGGCGGCAACGGCCGGGGCAATGCCGGTGGTAACGGCGGCGGCAATGGCGGCGGCAACGGCGGCGGTAGAGGACGCAATAAATAGTTAAGAGGCTCTACACAAATCAGTGGAATAGAACCTTCCCGGAAGCTTAGATTTAAGGCGAAACCACCTTGAAACGATGGTAATTACCTTCCAAAGCAGCTTCCGGGAAGGTCGGCTTCGCATCTTTTCCTGCTAATTTGTGTTGCCCCAGAGTTAAGAGATAATGTGGTCACAATCTACTCAATCACCAAAACCTAAAAAACAACGATGGTCGATGAACATCATCGGCTATGTTCTGTGGCTATATGCAATCTTGTTAGTTGGCTGCGGTTCCTTTCTAGCCCGCGATCAGGCGGACAACCAGGTGGCTGACTCGCCGTCATCCAGTCAAAATGAAACCTCGGTTTTAGAGATGTCTCCGGCTGAACCAACTGCCACGTTTACCCCCGTCCCAGGCATGACGGTTGAACCCGATGCTAACGCTGCTGATACGGCTGGTACTGAGGCCACGCAAACAAGTTTGGGTGACTCGATTTCACCTGGCGGTGATAATCTCTCCGTGGCAAGTCAGCCCGAAATCGGTGAAATTACCTTTGCTTTGGACGTAAGCGAGGCATATGAACCCATCGGCCCCGGCTTTTTGTTTACCAAAGGTATTACAGAAGTACATGCCATTTTTGACTACAGCGGTATGTCAACAGAGTATACCTGGGAGCGAGTCTGGTATTTGAACGATAAGGAGATTTCAAGAACTGCCTCGGCCTGGACCGGCCCTGAAAGTGGGGTGTTTGATTACTTTATCGACAATGGGGGTAAACCACTGCCCGCCGGTGATTGGATTTTGGAGCTTTATGTCGAAGGTGAATTGCACTCCCTGGGTGTATTCATCGTTGAGTAAGACTATCAATTTGCGATTTGCGATTTACGATTTACGATTGGTTTGAGGTCGAGTCTCCCCGCTTGCGTTGGCAACGATTGGGCTTACAACAAGATGGACATATCGTCCTATTGAAACAGTTATCCCCCATTTTGGGCAAAATCTCTTTCAAAAACAAACGTCCATAAATAATCAACCAACAGCCATGTTTCGTCCGGCGTGAAGACTGGACCAAAGCTGGGCATGCTGGTGCCCATTCCACCCCGGCGCAATTTGGCATAGTAAATGTCACCGCTTCCACCTAACATCAGGCCTGGGTCGGTAAAAGCGATTGGCCCCTTGGCCATGTTCATATCACCGTGCTGGTTCACATTTTGCGCAGCCAGCGCGTCGGCGGCAGGACCACGCCCGTCGCCGTCCTCCCCGTGACAGGCCGCGCAGTTTTTGGCATAAAGCGCTGCGGCTACAGGCAGGCGGGCCTCGTCGATATTTGCGAGCCATAGGTAAGCTACGGCGTCCCAGGCCTCAATCTCGTCCAGGTCTGCTTGAATCAGTAAGGCCCATGCCTCGGCCGGGCTATGGGTCTGTCGCCATACCCGGCCGGTCAGTTCAACCGGCAGGGCTTGTCCCAACTGCTTAACGACCCTGGCTCCTCGTGCAGCCGAGGGCCGCTTCGTGGGTATCACCGGCGCTTCATGAGGAGCGTCAATGTCCACGTTCCGGGCCGCCAGCGATTCCATAATCGGATCGGACGAGTCGCTCACGAACAGAGTGTCGGGATTCGCCGGATCATAGACTTCAATTGTACTCCGCATCCGCCAGTGGTTGAGGCTGCACCAGGTATTGCAATAGAGGGTGTAACGTCCTCCCCGGTCAAAAGTCACTTCTATTTCCTTAACCTCGCCTGGATCAAGCTGCCCCAAGTCCAGCCCCAGACCCGGCCCAATGGCAATGCCATGAGTTACATCAGGAACGGAAAAGCGAAGTCGAACCGTTTCTCCAGCGGCCACCCGGATGGCATCCGGTTGAAAACCACCCGCCTCGGGCGCGGCGGCCACGATGTCAATGGTCCGCACCTCGGCCAGGGTTGTACGAAAGACGAATTGATAACCAAGGGCCGCGGCCGGTAACACGACCAGGATTACGATTAAGGCAATGAGGGCAACCAACTCGCCCCCTCTCTTGTCGTTTTCCAGGTCCGTAGGGGGCCGCTCCTGGCCAGGCTCAGAACGCAGTTCAGCCATAGGCTTCATCCCAGATACAACCATAAGAAGACGGCGGTGACCCCGGCCAAAAAGCTCGATACCGGCAGCGCGCCGCGCCAGGCTTGGGCATCCGTCCGGGCATGTTGGCGACCAATGCGGTAGGCGATGACCACCGAGAAAACCAACCCGACCAACAGAAGACCCACTTGCAAGATTGTTACCAGGCCTGGCCACAACGGTGTCCACGGCACGGACCTGGTGCCGAACAAGTTCCAGCCCCAGCCGAAAGGATCACTCAGGACCGAGGCCGCATACGAGCCATTGACGAAAACAAAGCTAAAGCTAAAGGCAATCCAGCCGGTCAAGCCCATCGGCACCAGGCTGTAAGCATAGTCCACAAAGAGGCGTTTGACCGGCACTTGTAACCGGGCTACCACCCGGGCTGCTGCGGCCGTTAGCCAGAAAAGGCCCGGAACCACCAGCAGGTTAATGGCCAGGAAACCTGTGGCATAGGCGGCCCAGTGGCGCAGCGTCTCCATATTCGCCCAGTCCTTCAGCCAACCCCACGGTCCCAGCAACACCCCGCTGTAGAGCATGGCGCAGGCCAGCATAATCAGCCCTTTGTAAGCTTCGTCCAGGCTGCGCCCCTTGGCCACGAGCAGGTCGGCTCCAAAAGGACGCAGGTTGATCGCCACATTATCTTTAGGGCAAGCCTTGAGGCACTCAGTACACATGCCGCAATAGGTATTGCGCTCCAAGTGACCGGGAAACACAACCCAGGGGCAACCGTAGCTGTGCCCATTACCAACAAGGCAGTCTTTGGTCGGGTGATCCCGGCAGACTTGGGTATCTTTGACTCGTAGTTCGATGCTTGAGGTGAGAGAGTAGAGGCCGATAAAGCCGCCCACGGGACAAACGTAGCGGCAGAAGACTCGATTCTCATAGAAGATGCTCAAGATCACACCCAGGGAGATCATTCCCAACAACACCCAGGCACTGACGCTTGGCCGGGTGAGGATGACTGTGCTGAAAATGGCCACTGCCAGAAACCCAAAGTTCTGCAGCCAGATGTTACGCAATTGGCGCGGCCAGCGCCAGCGCAGGGTGCGGAGTCGACCCGGTGTGCGCCGGATAATACCCCGCCGCTGCAGCCACTCGCCGGGGCCGGGGATGGGGCAGATGGTACACCACATCCGTCCGAAGAAGGGCACCATCACGATGATGAGCAGCGCCCACCACACAATCCAGACAAAGATGATGCCGAAGTTATGACTCCCGGCCGGCGTGCCGAAAAAACCGGCCAGGATGGCGATGACAAAGAAAAAGAGCGTGAGCAGCATCAATGCCGGCTGAAAGGCTCGCGATTTGAGCACTGTTTTCAGCCCTGAGAATCGAGTCAACTCAAAGCGCCAGATCATTACGGTCCCCAGTCAGATTTGGCTACCAACAATTTCTCCGGTTCAGCCGGATCGTTGGTGCGCAGGTGGACATGAAACTCGTGGGGACCATCCATGCCAGCGTGCATCATATAATCCATGGTCAAGAAGGCTTCCTGTCCGGGCTTGATGGTCGTCGAACTGACGACAGCTCGGGGCGGTCAACAGCCCTCTATCAACTCAACTTGGGGCTCACCCAGGATTGTCAGGGGTTGATCCCCGACGTTGTGTAGACGGAAGGTCGTACGCACTAGTGTGTCAAGCTTGACATATCCTTCATCAATGACGGTTTGGTCAACTGCCAGGCGGGGGGCGCCGGCCATCTCAGGGGCGGCCGTTGGTTGAGAATTGGCAGTGGGCCACATCATGATGCCCCCCCCGATGATTAACAATACTGCTGCCGTGATGGCCAACCAAAGCCAGGGAACCTGGCGTGGTGACGGCTGCTGTTTTCTTTGGCGATGATACTTCTTCTTGCTCATTGTATCCTCCTCTATGCTGATTATGGGACGTCTCCCGGTTCACGCGGCGGGAAACGCCAGAGATAGAAAAAAGTGGCTGTTAGGGCGACCAACATCAGCCCAACAGCCCGGGCAAACACCAGGTTAGGACCGACAACCAGTTCGCCGATCATAAAAGGATGGAGGGTGCCACAACTGACTGCGCAGCGATAGCGAAACTTGCCCACCCGTTCAGCTACAAATTCAACTTGTTGGGAAAGACCCGGTTCCAGCCGCACTTCGATATCATGGCCGTCCAGATGGAAGCCATGCACCACGTCAGTGGCTTGCAGGGTGAGCAGCACCCGATCACCCCGGTTGACGCGCAGCACCGGCGGATCGAAGGCGAACTGCTCGGCAGTCATTGTCACCTGGTGGGTGATCGGTTCGGTGAAGAAAGGTACTGGAACCAGCAACACGACCAGGGCCAGGCCCATAAAAGGAAGTAAACTCAGCAGTCGGGGACGTCTCATTGAACCGGTTCTGTGTTGGTTGGGGGACCGTACTGGCTATACTCGGCCTCTATGTAAGACCGGATCTCTTTCACGTCTTTGCCTTCACGCATCAACCGCATCACGTCCCGCGTGATGTCAATGCAGATGCTTCAGCCAAAAGCGTGGTTTTCAAACTCGATGGCCCCATCAGGCCGGATTTCTTTAATGTAGCAATCCAAATTGTTCTGATGGCCCACTGCCCCGCAGCCACAGTAGCAGGGGAAGGCGCTCAGTACATCGGGGTTGGCAATGGCGAAGCGATAGGCTTCCTTCACCTGCGGTGGCGCGTCCTGAACAAAATCTGGCAAGGTCGACTCAGGAGCCAGAGTTAACTCCACCTGCCTTGTCCCGGCTGAACCGGCGCAGGCGCTGACCCCCACTATTGAGGCTAAGAAGAGTAATGTTATCAAAATGATGAAGCGAGATTTCATACTTTTACCTCATATGTGCCATCCCCCACCACATCGGGTGGGGGATGGCTGATCGACCGGACGAGCCTAAAGACTGGCCAACTTCTCGGTGACACGCGTTAGGCGGACATTGGCTTCATCGGCCACTTTCTGTAACGATTCGCTTTCCACCACCCCCAACATAGACAGCGGGTCAACGATGGACACCACGGATTGGCCTTCATCCGTTTCATACACGATCACGTTGCAAGGCAGCAACAGGCCGATTTCTAGCTCCTGTTGCAGAGCCTGGTAAGCCAGATTGGGATTGCAGGCCCCCAAAATAACATAGCGTCGAAAGTCGGCATCCAGCTTGTTTTTGAGCGTGGCTTTAACGTCAATCTCGGTCAGAACGCCGAAGCCTTCTTCCTTCAAAGCTGCCGTGGCTTGTTCAATGGCCTCCTCGTAGGGGACGTTTAGGGTCACCCGAAGCCCGAAATCAGTTGTCATAATATTTGCCTCCGTTAAGATAGAATTTGTGTAACTACCTACCCTCATGTCATTCCGAGGAGCTCAGCGACGAGGAATCTCCGAAACTTTGGCCCAAAAGAGATCTACTTTACCAAAACCTTGGGGATTCTTCACTCGCTGCGCTCGTTCAGAATGACATGGTAGGTAGTTACGAATTTGTCATCGTAGGCATGATACTTTCTTTAAATCGAGAAAGGGCAAATCGGGCCGGTGCAGTTGGCCACGTAATCTCTATCCTCATTCGGGGTGATTCTCGGTCATTTCAATGAAGTTGCCGTGCCAGGTGTGCAAGAAGACCTGACCGGTGTAGCCGTTCACACTGAGCATACCGATTGTTTCACCGTCCCGGTTGACGTGGAGGGTATAGTAGCCATAGAAGGGATCGGCATGCTCGTCCACTTCCAGGTTGTTGCCGGCAAAGGTGCTCAGATAAGCCTGGGCCGCTTCAACCGCTTCAGCCGGCGTAACCGGCATCTCAGCCGAGACTGCGCCTGGGGTAACATTGCCCGGTTGGTTATAACCAAAACGCCCCCCCATTCCGTAACCGGCCATCATGCCATATTTGAGATTCCACATCATATTCGGTCCCATTTCGGGAGAGACGGCTTTGGTGACCGGATCAACCAGCACTTCCATGGCCCCGATACCGCTATCCTTTTCTACAATCTGGGCGTAGGCGTGGTTGTCGAAGATCATCACTTCGCCCAAGGCCAGGTTGCTGTCATTCAGGCTGACCAGGAAGGCGTTAACAGCTTCGGTCGCTTCGGCCACGGTCAGTGGTGCGGTAGCAAAGAAGGGACTACTGCCACCCCCCATCATACTACCAGCCGTACCGCAGCCATAGCCAACACCGCAGGGCGCTGTGCCGGTATAACCCATCATATGACCAGGACCATAGCCGCCCCCCCAACCGGGGCCGCCCCAACCACCCATCATGTGACCGGGGCCATAGCCACCCCTCCAGCCGGGACCACCCCAACCGCCCATCATGTGACCGGGGCCATAACCGCCCCTCCAGCCGGGGCCGTAACCGTAGGGGGTTGTGCTAGTGTAGCCCTGCGTGTAGCCCATCATCCCACCGGGGCCGTAACCACCGGGCGTCGCGCCACCATAACCGAAGCCACCCATCATGCCTCGCCCCATCATCCCCCCGGGACCTTGAGCAAAGACGGGAGCTATGACCAAAAAGCTGACCAGTAGTAAGGCAATCAGGCCACTGGTCATGATTATTACAGACCATCGTTTTAAGTTGTTCATTATTTATTTCCTCCAAGAAAAGTTTGCATTTGTTGATTGGTTACAGTTTTATCTTATCAGCGGTATGTGAAGTTTCTTTAAGGGTTGTATGAAGATTCTGTAAAGAGTTTCACAATATTGCTTAACCCATCAATTATTGTTTAAGTGTTTGTAACATTTCCTGATACTGTTCTCGAGTTAACTCGCCTCGTGCGTAGCGCTCCTTAAGAATTTCTGTGGCCGAGAGTGATGCAGCATCGTCGCCACCTGGTTTCTTTGCGGTGGGAAAAAGCAGGCTGACCAGCCAGATGGCGAGGACGATCAATCCGCCCCAAAACAGCAACATCCATAGTAGCCCAAAAGTGCCCATTCCTAAACCAAAACCCATCATGACTAAATTCCTCCTATCTTATGAAATGTCATTGAGCACAGTATAGAGGATTTATTTGAAGTTACGACGAAGGTTTTATAAAGATTGTGTAAAGATTTGGAATGACGAATTGGGAAATAATAGGCGTGAGTTGGCCGATGCCGGGTACACCCCGGGCCAAATCTTCCGTGTTGGCCGGCAATAGCGAGGTGGCACTGAGTAGATTGGTGACTCCATCTTGAGCCACAATCAAATCGGCCGGGGTGTGATCCAGGTAGGCAGTGATCTGTACGTAGATACCGGCCAGGCTGACAAGCTTGTCTGCGTTGAGGGCGCTGCGGTTTGAAACTTGATCGGCAAAAATCAAATCAAGGTGTTGTGCTTAATCTCCAATCTCTAGGCAACGGGCAGGGAAAAGGCAAAGATGGCTCCTTTGCCTTCACCCTCGCTCTCAGCCCAGATGTGACCGCCATGGGCTTCAACCAGGTGTCTGGCAAGGGTCAGACCAATGCCACTGCCACCCCCGGCCCGGCTGCGTGATTTATCGACCCGGTAGAAGCGGGTAAACAGGTGCGGTAAGTGCTCGGCCGGAATGCCGATGCCGGTATCTCTGATGGTCACCAGCAGGTGTACGCCAGTGGGTGTTTGCTTGGGGGATGATTTCTGAGGCCAGGCTGGCCACTCAGCCGCAACCGTTACCGTGCCCCCACCGGGGGTGTACTGTAAGGAGTTGCCTATTAGGTTGAGTAAAACTTGACTGAGACGATCCTCATCGGCCATAACCGGGGGCAGATCGGGGGGCAGTTCCAGGTTGAGGGCGACTTCTTTCTCCTCAAATTGGGGGCACAGGCGAGCTGTTGTTTGCCGGATCAGGTCTGCTATGGCCAGTGGACGACGATCCAGCTCAAATGCGCCTGCTTCTACCCGGCTCAATTCTTGCAAATCGTTCACCAGGCGTTGCAGGCGGTCGGCCTCGCGATAGACCTGTTGGTAGGTATCTGGTTGAGCGGGCAACACGCCGTCGATCAGTCCTTCCATATAACCCTTGATGCTGGACAGAGGCGTGCGCAATTCGTGGGTGACGTTGGCAATCAGATCACGCCGCATGGTCTCCGTTTGCTCCAACGTAGCCGCCATCTGGTTGAAACTGTGGCCCAATTGGCCCAGCTCGTCATTGCTGGCCACCTCAACCCGTTCCCGGTAGTGGCCGGCGGCGATGTAACGACTGGCCTGCATCATCTGGCGGATAGGGGTTACCACCCGTCGAGAGACGAAGATGCTGACGACAACCGCGCTCACCAGGGCCGTGACCGTGGCCCAGAACAAGGCCTCGCTCATGGCCGCTCGAAAGTTAGCAAACAGGTCGGCTTCCAGGAGTTGCATGCCCATGCCGGGTCCCATCCGACCCTGCATCATCCCCCGCATGTCCATCATGTGCCGGTTGAAGGCCGTGGGGGCCACCGACTCGGCGGCCACGGCTAAGGTGATCAGGCCAACAGAGATGACGATTAAGTAAGAGGCCATTAATTTCCAGATTAACCGGGTTTTGGAAATTTTGTCGTTTAACTTTTTGAGGAGGGCGTTCATAGGGGACTGTCCTCGAAACGATACCCGACACCGCGCACGGTGACAATCAACTCCGGGCGAGACGGGTTCGTTTCAATCTTCTTGCGGATATGCCCCAGGTGCACATCTACCACCCGGTCTTCACCGTAAAAATCGTAGCCCCAGACTCGCTCCAGTAACTGCTCCCGGCTCAAGACCCGGCCTGGATGTTCGGCCAGGGCATGCAGTAGGTCAAATTCAATCGTGGTCAACTCGACGGGTTGGTCATCCTTCCAAACCCGGCGGGCATCCACGTCAATCCGCAGGTGCTCGAAGGCTAACACCTGGCTGTTAGCAGCGTTACCGTTTTGAGTCCCGTAGCGGCGCAAGGCGGCTTTGATTCGGGCGACCAATTCGCGGGGGCTGAAGGGCTTGGTCAAATAATCGTCTGCCCCCAGCGAGAGACCGATCACTTTATCGGTTTCCTCTGATTTGGCCGTCAGCATGATGACGTACACGTCCGACTCTCGCCGAAGTTGCTGCAGCAAATCCAAACCATTCATGCCCGGCAGCATAATGTCCAGGACAATCAGGTTGGGCTTGAGCTTCTGGGCGGCCTTCAGCCCCGTTAGCCCATCCATAGCCGTATGGACTGTGTATCCCTCGGCCTGCAGGTAGGCAGTGACCAGGTTGAGAATGTTTTCCTCGTCGTCAATGACGAGAACGGTGACGTTGTTCATTTTTCTTCGGATTTCTCCAACTGTATTGGCGGGCAGGGTACGTCTCCATACGAGCAAAAGACACAACAATCGCCCGGGTTTGGTTTGAGGACAGTACCGCAACCGGCGCACTTGTGGAAAAACTGGCAAGCATCCGTGGGCATATCCAAAAGTTCTGCGAAGCCACACGCCGGGCAAGTCAGGGTTGATTTCGTAACGATTTCCATTTTTTAAGCGAATCCCCCATAACTTTTTCTTATGGTTAAAGACTCTAAATTAGAGTTATTATATCATCATCAATTATTAATATTTGAGATAGCATATTCTCCAAATATTTGCTAAAATTATCATAAGGGATAAGGCTGGTTGATCATCGCTGCTTCAATATTATTACCGTAGTGAGGTATTATTATGGATTTATTTAAAAGACTCAATGAAAAAGGACAAGGTTTGGTTGAATATGCCCTTATTCTTGTCCTGGTCGCCGTGGTGGTCATCGCCATTTTGCTCATGTTGGGTCCGGCCGTGGGTGATGTTTTTACTCGGGTCACGATATTCCTGAAGAACGACCCCGGCGTGATTACCAACGTGGAAGTGGTGCGGACTGGTGGTGGCTCTGGAAATACGATCAAGGTGACCGTTACGGTTTCGGCCACGACTGACCTGACGATTACGGACTCGCAGAGTCACCAATCGCAAACGATATCGTCTTGCAGTGGCACTTGTCCAGTGGTCACGATAGACGATGTTGGGCCTGCCGCAGGGACCCTGACGATCACCGCCAGTGCGGGCGGGGGCGTATTCAAGAGTTATCCGGCAAAGTCTTAGAAACGCGTCAAGAATCACAAATTAAATGGGTGTGTTTCAAATGAATCGAACAGTTGTTGTTACGTGTTGCGTGTTATTGCGTGTTTTTTTGGCACGTAACACGTAACACGCAACACGATGAAATGTTCTGATCAAATGAAACACACCCAAATTAAATAATCGGTTAAACTTGAAAGTAAGCCTCACCTCAAATCTTTTGGCGGCGCAGGCGCAAACTATTCGTGACCACTGTCACCGAACTAAAAGCCATCGCAAAGGCGGCGGCAATAGGATGCAGCTCGCGCAGATAAACCGGCAGGCTGGGGAAGAAGGATAACACCCCGGCCGCAACCGGAATGAGCAGCACGTTGTAGGCAAAGGCCCAAAACAGGTTCTGCTTAATGGTCCGCATCGTGACCCGGCTTAGGCGGATGGCCCGGACCACGCCTCGCAAGTCGCCACTGATGAGGGTGATGCCGGCTGTCTCCATGGCTACGTCGGCTCCGGTGCCGATGGCAATGCCTACGTCGGCCTGGGCCAGGGCGGGCGCGTCGTTGATGCCATCCCCGACCATGGCCGTGACCAGTCGCTCTGCCTGCAATTTGGCTACATTGGCCGACTTATCGCCGGGCAACACCTCGGCGAATACTCGGTCAATATCCACCTCGGCGGCAATGGCCTCGGCCGTGGCCTGGTTATCGCCGGTCATCATGACCACCTGCAAGCCCATCGCCTTCAGGGCAGCCACAGCCTCCTGGGAACCTTCTTTGAGGGTGTCGGCAATGCCAATCACCGCCGCCGCTTGACCGTCAACGGCCATCCACATGGCTGTTTTGGCCTGGTTTTGCAGTTCGGTCACTTTTTCGCCCAGACCGTTGAGGGCCACTTTTTCCCGCTCCATCAGGCGCGAATTGCCCAGCAGAACCTTATGCCCTTCAACTTCAGCGGCGATCCCATGGCCGGTAATGGCCTCGAAGCTGGCCGGTTCGCTCAGATTCAAGCCTTGTGCCCGGGCCGCCCGGACAATGGCTTCACCCAACGGATGCTCGGAACCTCGTTCAGCAGAGGCAGCCAGTCGGAGAATTGTGAATTGTGAATTTGGGATTACCGGCTGCTGATTGCCGGTTGCTGATTCCTGACCGCTGACCACTGAATGCTGACCGCTAACGGCTAACGGCTGACCACTGGCCCCTGACCACTGATCACTGACCACAATATCGGTCACGGCCGGCTCCCCTTTGGTGATGGTGCCGGTTTTGTCCAACACAATCGCCTCGAGGGCGTGGGCCCGTTCCAGGGCCGCGCTGCTGCGGAACAAGATGCCTTGACCGGCCCCTTTGCCCATGCCCACGACGATGGCGGTCGGTGTGGCCAGTCCCAGGGCACAGGGACAGGCAATGACCAGCACCGCCACCAGCCGTACCAGGGCCGGGGTAAAGCCGGCCCCACCGACCAGCCAGACAATAAAGGTGAGGAGGGCGATGGCAATAACGGCCGGCACAAATACGGCTGACACCTGGTCGGCCAGGGCCTGGATGGGGGCCTTGGAGCCCTGGGCCTCTTCGACCAGGCGGACAATCTGGGCCAGGGCCGTCTCCCGGCCAACTTTGGTGGCCTCTATTTTAAGCAAGCCCTGCTTGTTCAGGGTAGCGCCGATGACCTCGTCGCCTACTTTTTTGTCAACGGGTAAACTCTCGCCGGTCAGCAGGGACTCATCTATCGCCGACTGGCCGCTAATGACCAGGCCATCCACCGGAATTTTTTCGCCGGGCCGGACGATGACGATATCGCCTACCTGGACCTGGTCGGTGGGGATGTCAACCTCTACCCCATCCCGCTCCACGCGGGCCGTTTTGGCTTGCAGGCCCATCAGGGCTTTGATGGCTTCGCTGGTTTTGCCCTTGGCCCGCGCTTCCAGCAGTTTACCCACCTTAATCAAGGTGATGATGGCCGCCGAGGTTTCAAAGTAGACGTGTCCGCCCAGTAACCCGGTGGTAACCACAATGGAGTAAAAGTAGGCCACCGAGGAACCCAGGGCTACCAGCACATCCATATTGGCCGACTTGTTACGCAGGCTTTTGAAACCGCCTGTGTAGTAATCCCGGCCGGTGTAAAACTGAACCGGCGTGGCCAGCAGGAAAAAGAGATAGTTGACCCAGGCCGCGTGGGCCCAAGGCCCCACCAGGCCAAAATCGCGGGCCATGCTGAACAGGAAGAGGGGCAAGGCAAAGATAAGGCCCACCCACAGTTTGCGGGTTTGGTCTTTAATCTCCCGTTCTCGGGCCTCTTTTTCCGCGTCGACCAGTTCCGCCTCGGAGTCAACCTGCACCACCCCATACCCGGCCCGCTCAATGGCGGCCACCATATCCGCCCGGGTGACCGTACCGGGGATGTACTTGACCGTGGCTTTTTCGGTGGCAAAGTTGACGTTGGCCTCCAAAATACCGGGGACTTTTTTGTTGAGGGTGCGTTCGACCGTGTTGACGCAATTGGCGCAGGTCATGCCGGTAATGGGCAATTCGAGCGTCGCCACCGGCACATCGTAGCCGGCTCGCCTGATACGGTCGATAACGGCCTGCGGCGTGACCGCAGCCGGATCGTAGGTGACCGTCACCTTTTCATTGCCAAAATTGACTACGGCATCGTCGACGCCTTCGACTTTTTTAGCGTTTCGTTCGATGGTGGCCGCGCAATTGGCGCAGGTCATGCCAATCACGGGCATTGTAATTTGCTTTTGAGCAGTCATCAGTTACCTCCTCGTGTTACGTATTGCGTGTTGCGTGAACTGATTTTTGCGCTCTACGCTTCCCGCTCCATGCTCTATGCTTGACGCTTTCGGTTGTGGTTTCGCCGCGCTACACTTTCCATATTTATGCATTACTTCTCTATCGTGTAGCCGGCCTGATCCCAGGCAATCATCCCCCCCTGCATGTTGTGAATGTTCTGGAAACCTTGCTGGCGCAGAAAGTTGGTGGCCTGGCTGCTGCGGTTACCGCTGCGACAAACGGCGATCACCGTTTTATCGCGGGGTATTTCATCCAGTCGATTGGGAATCTCTCCCAGTGGTAGCCAGACCGCCCCGGGAATGTGCCCGCTATTGTATTCCCAGTCTTCACGCACGTCGATCACGACCACGTCCGCCCGATCACGCACATCTTGGACAGTGGTCACGTCTACGTCAACCGATAGATTGAGCGTTTCTGGGGTGACCACCTCAGAGGCCGATTGGCCGGCCTGACCGCTACAACCGGCCAGGGCCAGGATGAGAGTCAATAACAATGATAATGAATACCAGTTGATTTTTGTTCGAATCACTTTACTGATAACTCCAAAATTCTGGCTTTAAGCCTCGGGCGGATAGTTGATCTCTTCCAACAGGGCCTTGATGTTCTCCCATGTCTGGGGTGGTTCTGCCCATTCTACGGTAACCATTTTGGTTTCCTGGGAAGCCACAACACTTTTGACCCCTTCTAATTCACCTACCTCGTTTTGAATCGCATGGACACAATGCCCACAAGAAATATTTGGAACTTTGAAAGTTTTTGTTGTCATCGTTTTTCTCCCTGAAATCATTTTTGGGTAACTGCCTGCCCTTATGTCATTCCGAGGAGCGCAGCGACGAGGAATCTCCGAAACTTTGGCCCAAAAGAGGTCTATTTTACCAAAACCTTGGGGATTCTTCACCTGTTCAGAATGACATGGTAGGTAGTTGCATTTTTGAATAGTTGCTTTGTAAGTTAAAATTTACCCTCTTGGGGAGGATTATCACTCCGTATTGCCTGTTCCGTTAGTTCACGCAACACGTAATACGTAACACGACTCAGCTTTTCTCCTTAGCATTAAATAGTTCCATGATCTCACCAATCACCCGCTCTCGTTCATCCGGGTTATCACCACGGATGGCGGTGGTGACGCAGGTGTGCAGGTGACGGTCGAGCACCAGGGCGCTGACCTTGTGCAGGGCGGCTTGAACGGCGTTAATCTGGTTGACAATGTCAACACAGTAAACACCATCTTCAACCATTTTTTCGATGCCACGCACGTGGCCCTCGATACTTTTTAACCGGTTAATGATTTTTGTGGTCTCTTCGTCAGCCATAATACTCGCCCCGCTTTCTATCCCCCCCCAAGGGGGAGGGGGTATAATTGAAAGCAATTATAACATATATGAAGCTGGATGTCAAGATATTTTTTTTGTTCGCAAACAGGAGAAGTATTATGTGGCTTCAGCGAGGAATTCAAGGGGTTGGAGACTTGGAGGGGGTAGGCTATAGAGAAACCATTAACGCTTCGAGGAGATTATCTTGATGGCCACCACCGAGATATTATCTTTGCCACCGGCATCATTAGCCGCCGCCACTAAAGCTTCGACCGCCTGACTTGGGTCGTCATCGGCCTTTTGCAGTTCGGCCAGGGTTTGCTCATCTGCCACCATGTTCCACAGGCCATCACTGCATAGGAGCAGCCAATCGCCCGAAGCGACTCTCACTTCTGTGAAGGACGGTTTTAACAACGAGTCTTGACCCACTGCCTTGGTCAAAATATGGTCAAGTTTGCGCTTCTGGGTGTTAGCCTTGGTCCGCGAGTTTGCCGCAGCTAACTGGGCCCCCCAAGAATCATCTTCAGTCAGTTGCATTAAAATGGGGCCCCGAACCAGGTAAGCCCGGGCATCTCCGGCGTGGCTGATATAGGCAACCGGTGGTCGTACCAAAGCCATGACGATGGTAGCCCCCATACGCCGTTTTTGTCCGGCCTCTTTGGCCGCGTTGAAGACCGTTTCGTTAGCCGCTTCAATCGCCTCTGTCATCAGCTCTCTGATGGCGGCTGTGGAAAGCGGCTCGGTTTTGGCCTTGAGTTGACCGGTAACCATCTGACCCACTGTGGTCGCAGCCAGTTGACTGGCTACATCGCCGGCTTCATGACCACCCATACCGTCGGCCACAATGTAAAGCCTTGTTTGCTCGTTGACCCATATGTAATCTTCGTTTTGTTGGCGTTGGCGACCTACATCACTCTTGTATGCGGATAGAATTGTCATGGCCATCTCCTAAAGGAATTATACTCCAAAAATAGTGATGACAACACTTTCGATCACATTTTATTCAGGGTGGTCAAACAGTCACACACTCTCTTCAGTCTATCCAATAAATAGTGCTTAAGTCAAGTATAACAGGTGTACGCACTTCTGGCAATGGTCTACCAGTTAAAATTGATATTCAAAGGATGTTCGGTATAATTCATCTGGTGATCAAATGCCATCCATTGCCAAAAAATTTTTTACCGCTTCTCTAATTTATCTGATGCTTGGCCTTCTGTCCCAGGTGGTCGCTGTGTTTGATGTCTGGCTGGGCTTCAATCCCCTGGCCTACACCGCTATGGCGGCCACCGAACAAACCTTTCTCCTTGGCTGGCTGACCCAACTTGGCCTGGGGCTGGTTTATGGCCGTTGGCTGTCTCCACCAGAACGACCAATAAGCTCGGCTACCAAGATCCGAGCCCCCAAACCCCAAACTCCAACCTCCAAACCTACAACAGAGCAAGCGCTCCAAACCCAACAGGTAGTTGACCCAACTTCTGTCTCCCCCATCCCCCCTCCCCCCTCCCCCATCC